>NZ_JBHXDN010000051.1:0-76062 GCF_042726075.1 Kitasatospora sp. NPDC127035 | reverse complement strand
CACCTCCACCCGCGCCAACCAGTCGTCCCCGCCCCGCAGCACCGCCTCCACCGAGAACCCCGTCAACGGCAACAGCGCCGCATCACACTCCCGCAACCGCTCCGCGAACGCTCGCGACTCCAGCAGCCCCACCGCCATACCCAGCCACTGACCACCCTGACCCGGATACACGAACACCACGTCGGTGGAGTCGAGCGCGGTGCCCGCCACGAGCCCGGACCCGACCGCCTCCAGACCGGCGAGGTCCCAGGCCACGGCCCGGTCCGGCAGTACGGCGCGCCGGGCCAGCGTCGCGCCGACCTCCCCCAGCGGCGCGCCGCCCTCCGCGTGCGCCAGGACGGCGGCGGCCTGGGCCCGCAGCGCGGCCGGGCCGGCCCCGGAGAGCAGCAGCGGCACCGGCCCGGTCCCGGCGGCCGGCGACGGCTCCCGGACCGGATCGCCCTGCTCCAGGATCACGTGGGCGTTGGTACCGCTCATGCCGAACGAGGAGACGGCCGACCGGCGCGGGCGGCCCACCGCCGGCCAGGGCCTGGCGTCGGTGAGCAGCTCCACCCTCCCCGCGGTCCAGTCGACCTTCGGGGTCGGCGCGTCGACGTGCAGCGTCTTCGGCAGCTGCCCGTGCCGCATGGCCTCGACCATCTTGATGATGCCGCCGACGCCCGCCGCCGCCTGGGTGTGCCCGATGTTCGACTTCAGCGAGCCCAGCCAGAGCGGCTCGCCCTCGGCCCGGTCCTGGCCGTACGTCGCCAGCAGCGCCTGGGCCTCGATCGGGTCGCCCAGCGTCGTCCCGGTGCCGTGCGCCTCGACCGCGTCGACCTCCTGCGCCGTCAGGCCGGCGTTCGCGAGCGCCTCCCGGATGACCCGCCGCTGGGCCGGGCCGTTCGGCGCGGTCAGCCCGTTCGAGGCGCCGTCCTGGTTCACCGCCGTCCCCCGCACCACGGCCAGGACCGGACGGCCGGCGGCCCGCGCCGAGGAGAGCCGCTCGACCAGCAGCACCCCGGCGCCCTCGCCCCAGCCGGTGCCGTCGGCGGCGGCGGCGAACGACCGGCAGCGGCCGTCGGTGGCGAGGGCGCGCTGCCGCGAGAACTCCAGGAAGGTCCCGGGCGTCGACATCACCAGGACGCCGGCGACCAGCGCCTGGTCGCACTCGCCGCTGCGCAGCGCCTGCACGGCCAGGTGCAGCGCGACCAGCGAGGACGAGCAGGCGGTGTCGACCGTGACCGCCGGGCCCTCCAGGCCGAACGTGTAGGCGAGCCGGCCGGACAGGACGCTGGAGGCGTTGCCGGTGCCCAGGTGGCCCTCCAGCTCGCCGGGACGGTCGCCGAGCAGGCCCAGGTAGTCCTGGTCGTTGCTGCCGGCGAAGACACCGGTGCGGGTGCCGCGCTGGCCCAGCGGGTCCAGGCCGGCCCGCTCGAACGCCTCCCACGCGCACTCCAGCAGCAGCCGCTGCTGCGGGTCCATGGCGCGGGCCTCGCGCGGGCTGATCCCGAACAGCGACGCGTCGAAGTCACCGGCGTCGTGGAGGAATCCGCCCTCGCGCGCCATCGAGGTACCGGGCGCGTCGGGGTCGTCGTCGAACAGCGTGGTGAGGTCCCAGCCCCGGTCGGTCGGGAACTCCCCGACCGCGTCCCTGCCCTCCGCGACCAGGCGCCAGAGGTCGTCCGGGCCTCGCACCCCACCGGGGTAGCGGCAGGCCGTGCCGACGACGGCGATCGGCTCGGAGGCCCGGGCCTCGGCCTCCTGCTGCCGACGGCGGAGCCGGTCGGTCTCCTTCAGTGCGCTGCGCAGGGCCTCGACGAGCTTCTCGTCCGGCTGGGTCATGGTCCACTCCGCTCGTCAGGCCGCTCTGGGGCCTCGGAAATGCTCACGTGGGAGGCGACGGGGTACGTCGCGGGCGACAGGTGACAGGGGCTGGTGAGGGTGACCGGGGGCACCGGCCCGGGGCAGGTGCCCCCGGGCGGGGGCGGGCGGGGCGGGCGGGCGGGGGCGCCGCGCGGGGGGGGCCCCCGGGGGGGGGCGCCGGCCCCCGGGCGGGGTCCCCCGGGCAGGGGGCGGGGGTTGCGGGTACGGGCGCCGGGGCGTCAGTCCTCGTCGGGGGCGGCGGAGCCGAGCGCGAGCCGCATGAGCTCCTCGACGTCCATCGCGTCGAGGTCCTCGGCGGGCGCGCCCGGCCCCGGAAGCGTCGGGGCCGGTTCCACCGGCGCCAGCCGCAGCAGCCGGGGCAGCAGCCCGGACTCCCGCAGCCGCTCGACCGGGATCGCTGCGAGCGCCCGCCGGATCTCCTCGTCGGGCAGGTCCACCGTCTCCGGCACGGGCGCGAGGGACTCCCCGAGGTGGCCCGCGAGCCGTTCGGCGTTCGGGTAGTCGAAGACGAGCGTCGGCGAGAGCGGCAGTCCGGTGGCGGCGATCAGCTGGTCGCGCAGCTGGACGGCGGTGAGCGAGTCGAAGCCGAGCTCGTTGAAGGCCCGTTCCGGCGCCACCGCGGCGCCCGACGCGTGGCCGAGCACGGCCGCCGCCTCGTCCCGGACCAGCCGCAGCAGGATCCGCTCCCGCTCCGCCGGGGCGGCCTCGGCCAGCCGGGCGGCCAGCTGCCCGGCCACGTCCCCGCGGGCGGGGACCGCGCCGGGCCGTCCGTCCGTGAGCGGGTCGGCGGCCAGGCCGGTGAGCAGCGGCCGGGGCCGCGCGGTGGAGAACACGGGGACGAAGCGCGCCCAGTCCACGTCGGCCACGGTGACCGACGCGTCGCCGGCGCCGACCGCCACGCCGAGCGCGTCCAGCGCCCGGTCCGGCGCCATCGGGGTGAGCCCGCGCAACCGGAGCCGGTCGGCGACCTCGTCGTCGGCCGCCATGCCGATCCGGGCCCACGGCCCCCAGGCGATCGCCGTCCCGGGCCGGCCCTGCGCCCGGCGCCGCTCGACGAGCGCGTCCAGCGCCGCGTTCGCCGCCGCGTAGGCGGCCTGCTCCGCGCTTCCCCAGACGCCCGCGATCGAGGAGAAGACGATCAGCGGCACGTCCGGCAGCAACGCGTCGAGGTGCACCGCGCCGTCGACCTTGCCGGCCGCCACGGCGCGCAGGTGGTCCGCGTCCTCGGCGGCCAGCGGCACGTCCCGGCTGACGCCCGCCGCGTGCACGACGGCGTCCACCGCACCGACCTCGGCCAGCAGGGCCGCGACCGCCGACCGGTCGGACAGGTCGCAGGCGTGCGCCTGCGCCGCGGGCAGCTCGGCGAGCAGTTCCGCCGCGCCGGGGGCGTCGGCGCCCCGACGGGAGACCAGCACCAGCCGCTGCGCGCCGTGGGCCGCGGCCCAGCGGGCGACCTCGGCGCCCAGGCCGCCGGTCCCGCCGGTGACGAGCAGGGTGCCGCCGGGCCGCCAGCGCGGGGCGCCGGCGGGCACGGGCGCGGGGACCAGCCGGCGCAGCGCCGGGCCGGCCGCCCGCAGGGCCACCTGGTCCTCGGCGCCGAGCCCGCCGGCCAGGACCGCGACGAGCCGGGCCGCCGCCGGGGCGTCCGGCCGTTCGGGCAGGTCGACCAGTCCGCCCCACCGGTCCGGGTGCTCCAGGCCGAGGACCCGGGCCAGTCCCCAGACCGCCGCCGGGCCCGGGTCGGGCGCCGGATCGTCCGGCCCGGTGGCCACCGCGCGCCGGGTGACGAACCAGTGCGGTGCCGTCAGGCCCTGCCGGACGACCGCGAGGGCCTGCTCCGGGGTGGACACCGCGGCCAGCACACCGGCGAGGGCCGGCCCGGGCTCGGCGACCACCTCGGTACCCGCGGCCCGCAGGGCGCCGGCGAGCGCGCCGTCCTCGTCGCCCAGCACCAGCCACGCGCCGTCCGGCGCGGCGGCGGGCTGCGGCGCGGTGGTCTGCCCGGCGCCGGTCCGCGGCTCCGCGCCGGCCAGGTCGGTGGCCGAGGCGTCCGTGCCCGGCAGGTCGGTGGCCGGCGGGCCGGCGGTCAGGACGTCGCCCGCCGGCTGCCACTCGACGCGGTAGCGCCACCCCTCGGTGCCCGGCTGCTCCTCGGCCGGGCCGTCCAGCCAGAACCGCCGCCGGTGGAACGCGTACGTCGGGAGGTCGACGCGGCGCGCGCCGGGAAGCACCGCGCTCCAGTCGACCGGGAAGCCGTGGACGAACAGCGTGCCCAGCGCGGTGAGCGCGGTGGTGGGCTCGTCGCGGTCCTTGCGCAGCGTCGGGACGCACACGGCGTCCGGGCGCAGCTGCCGGGCCAGCGCCGTCAGGACGCCGTCCGGGCCGAGCTCCACGAGCGTGCCGATGCCGTCCAGCGCGCCGACGGCGTCCGCGAAGCGGACGGGCCGGCGGACCTGCTCGACCCAGTACTCCGGGTCCGACCACTCCCCCGGTCCCACCCGCCGGCCGGTCACGCTCGACACCGCCGGCGTCGACGGCTCGGCGAAGGCCAGGGACTTCACGACGGTCCGGAACTCCGCCAGCATCGGCTCCATCAGCCGGGAGTGGAACGCGTGACTCGTCCGCAGGCGGTTGGTCTTCCAGCCGCGCCCGGCCGCGAGCACGGCCGCCTCCTCCACCGCGTCCGCGGCCCCGGAGACCACCACGGCCGCCGGGCCGTTCACCGCCGCGACGTCCAGCGTGCCGAGCGCCGCCCGGACGTCGGCCTCGGAGGCTCCGACGGCGAGCATCGCCCCGCCGGCGGGTAGGGCCTGCATCAGCCTGCCGCGCGCGGCGACCAGCGTGGCCGCGTCCGCGAGCGACAGCACCCCGGCCACGTGCGCGGCGGCGATCTCGCCGATCGAGTGCCCGACCAGGACGTCCGCCCGCACACCCCAGTGCGTGAGCAGCGCGTGCAACGCCACCTCGACCGCGAACAGCGCCGGCTGCGCGTACTCGGTCCGGTGGACGAGGTCCTCGTCGTGGAGCGCGACGGCCAGCGGCACGCCCAGGTGCGGCTCCAGCGCGGCGGTGACGGTGGCCAGCGCGTCCGCGAACACCGGGAACTCGGCGGCGAGTGCCGCCCCCATGGCCGCCCGCTGCGCGCCCTGGCCGGTGAAGAGGAACGCCCGCTTCCCGCGGACCGCGACCCCTTCGACCATGCCCTCGCCCCGGCCTCCGGAGGCCCAGGCGGTCAGCGCGTCGGCCGCCCGTGCCAGGCCGTCGTCGGTCCGCTGCGCGAGGAACACGGCCCGGTGCGGCAGCGCGGCCCGCAGGGTGGTCGACCGGGCGAGGTCGGCCGGGGACCCGTCCGGATGCTCCCGCAGGTGGCGGCCGAGCCGTCCGGCCTGCCGGCGCAGCGCGTCGGCGTCCGGTCCGCTGACGACCAGCGGCACCACCCGGCCGGCCGCCGGAGCGGGTGCGGCCCGGGGCGCGGACGGGGTCTGGGACACGGACGGGGTCTGGGGGGCGGGGGGTTCCTCCACGATGACGTGGGCGTTGGTGCCGCTGATGCCGAACGACGAGACGGCCGCCCGGCGCGGACGGTCCACCTCCGGCCAGGGGCGGGCCTCGGTGAGCAGTTCCACGTCCCCGGACGCCCAGTCCACCTGGGGGGTGGGCGCGTCGACGTGCAGCGTGCGGGGCAGCACGCCGTGCCGCATCGCCTGGACCATCTTGATGATGCCGGCCGCCCCGGCCGCCGCCTGGGTGTGCCCGAGGTTCGACTTGATCGACCCGAGCCAGAGCGGGTCGCCGCCGTCCCGGTCCCGCCCGTACGTCGCCAGCAGCGCCTGGGCCTCGATCGGGTCGCCCAGCGTCGTCCCCGTACCGTGGGCCTCGACCACGTCGACGTCCCGCGGCGACAGACCGGCGTTCGCCAGCGCCTGGCGGATGACGCGCTGCTGCGACGGGCCGTTCGGCGCCGTCAGACCGCTGGAGGCACCGTCCTGGTTCACCGCCGTGCCCCGCACCACCGCCAGGACCGGGTGGCCGAGCCGCTGCGCGTCCGACAGCCGCTCCACCAGCAGCATGCCGACGCCCTCGCCCCAGCCGGTGCCGTCCGCACCCGCCGCGAAGGACTTGCACCGGCCGTCGGCCGCCAGCCCCCGCTGCCGCGAGAACCCGACGAACGTCTCCGGGGTCGCCATCACCGCGGCCCCGCCCGCGAGGGCGAGATCGCACTCGCCCGCCTGCAGCGCCCGGGCCGCCAGGTGCAGCGTGACCAGGGACGACGAGCAGGCGGTGTCCACCGTCAGCGCGGGGCCCTCCAGGCCGAGCGTGTAGGAGATCCGGCCGGAGGCGACGCTCCCCGAGTTGCCGGTCCCGAGGTACGCCTCGACCTCGTCCGGGACGTCCAGCAGGCGCGCGGCGTAGTCGTGGTACATCAGGCCCACGTAGACGCCGGTGCGGGAGCCGCGCAGGCCCAACGGGTCCACCCCGGCCCGCTCCAGCGCCTCCCACGCCGTCTCCAGCAGCAGGCGCTGCTGCGGGTCCGTCGCCAGCGCCTCGCGCGGCGAGATCCCGAACACGTCCGGGTCGAAGTCCGCGGCCTCGTAGAGGAACCCGCCTTCGCGCGCGTACGAGGTGCCGGGGTGGTCCGGGTCGGGGTGGTAGAGCCCCTCGACGTCCCAGCCGCGGTCGGTCGGGAACAGGCCGATGCCGTCCCGGCCCTCCTCCACCAGCTTCCACAGCTCGTCCGGAGTGGTGATCCCGCCCGGGTAGCGGCAGGCCATCCCGACGATCGCGATCGGCTCGCGGGCGCCGGCCTCGGCCTCCGCCAGCCGCTTGCGCGTCTGATGGAGGTCGGCGGTCACCCGCTTCAAATAGTCCCGGAGCCTCTGCTCAGTCGACACCAGCGCGTCACCTCACTCCGGTGGTCACCGGGATCGCAGGGTGGGACGGCACCGCGGACCGGCGGTACCGTCCCAGACGCTAGGAGCGGTCCCTCGGGCCCCTCAACCCCTAGGAGTCCCTTAGCCGCGGATCCCGGCCCGCCGGCGGGAATCCCCCCGACGGGCCGGGATCCGCCGATCGCGCGGTCCGAGGCCGTCACAGGGGGCAGGGGGCAGGCGCCCGGGTCACGACGCCGCCTCCCGGGCGGCCGGGCCCCCACCGGACTAGCATCGACCGTATGGGAGAACGAGAGTTCGGGCCCAGCGCGCCCCAGCTCGTACTCGATGCCGAAGGCGACTCGCAGGTCATGAGCCCGAGCCGCTCCTACGCCGTCGGCCGGGACCCGGCCAGCGACGTCGTGTTCACCGACCCCCGGGTCTCCTGGCACCACGCCGTCCTGCACGAGGGGGACGGCCGGTGGGTGCTCGACGACGTCGGTTCCACCAACGGCACGTACACCGAGGGCCACCGCGTCCGGCACGTGGACGTCGGCCCCGGCAGCGTGGTCCGCTTCGGCGATCCCGCCGACGGGCCCCGCTGCAGCCTGAGCGCCCTGCCCGAGCCGATGACCGTCCAGCAGCGGCAGTCGTCCGCCCTCACCTCGATCACCGGCTCCTACCGCCCGCCGACCAGCATCCTCCCGCTGTCCGCCCGCGTCGTCCGGATCGGCCGCGCCCCCGACAACGACCTGGTGGTGAGCGACCTCTCCGCCTCCCGCCACCACGCCGAACTCCGTGCCCTCCCCGACGGCCGGTACGAGATCGCGGACCTGGAGAGCCACAACGGCACCTACCTCAACGGCCAGCCCGTGTTCGAGGCCCTCGTCGGCCAGGGCGACCTGGTCGGCATCGGCCACTCGGAGTTCTGCCTGATCGGCGACGAGCTCCAGGAGTTCATCGACACCGGCATCGTCGACCTCGACGTCGAGGACCTCACCGTCACGGTCGGCGACGCCCACGTCCTGCTCGACCACGTCACCTTCCCGGTCGGCGAGAAGAGCCTGCTGGCCGTCACCGGCCCCAGCGGCGCGGGCAAGTCCACCCTGCTCAACGCCCTCACCGGGCTCCGCCCCGCGACCGGGGGCACCGTCCGCTACGACGGCCGCGACCTCTACCGCGAGTACGCCGAGCTGCGCCACCGCATCGGCCTCGTCCCGCAGGACGACATCCTGCACACCCAGCTGCGGGTCCGCCGCGCCCTGCGGTACGCGGCCGAGCTCCGCTTCCCCGGCGACACCGCGCCCGCCGAACGGGAGGCCCGGGTCGAGGAGGTGATCAGCGAGCTCGGCCTCACCCAGCGCGCCGACCAGGTCATCTCCAGCCTCTCCGGCGGCCAGCGCAAGCGCGTCAGCGTCGCCCTGGAACTGCTCACCAAGCCCTCCCTGCTGTTCCTGGACGAACCCACCAGCGGTCTCGACCCCGGCATGGACCGCTCGGTCATGCAGATGCTCCGCAGCCTCGCCGACGACGGACACACCGTCATCGTCGTCACCCACAGCGTGCTCAGCCTCGACCTCTGCGACCGTCTGCTCCTGCTCGTCCCCGGCGGCCGGATCGCCTGGTACGGCCCGCCCGGCGAGGCCCTCGGCCACTTCGGCTTCGACCACTGGCCCCAGGCGTTCGAAGCCTTCGAGAGCCGGCGCGACCACGACTGGGCCGGTCAGTACCGGGCGTCCACCCCCTACCGGCGCTACATCGCCGGCGCCATGGACCACCCCGCCCGCTCGCTCCCCGGCACGCCGGCGCCCACCGCCTCGGCTCCCCGACCCACCCCGAGGCGCTGGGGCAAACAGGTCTCCACCCTCGTCCGCCGCTACGCCACGGTGCTCGCCGCCGACAAGACCTTCCTCGCCGTGATGATCGCCCTGCCGTTCATCATGGGCGCCCTGACGCGCGCCCTCGCGGGCCGACAGCTCGACGAGGACACCGCCCTCAACGCGCTGCTCATCCTCTGCGTCGGCGGCGTCCTCACCGGGGCCGCCAACGCCGTCCGCGAACTGGTCAAGGAAACCGTCATCTACCAGCGCGAACGCGCCGTCGGCCTGTCCAGATCCGCGTACCTCTGCTCGAAGATCGTGGTGCTCGGCACCATCACGGTCGTCCAGTCGGTGGTCCTCACCCTGGTCGCCCTGGTCGGCGTCGGGCTCGGACCACCGGGCGCCGGAGGCGTGTTCCTGCCGCGCCTGGTGGAGATCACCCTCGCCGTCGCCCTGCTCTCCGTCACCACGATGGTCCTCGGCCTCCTCGTCTCCGCCGTGGTGAAGAAGGAGGAGGTGACCATGCCCCTGCTGGTCCTGGTCGCCATCGTCCAGGTGGTGTTCTGCGGCGCGCTGCTCCAGCTCGACCAGACGCCGATCCTCAACCAGCTCTCCTGGCTGGCGCCCGCGCGCTGGGGGTTCGGCGCGATGGCCGCCACCGTCGACCTGGGCGCCCTCCTGCCCGACCCCCTCACCGACGACCCGATGTTCGCCCACCGCGGCAGCGTCTGGCTGCTCGACATGGGCATGCTGCTGGCCCTCTCCGTGCTCTTCGGACTCGTCGTCGCCCGGCTGCTGCGCCGGCGCGAACCCGTGATCATGCGGAAGTAGGCCGCGTCCACCGGTCGCGCCGCGCCCTCGCGGCCGGTGGAGCGCCGGCCCCTGCGTGCCGGCGCTCCGCCCCGCCCCGACCGGCTAGAGGCCGAGGTCGTTGTCGATGAACGCGAACATCTCCTCGTCGCTGGCCTCCTCCAGCAGGTCGACGACCTCGTCCGCCTCCGTCGGCTGCCAGCCCGCGAGCAGCCTCCGGAGCCGGTCCGCGATCTGGTCGCGCACCGCGGGGTCGAGTCCGTCGGCGGCCAACGAGGCCTCGAACCGGTCGAGCTCGGCCAGCGCGGGCAGCGGCGGGGCCACCGGCTCCACCGGGGCCAACTGCTCGAACAGGTGCTCGGCCAGGTCGCCGGGGGTCGGGTAGTCGAAGATCACCGTCGCCGGCAGGCGCAGGCCGGTCACCGCGGTCAGACCGTTGCGCAGTTCGACCGCCGTGAGCGAGTCGAACCCCTGGTCGAGGAAGCCCCGGGCGGGCTCCGTCGGATGGTCGGCCGGGTAGCCCAGCACCGTCGCCATGTGGCCGTGCACCAGGTCCAGCAGCAGTTCGCGCCTCGCCTCGTCCGACAGCCCCGCCAACTGCTGGGCGACCGGCACCACCGTGGGCGCCACGGCCCTGACCGCCGGCCTCCGGACCAGGCCGCTCAGCAGCGCCGGCACCTCCCCCGCCGCCCGCACGGCCGCCAGGTCGAGCCGGATCGGCACCACCGGCGCCGCCGCGGCGGTCACGGCAGCGTCGAACGCCGCCAGCCCCGACGCGACGTCGAAGGGCAGCACGCCGGCCCGGGCCATCCGCTGCCGGTCGGCCTCGTCCAGGTCACCGGCCATGCCGCCCTCGGCCCACGGCCCCCAGGCCAGCGCCTGCCCCGGCAGGCCGAGCGCCCGGCGGTGCTGGGCGAACGCGTCGAGGAACCCGTTGGCCGCGGCGTAGTTCGCCTGCCCCGGCGTCCCGAAGACCGCCGACGCGGACGAGAACAGGACGAACGCCGAGAGTTCCAGGCCCCGGGTGAGTTCGTGCAGGTGCAGCGTGCCGTCCACCTTCGGCCGCAGGACGCGGTCGAGCCGGTCGGGCGTCATCTGCTCGACGATCCCGTCGTCCAGGACACCGGCGGTGTGCACCACCCCGGTCAGCGGGTACTCCGCCGGGATCCCGGCGATCACCGCGGCCAGCGCGGCACGGTCGGTCACGTCCGCCGCGGCGAGCGTCACCTCCACGCCTTCGGCGCCGAGCTCCCCGGCCACCGCCTCCCCGCCGCCGCTGCGGCTGACCAGGACCAGCCGGCGGATCCCGTGGGAGGCGACCAGATGACGCGCCACCCGGCCCGCGAGCGTGCCGGACCCGCCGGTGATCAGCACGGTACCGGCGCCGAACGATCCGACCGCCGGGTCCGTGACCGGGTCCGTGGCCGATGCGGTGGTCGAATCGGTGGCCCGGCCGGTGGTCGGGTCGGTCGCCCGGTCACCGGCGGTCGTGCGCGCCAGCCGCGGCGCGAACAGCGCGCCACCGCGGACCGCCACCTGAGGCTCACCGGAGGCCACCGCCGCCGGCAGCGCCAGCCAGGACGCGGCGTCCTCGTCGACGTCGACCAGGACGAACCGGTCCGGGTTCTCCTGCTGGGCCGACCGGAGCAGGCCCCAGACCGCAGCCCCGGCGAGGTCGACGCCGTCGCCGCCTTCGCCGCCGTCGCCGCCTTCGCCATCGGGCAGGACCGCGTTCCTGGTCAGCACCACCACCCGGGAGTCGGTGGCCAGCGAGCTCTGCACGACCGCCAGCACCCGGCGGACCTCGGCACGGGTCACCTCGGCGACCCCGCCGGCCCCCTGGCCGCCGCTGCCCGCGCCACCCGCGGCCACGAGCACCACCGGGGCACCGAAGCCGTCCCGCGCCGGCACGCCCGGCAGCTCCGGCAGCGGCTCCCCGAGCACCGCCCAGCCGGCCGCCCTCGGCGAGGCCGCCGAAGGGGAAGGCGCCGGCACCCGGTCCCACTCGACCGCGAACAGGTCCGCCGCCACGGGACGGGTGGACGGCACCGGCCTCATCACCAGCGACCCGACCGCGAGCACGGCCTGCCCCGCCGTGGTGAACGCCTCCAACCGGACCGCGTCACCGCCGGCCGGACTGATCCGGACCCGCAACCGGTCCGCGCCGACGGCGTACACCGCCACGTCCGACCAGCTGAACGGCAGCCGTGCCACCGCGTCGGCGTCACCGCCCTCGGCGTCGCCGCCCGGCAGGCTCAGCGCGTGCAGGGCCGCGTCGATCAGGGCGGGGTGCGCACCGAACCGCGACGCCTCACGCCGGAACTCCTCACCGAGGACCACCTCGGTGAACAGGTCGTCGCCACGACGCCAGACCTCCCGAAGCGCCTGGAACGCCGGCCCGTAGTCCAGGCCCATGTCCCGGAGACCGGCGTAGAGGCCGTCGAGCGGCACCTCCACCGCGCCGGCGGGCGGCCAGACGGCGGAGGTGTCGACGGCCCGCCCCGCCGCCGCGCCCGCCGGCGCGAGGGCGCCGGTGGCGTGGTGCTGCCAGCCGTCGCCGTGCTCGTCACGGGAGTGGATGCGCACGTCCCGGCGGCCCCGCTCGTCCGGGCCGTCCACCGTCACCTGGATCCGAACCGCGGCCCGGTCGGGTACGACGAGCGGCACGTGCAGCGTCAGCTCCTCGACGGTGTCGCAGCCGACCTGGCGGGCGGCCTGGAGCGCCAGCTCCAGCAGCGCCGTCCCGGGCAGCAGCGCCGCACCGGCGACCACGTGATCGGCGAGCCAGGGCTGGTCACCGAGCGAGAGCCGGCCGGTGAGCACCGTCCCGTCCCCGTCGACCAGCGGCACGACCGCGCCGAGCAAGGGGTGCTCGGCGGCGCCGAGCCCGGCCGCACCGAGATCGCCGGCGCCGCGGGTCGCGGCGAGCCAGTACCGCTGCCGCTGGAAGGCGTAGGCGGGGAGTTCGAGCGGCCGGAAGCCGGTGAAGAAGGGCGACCAGTCGACCGGGACGCCGTTGACGTGCAGGGTCGCGAGCGCCGTCAGTCCGGTGGTGACTTCGTCGCGGTCGCGGCGCAGCAGCGGCGTGGCGACGGCGTCGGGCTGCTGGACGAGCGCCGACAGGACGCCGTCCGGGCCCAGTTCGACGAACCTGGTGACGCCGTCGAGCGCTTCGAGGGCGTCGGCGAAGCGGACCGGCTTGCGGACCTGGTCCACCCAGTACTCCGGGTCCGACCACTCGCCCGGCCGGACCGGGCGGCCGGTCACCGTGGAGACCGCCGGGAGCGACGGTTCGGCGAAGGCCAGGGACTTCACGATCACACGGAAGTCCTCCAACATCGGCTCCATCAGCCGCGAATGGAAGGCGTGGCTGGTGCGCAGACGGCTGGTCTTCCAACCCCGCTCGCCCGCAGCCTCGGCGACGGCGTCGATCTCGGCTTCCAGGCCCGCGACCACCACGGCCCCAGGACCGTTCACCACGGCGACGTCCACGTCCGGGAACGCGGCGAGGACGTCCGCCTCAGAGGCTCCGACGGCGAGCATCGCCCCACCGGCCGGAAGGGCCTGCATCAACCTGCCGCGCGCCGCGACCAGCGTGGCCGCGTCCGCGAGGGACAGCACCCCGGCCACGTGCGCGGCAGCGATCTCGCCGATCGAGTGCCCCACCAGCACGTCCGCCCGCACACCCCAGTGCGACAGCAGCGCGTGCAACGCCACCTCCACTGCGAACAGCGCCGGCTGGGCGTACCCGGTGCGGTGGATCAACTCCTCGTCCGCCAGCACCTCCGCCAACGGCCGGTCCAGATCGGCATCCACGTGCAACGCCACCTGGTCGAACGCGTCCGCGAAAACCGGGAACGCCTCGTACAACCCCCGGCCCATCGACGCTCGCTGCGCGCCCTGACCCGTGAAGAGGAACGCCACCCGGCCCGCCCGTGCGGTGCCGGTCAGACCACCCGCACCGGTCGCCACCGCGTCCAGCCCGGCCGTCAGCGCGTCGGTCCCACCCGCGAGCACCACCGCGCGATGCGCCAGCGCCGGGCGCCGCGCCGCAGCCGCGGCGAGCGCGTGGAGATCCTGGTCGGCGACGTGCCGCAGACGCTCCGCCTGGGCCCGCAGCGCCGACTCGGTGTGCCCGGCGAGCAGCACCGGGACGACCGTCGGCTCCGGGCCGTCGGCCGGGGCCTCCCCTGCGGGGGCCTCTTCGAGGATGACGTGCGCGTTGGTGCCGCTGACGCCGAACGCCGAGACGCCGGCCCGACGAGGCCGGTCCCCGGGGTTCCAGGGACGCGACGCGGTCAGCAGCTCGACCTCACCGGCCGACCATTCCACGTGCGGCGACGGCTCGTCCGCGTGCAGGGTGGCGGGGAGTGTCTCGTGCCGCATCGCCAGCAGCATCTTGATGATGCCCGCGACACCGGCCGCCGCCTGCGTGTGGCCGATGTTGGACTTCACCGACCCGAGCCACAACGGCTCGCCGTCACGGTCCTGACCGTAGGTGGCCAGGAGCGCCTGGGCCTCGATGGGGTCGCCGAGCGTCGTGCCGGTGCCGTGCGCCTCGACGGCGTCGACGTCCTGCGGGGTCAACCCCGCCTGCGCCAGCGCCGCCCGGATCACCCGCTGCTGCGACGGACCGTTCGGCGCCGTCAGACCGTTCGACGCACCGTCCTGATTGACCGCCGTGCCCCGGACCACCGCCAGGACCTGACGACCGGCAGCCCGCGCCGACGACAACCGCTCGACGAGCAGCATGCCGACACCCTCGGACCAGCCCGTCCCGTCCGCAGCTGCACCGAACGACTTGCACCGGCCGTCGGCAGCAAGTCCGCGCTGACGCGAGAACTCCACGAAGACATCGGCGTTCGGCATCACGGTCGCACCGCCGACCAGCGCCATCGAGCACTCACCCGACCGCAGCGCCTGCGCCGCCAGGTGCAGCGCCACCAACGAGGACGAACACGCCGTGTCCACCGTCACCGCAGGGCCTTCGAGCCCGAAGGAGTAGGAGATCCGGCCGGACATCACCGACGAGGCCGTGCCCGTCAGCAGGTGCCCCTCCAGGCCCTCCCCGCTCTCCACCGACCCGATGCCGTACCCCATGAACGAGGCGCCGACGAACACGCCCACCGGCTCGCCGCGCAGGCCCAGCGGATCGACCCCACCCCGCTCCAGCGCCTCCCACGACGTCTCCAGCAGCAACCGCTGCTGCGGATCCATCGCCAGCGCCTCGCGCGGCGAGATCCCGAACAGCCTGGCGTCGAAGTCGCCGGCCTCGTAGAGGAAGCCTCCGTGCCGGGTGTACGAGGTGCCCGCGTGGTCCGGGTCGGGGTGGTACAGGGCTTCCAGGTCCCAGCCACGGTCGGTCGGGAAGGCCCCGATGCCGTCCCGGCCCTCGGCCACCAGATCCCAGAACGCCTCGGGTGTCTCCACCCCGCCCGGCAACCGCAGCCCCATGCCCACGATGACCACCGGGTCGTCCTGGACCGCGACCGGAACCGCCGCCCCGGTCGGTGCGGCTGCCTCCGCGCTGCCCACCACCTGTGCCAGCACGTACGCGGCGAGCCGCTCGGCGCTCGGGTAGTCGAACGCCAGCGTCGCCGGCAGCGCCAGCCCGGTCGCCGACCGCAGACGGTTGCGCAGTTCGACGGCGGTCAGCGAGTCGAAGCCCAGCTCCTTGAAGGCCCGAGACGCCTCGATCTCCCCGGCCGACGCATGGCCGAGAGCCGCCGCGACCTCGGCCCGGACCAGCTCCAGCACGGTCCGCTGCCGCTCCGCCGACGACAGACCCGCCAACCGGGCGGCCAGACCGGAGTCCGACTCCGGCGCGGCAGCCGACTCGGCGGCCTCCGGCAGCCGGTCGAAGAACGGTCGGGCGCGGCTCGCGGTGAACAGCGGCAGGAAGTCCGCCCAGCGGACGTCCGCAACGGTAACCGCCTCGTCCCCCGATCCGACGGCCGACGCCAGCGCGGCCAGCGCCCGAGCGGGATCCATCGGGCTCAGACCCCGGCGGCGCAGCTGCGTGGCCGTCTCGTCGTCCGCCGCCATACCCACGCGGGCCCACGGACCCCAGGCGACGGCGGTACCCGGCAGACCCTGCGCGCGACGCCGCGCCACCAGCGCGTCCAGCGCCGCGTTCGCCGCCCCGTACGCCGCCTGCTCCCCGCTGCCCCAGACACCCGAGATCGACGAGAACACCACGAACGCGTCAAGATCCGTACCGACCAGCGCGTCCAGGTGCAACGCCCCGTCGACCTTGCCCCGGATCACCCGGTCCAGATGCGCCTCGTCCGCGTCCACGAGTGGCACGTCCTCGGCCACACCGGCCGCGTGCACGACCGCGTCGACCCGACCGACCACGGCCAGCAACGCCTCCACCGCGGACCGATCCGCCAGATCACACGCATGGATCTCCGCCATCGGCAGCTCCGCCAACAACTCCGCCGCCCCCGGAGCCTGAGATCCACGCCGGGAGAGCAACACCAACCGCTCCGCACCGTTCGCAGCCGCCCACCGCGCCACCTCGACGCCCAGACCACCCGTCCCACCGGCGACCAGCACCGTGCCCCGAGGCTTCCAGACCGACCCGGAACCCACCGGCGCGTGAACGAGACGACGAACGAGCACGCCACCACCGCGCACCGCGACCTGGTCCTCCGCGCCCAACGCACCACCCAGGACAGCAGCAACACGACCCGCCGCCCGGCGGTCCAACTCGACCGGCAGATCGAGCAGACCGCCCCACATCCCGGGGTGCTCCAACCCCACCGCCCGGCCGAAGCCCCACAGCTGCGCCTGGTCGACGTCCACCGCGCCGTCCGCCCGGCCGGTGACCACGGCACCCCGCGTCACCAGCCACAACGCGGCCCCGGACCCGGCAGTCGCCATCGTCCGGACCAGTGCCAGCGCCTCGTCCACGGACCCCGGCGCCGCCAGGACGCCGACGACGTCCAGGCCACACAGGCGGGTGTCCAGCTCCGCCGTCGAACCCGCCGGCACCGAAAGGACCTTGGCGCCGTGCTGTTCCAGCGCGTCGGCCAACGGGACATCGCCGACCAGGATCCAGGTACCTCCCGCGAGGGACACAGCCCCGGGTTCCGGCAGCGGCTCCCACGTGACGTGGTAGCGCCAGCCGTCCAGGAGCGAACGCTCCCGCCCCTGCGCGCGCCAGGAGGTCAGCGCGGGCAGGACACCTTCCAGGTCGGCCTCCGCGACGCCGAGCTGCGCGGCGAGGCCGGGCAGGTCGCCCTGCTCGATCCGGTCCCAGAAACCCGCCTCGACAGCGTCGACCACCGGGGGCCTGAATTCGAGCCAGTACTCCTGGCGTTGGAAGGCGTAGGTCGGCAGCTCGGCCGGTCGGACGCCCGTGAACAGCGGCGACCAGTCGACCGGGACGCCGTTGACGTGCAGGGTCGCGAGTGCCGTCAGTGCGGTGGTGACTTCGTCACGGTCGCGGCGCAGCAGCGGCGCGGTGACGGCGTCGGGCTGCTGGACGAGCGCGGACAGGACCGCATCCGGGCCGAGCTCGACGTAGGTGGTGACGCCGTCGAGCGCCGCGAGGGCGTCGAGGGCGTCGGCGAACCGGACGGGCTTGCGGACCTGGTCGACCCAGTACTCCGGGTCCGACCACTGCCCGACACCGACCGGGCGTCCTGTCACGGAGGACACCGCCGGGACCGAAGGCTCGGAGAAGGACAACCCACGCACCACGGCGCGGAAGTCCTCCAACATCGGCTCCATCAACCGCGAATGGAAGGCGTGACTGGTCCGCAGACGGCTGGACTTCCAGCCCCGCTCGCCCGCAGCCTCCGCAACGGCGTCGATCTCGGCTTCCAGACCCGCGACCACCACGGCCCCAGGACCATTCACCACGGCGACATCCACGTCCGGGAACGCGGCGAGGACGTCCGCCTCGGAAGCGCCCACCGCGAGCATCGCCCCACCGGCCGGAAGGGCCTGCATCAGTCGGCCGCGCGCCGCGACCAGCGTGACCGCGTCCGACAGAGACAGCACCCCGGCCACATGCGCGGCAGCGATCTCACCGATCGAATGACCGACCAGGACATCCGCCCGCACACCCCAGTGCGTGAGGAGCGCGTGCAAGGCCACCTCGACCGCGAACAGGGCCGGCTGCGCATACCCCGTCCGGTGGATCAACTCCTCGTCCGCGAGCACCTCCGCCAACGGCCGGTCCAGATCGGCATCCACGTGCAACGCCACCTGGTCGAAGGCATCCGCGAACACCGGGAACGCCTCGTACAACCCCCGGCCCATCGACGCACGCTGCGCACCCTGCCCCGTGAACAGGAACGCCACCCGGCCCGCCCGTGCGGTGCCGGTCAGACCACCCGCACCGGACACCACCGCGTCCAGCCCGGCCGTCAGCTCGTCGGTCCCACCCGCGAGCACCACCGCACGATGCGCCAGCACCGGACGCCGCGCCGCAGCCGCCGCCACGGCCGTCAGGTCGGTACCCGACACCGTCCTCAGCCGCTCCGCCTGCGCCCGCAGCGCGTCCGGGGTCCGGCCGGACAGCAGCACCGGCACCACCGGCAGGTGCGCGACCGGTACCGAGGCCGGCTCCGCCACCGGGGGCTCTTCCAGGATCACGTGCGCGTTCGTCCCGCTCACGCCGAACGCCGACACACCCGCTCGTCGCGGCCGGTCCCCGGCGCTCCACGGACGCGGCTCCGTCAGCAACTCGACTGCGCCTACGGACCAGTCGACCTCCGCCGACGGCTCGTCCGCGTGCAGGGTGGCGGGGAGCGTCTCGTGCCGCATCGCCAGCAGCATCTTGATGATGCCCGCGACACCGGCCGCCGCCTGCGTGTGGCCGATGTTGGACTTCACCGACCCGAGCCAGAGCGGCTCGCCTCCGTCACGGTCCTGACCGTACGTCGCCAGCAGTGCCTGGGCCTCGATCGGGTCGCCGAGCGTCGTGCCGGTGCCGTGCGCCTCAACGACATCCACGTCGGACGCCGACAGGCCCGCCTGCGCCAACGCGGCCCGGATCACCCGCTGCTGCGACGGACCGTTCGGCGCCGTCAGACCGTTCGACGCACCATCCTGGTTCACCGCCGTGCCCCGCACCACCGCCAGGACCTGACGACCGGCAGCCCGCGCCGACGACAACCGCTCGACCAGCAGGACACCGGCCCCCTCGGACCAACCCGTCCCGTCCGCACCCGCACCGAACGACTTGCACCGGCCGTCGGGCGCCAGACCCCGCTGACGCGAGAACTCCACGAAGATGTCGGGCGTCGGCATCACGGTGACGCCGCCGACCAGCGCCATCGAGCACTCACCCGACCGCAGCGCCTGCGCGGCCAGGTGCAGCGCGACCAGCGACGACGAGCACGCCGTGTCGATGGTCACCGCAGGGCCTTCGAGCCCGAACGTGTAGGAGATCCGGCCGGACATCACCGACGAGGCCGTGCCCGTCAGCAGGTGCCCCTCCAGGCCCTCCCCGCTCTCCACCGATCCGGTGCCGTACCCCATGAACGAGGCACCGACGAACACACCGACCGGCTCGCCGCGCAGGCCCAGCGGATCGACCCCACCCCGCTCCAACGCCTCCCACGACGTCTCCAGCAGCAACCGCTGCTGCGGATCCATCGTCAACGCCTCGCGCGGCGAGATCCCGAACAGCGCGGCGTCGAACTTGCCCGCGTCGTGGAGGAATCCACCCTCGCGGGCGTAGTAGGTGCCCGCGTGCTCCGGATCCGGGTGGTACAGCCCTTCCAGGTCCCAGCCACGGTTCGTCGGGAACGCGCCGATGCCGTCCCGGCCCTCGGCCACCAGATCCCAGAACGCCTCGGGTGTCTCCACCCCGCCCGGCAACCGCAGGCCCGTCCCGACGATGACGATCGGGTCGTCGGTGGCCACGGTCGTGACCTCGGGGCCCGCCACCGGGGCGGTCGCACCGACCATCTGTTCCAGGACGAACGCGGCGAGCCGCTCGGCGCTCGGGTAGTCGAACGCCAGCGTCGCCGGCAGCGCCAGCCCGGTCGCCGACCGCAGACGATTCCGCAGCTCGACGGCGGTCAGCGAGTCGAAGCCCAGCTCCTTGAACGCCCGCGACGCCTCGACCGCCCCGGCCGACGCGTGCCCCAGCACCGCCGCGACCTCGGCCCGGACCAGCTCCAGCACGGTCCGCTGCCGCTCCGCCGACGACAGGCCCGCCAACCGCGCAGCCGGCCCGGAGCCCGACTCCGGAGCGACAACGAGCTCGACGGCCTCCGGCAAGTCGGCCAGGAACGGCCGCTCACGCGCCGCCGTGAACAGCGGCAGGAACTCCGACCACCGCACGTCCGCGACGGTGACGGCCGCCTCGCCCGACCCGACGGCCGACGCCAGCACGGCCAGCGCCCGAGCGGGATCCATCGGATTCAGACCCCGCCGGCGCAACTGCGTGGCCGACTCGTCGTCCGCCGCCATACCCACGCGGGCCCACGGACCCCAGGCGACGGCGGTACCCGGCAGGCCCTGCGCGCGACGCCGCGCCACCAGCGCGTCCAGCGCCGCGTTCGCCGCCCCGTACGCCGCCTGCTCCCCGCTGCCCCAGACACCCGAGATCGACGAGAACACCACGAACGCGTCGAGATCCGTACCGACCAACGCGTCCAGGTGCAACGCCCCGTCGACCTTGCCGTCGACGACCCGGCGGACGTGCTCCTCGTCCGCGTCCACCAGAGCCATGTGCTCGCTGACGCCGGCCGCGTGCACGACCGTGTCGACCTTGCCGACCGTTGCCAGCAACGCCTCGACCGCGGACCGGTCCGCCAGATCACAGGCGTGGATCTCCGCCATCGGCAGCTCCGCCAGCAGCTCCGCCGCCCCCGGCGCCCGCACGCCACGCCGGGAGAGCAGCACCAGCCGCTCCGCACCGTTCGCCGCCGCCCACCGCGCGACCTCGGCCCCCAGGCCGCCCGTCCCACCGGCGATCAGCACCGTGCCCCGAGGCTTCCAGACCGACCCGGAAGCCACCGGCGCATGCTCCAAGCGCCGCACCAGCACACCGCCGCCGCGAACGGCGACCTGATCCTCCGCACCCAGCGCACCACCCAGGACCGCAGCAACACGACCCGCCGCCCGACTGTCCACGACGGCAGGAAGGTCCAGCAGACCGCCCCAGCGCTCGGGGTGTTCCAGCGCCAGCGTGCGACCGAGGCCCCAGGTCTGGGCCTGGACCGGACCGGCCGGGGCGTCCGCCCTCCCGACGGACACCGCGCCCCGGGTGATCAGCCAGAGAGGTGCCGTCGACTCGACGTCCAGGCAGGCCTGGACGACGGCGAACGTGTCCAGCAGGGGCGCGTCCTCAAGAGCGGCGAGGCTCACCACGCCCGCGATCGGCTCGTCCAGCGCCCGCAGCCGCCGGGCGAGCGCGCCGCGCTCGTCCGCTCCGACCGTCAGAACCCGCGCACCGTGGCCGGTCAGGGCCGCCGCGAGTCCGACGGTGTCCGCGCCGACCAGCACCCAGGTGCCCTCCAGCACCGACGTGCCCGGCTCGGGCACCGGCTGCCAGCCGACCCGGTAGCGCCAGCCGTCCGACCGGGAGCGCTCGCGGCCGCGTGCCCGCCAGGACGTCAGCGCGGGCAGCACGCTCTCCAGCGGGGACAAGGGGTCGACGCCGAGTTCCGTGGCGAGCGTGGTGAGGTCGCCACGGTCGATCGTGGCCCAGAACCCGGCCTCGGCGGGATCGGCGGCCACCGCCTTCGCGGGCCGGCTCTCCAGCCAGTACCGCTGGTGCTGGAAGGCGTAGGTCGGCAGCTCGGCCGGTCGGACGCCGGTGAAGAAGGGCGCCCAGTCGACCGGAACGCCGTTGACGTGCAAGGTCGCCAACGCCGTGAGCACGGTGGTGACTTCGTCGCGGTCGCGGCGCAGCAGCGGCGCGGTGACGGCGTCGGGCTGCTGGACGAGCGCGGACAGGACGCCGTCCGGGCCCAGTTCGACGAACCTGGTGACGCCGTCGAGGGCCGCGAGGGCGTCGGCGAAGCGGACGGGCTTGCGGACCTGGTCGACCCAGTACTCCGGGTCCGACCACTGCCCGACACCGACCGGGCGGCCTGTCACCGACGAAACCGCCGGGACCGAAGGCTCGGCGAAGGACAACCCACGCACCACGGCGCGGAAGTCCTCCAACATCGGCTCCATCAACCGCGAATGGAAGGCGTGACTGGTCCGCAGACGGCTGGACTTCCAGCCCCGCTCGCCCGCCGCCTCCGCGACAGCGTCGATCTCGGCTTCCAGGCCCGCGACCACCACGGCCCCAGGACCGTTCACCACCGCGACGTCCACATCCGGGAACGCGGCGAGGACGTCCGCCTCGGAGGCTCCGACGGCGAGCATCGCCCCACCGGCCGGAAGGGCCTGCATCAGTCGGCCGCGTGCGGCGACCAGCGTGGCGGCGTCCCCGAGGGACAGCACCCCGGCCACATGCGCGGCAGCGATCTCACCGATCGAGTGCCCGACCAGGACGTCCGGCCGCACACCCCAGCGGGTGAGCAGCGCATGCAACGCCACCTCGACGGCGAACAGGGCCGGCTGCGCGTACCCGGTGCGGTGGATCAGCTCCTCGTCCGCCAGCACCTCCGCCAACGGCCGGTCCAGATGGGCATCCAGGTGCAACGCCACCTGGTCGAAGGCATCCGCGAACACCGGGAACGCCTCGTACAACCCCCGGCCCATCGACGCTCGCTGCGCGCCCTGACCCGTGAACAGGAACGCCACCCGCCCGGCACCCGTCGTGCCCCGGAGTGCCGCAGCACCTATGGCGACTCGGCGCATGCCCTCGACGAGGGTCTCCCGGTCACCGGCGAGCACCACGGCCCGGTGCGGCAGTGCCGCACGGCGGATCGAGGCGGCGCCGAGTTCCACCGGGCGAGCGATGTCCACCCCGGCGCTGTCGATCAGCTGTTGAGCCTGAGCACGCAGGGACGCCTCGTCCGTACCGGACAACAGCACCGGAGCAAGCGGTAGTTCGACCGACACCGGGGCAGTGGGCTCGACCGTCGGCGGCTCCTCCACGATCACGTGCGCGTTGGTGCCACTGACGCCGAACGCCGACACACCCGCCCGACGAGGCCGGTCCCCGGGGTTCCAGGGCCGCGACTCCGTCAACAGCGACACCGCGCCGGAAGCCCACTCCACGTGCGGGGAACGCTCGTCGGCGTGGAGCGTCGCGGGCAGGGTCCCGTGCCGCATGGCCAGCAGCATCTTGATGATGCCCGCGACACCGGCCGCCGCCTGCGTGTGCCCGATGTTGGACTTCACCGACCCCAGCCAGAGCGGGTCGCCGCCGTCCCGGTCCTGACCGTAGGTGGCCAGGAGGGCCTGGGCCTCGATCGGGTCGCCGAGCGTCGTGCCGGTGCCGTGCGCCTCGACCGCGTCCACGTCGGACGCCGACAGGCCCGCCTGCGCCAACGCGGCCCGGATCACCCGCTGCTGCGACGGACCGTTCGGCGCCGTCAGACCGTTCGAAGCACCGTCCTGATTGACCGCGGTACCCCGGACCACCGCCAAGACCTGGCGACCGGCAACCCGCGCCGACGACAACCGCTCGACCAGCAGCATGCCGACACCCTCGGACCAACCCGTCCCGTCCGCGCCCGCACCGAACGACTTGCACCGGCCGTCCGGCGCCAGACCCCGCTGACGCGAGAACTCCACGAACACATCCGGCGTCGGCATCACCGTCACACCACCGACCAGCGCCATCGAGCACTCACCCGACCGCAGCGCCTGCACCGCCAGATGCAGGGCGACCAACGACGACGAACACGCCGTGTCCACCGTCACCGCCGGGCCTTCGAGCCCGAACGTGTACGAGATCCGCCCCGACATCACCGACGAAGCCGTACCCGTCAGGAGGTGCCCCTCCACACCGTCGGAAGCCTCGACCGGTCCGGAGCCGTATCCCATGAAGGAGGCACCGACGAACACGCCGACCGGGTGTCCGGCCAGTCCGGCCCGTGGGTCCACGCCTGCCCGTTCGAACGACTCCCACGAGGTCTCCAGCAACAGGCGCTGCTGCGGATCCATCGCCAGCGCCTCACGCGGCGAGATCCCGAACAGCCCCGCATCGAACTCGCCCGCGCCGTACAGGAACCCGCCCTCCCGGGCGTAGAACGTCCCCGCATGCTCCGGATCCGGGTGGTACAACCCCTCCAGATCCCACCCACGATCCGTCGGGAACGCCCCGATCCCGTCCTCGCCTGCGGAGAGCAACTCCCAGAACCGTTCCGGAGAGTCCACCCCGCCGGGCAGCCGCAGGCCCATCCCGACGATCACCACCGGATCGTCGTCGGTGGCGACAGCGAGCGCCGGAACGGCAGGACCGGCCGCCTCCGCGCCTCCCACCTCGGCCAGGACGAACGCGGCGAGCCGCTCGGCGCTCGGGTAGTCGAACGCCAGCGTCGCCGGCAGCGCCAGCCCGGTCGCCGACCGCAGACGGTTGCGCAGTTCGACGGCGGTCAGCGAGTCGAAGCCCAGCTCCTTGAAGGCCCGAGACGCCTCGATCTCCCCGGCCGACGCATGGCCGAGAGCCGCCGCGACCTCGGCCCGGACCAGCTCCAGCACGGTCCGCTGCCGCTCCGCCGACGACAGACCCGCCAACCGCGCGGCCAGCCCGGTACCCGGCTCCGGCACGGTGGCCGACTCGGCGGCCTCCGGCAGGTCAGCCAGGAACGGCCGCTCACGCGCCGCCGTGAACAGCGGCAGGAACTCCGACCACCGCACGTCCGCGACCGTGACCAGGTCGTCCCCGGCGCCCACGGCCCGGGCCAGTGCGGCCACGGCGCGATCGGGAGCCATCCCCACCAGGCCCTGCCTGCGGAGCGAAGCGGCGGCCTCGACGTCGGCCGCCATGCCGACGCTCGCCCAGGGACCCCAGGCGACCGACGTGCCGGGGAGCCCGGCGGCCCGTCGGCGCAGGACCAGGGCGTCGAGAGCGGTGTTCGCCGCCCCGTACGCGGCCTGCCGACTGCTGCCCCATGTCGCCGAGATGGACGAGAACACCACGAACGCGTCGAGATCCGTACCGACCAGCGCGTCCAGGTGCAGCGCCCCGTCGACCTTGCCCCGGATCACCCGGTCCAGATGCGCCTCGTCCGCGTCGACCAGCGCCACGTCCTCGCCCACACCGGCCGCGTGCACGACCGCGTCGACCCGACCGACCACGGCCAGCAACGCCTCCACCGCGGACCGATCCGCCAGATCACACGCATGGATCTCCGCCATCGGCAGCTCCGCCAACAACTCCGCCGCCCCGGGCGCCTGAGATCCACGCCGGGAGAGCAGCACCAACCGCTCCGCACCGTTCGCCGCCGCCCACCGCGCCACCTCGATGCCCAAGCCACCGGTCCCACCGGTGATGAGCACCGTGCCGCGCGGACTCCACGCACCGGCAGCACCGACCGCACCGGCCGGCGCATGCGCGAGCCGCCGTACGAGCACGCCACCACTACGCAGCGCGACCTGGTCCTCCGCGCCCAACGCGCCACCCAGGACCGCGCCGAGGCGACCGGCCGCCCGGGTGTCGACGACCGGCGGCAGGTCGAGCAGACCGCCCCAGAATTCCGGGTGCTCCAGCCCCACCGCCCGGCCGAAGCCCCACAGCTGCGCCTGACCGACGTCGACCGTGTCGTCCGCCCGGCCGGTGACCACCGCGTTCCGGGTGACCGTCCACAGCGGGGTCGTGCTCCGTACGTCCGTCAAAGCCTGCACCAGCGCCAGGTTTTCACCGACCGATCCGAGGACCGAAACGACGCCCTCCGCCTCCTGCCCGGCCAGCCGGGCCGCCAGCTCGGAGCGGGAGCCCGTCGGCACGGTCATGACCTCCGCGCCGAGCCCGGAGAGGACCGCAGCGAGGCCGAACCCGTCGTCGCCGACCAGCAGCCACGTCCCGCTGATCCGCCCGTGGCCCGCGACGGTGGTGGGGTTCCAGACGGCGCGGTAGCGCCACGCGTCGATCAGCGTCCGCTCCCGGCCACGCGCACGCCAGGCGGCCAGCGCGGGAACCAGGCCCGCCAGCGCCTCGGCCTCCACGCCGAGGCGGTCGGCGAGCGTAGCCACGTCGCCCGACTCGACCACGGTCCAGAACCCGTCGTCGTCACGGTCTGAGCGGGGCCGGGCCCCCTTCTCGGGCCAGAACCGCTCCCTCTGGAAGGCGTAGGTCGGCAGCTCGGCCGGTCGGACGCCCGTGAACAGCGGCGACCAGTCGACCGGGACGCCGTTGACGTGCAGGGTCGCGAGTGCCGTCAGCGCGGTGGTCGCCTCGTCGCGGTCGCGGCGCAGCAGCGGCGCGGTGACGGCGTCGGGCTGCTGGACGAGCGCGGACAGGACCGCGTCCGGGCCGAGCTCGACGTAGGTGGTGACGCCGTCGAGGGCGTCGAGGGCATCGGCGAACCGGACGGGCTTGCGGACCTGGTCGACCCAGTACTCCGGGTCCGACCACTGCCCGAGCCCCACATGGCGTCCCGTCACCGCAGACACCGCCGGGACCGAAGGCTCGGCGAAGGCCAGGGACCGCACCACGGCGCGGAAGTCCTCCAACATCGGCTCCATCAACCGCGAATGGAAGGCGTGACTGGTCCGCAGACGGCTGGACTTCCAACCCCGCCCACCCGCAGCCTCCGCGACGGCCTCGATCTCGGCTTCCAGGCCCGCAACCACCACGGCCCCAGGACCGTTCACCACCGCGACGTCCACGTCCGGGAACGCGGCGAGGACGTCCGCCTCGGAAGCACCCACCGCGAGCATCGCCCCACCGGCCGGAAGGGCCTGCATCAGTCGGCCGCGTGCGGCGACCAGCGTGGCCGCGTCCGTGAGCGACAGCACCCCGGCCACATGAGCGGCAGCGATCTCACCGATCGAATGCCCGACCAGCACGTCCGCACGCACACCCCAGTGCGACAGCAGCGCGTGCAACGCCACCTCGACGGCGAACAACGCCGGCTGCGCGTACCCGGTGCGGTGGATCAACTCCTCGTCCGCGAGCACCTCCGCCAACGGCCGGTCCAAGTGAGCATCCACGTGCAACGCCACCTGGTCGAACGCGTCCGCGAACACCGGGAACGCCTCGTACAACCCCCGGCCCATCGACGCACGCTGCGCACCCTGCCCCGTGAACAGGAACGCCACCCGGCCCGCCCGTGCGGTGCCGGTCAGACCACCCGCACCGGACACCACCGCATCCAGCCCGGCCGTCAGCTCGTCGGTCCCACCCGCGAGCACCACCGCACGATGCGCCAGCACCGGACGCCGCGCCGCAGCCGCCGCCACGGCCGGCACGTCGGTACCAGACACCGTCCTCAGCCGCTCCGCCTGCGCCCGCAGCGCGGCCGGGGTCCGGCCGGACAGCAGCACCGGCACGGTCGGGTACGGCGCCGGTCCGGTCACGGTCTCGTCGGCCGGCGCCTCCTCCAGGATCACGTGCGCGTTGGTGCCGCTGATCCCGAACGAGGACACGCCCGCCCGACGCGGCCGGTCCCCCGAGGTCCACGGACGCGACTCCGTCAGCAGCCGCACCGCACCCGACGCCCAGTCGACGTGCGGGGACGGCCGGTCCGCGTGCAGGGTGGCGGGAAGGGTCTCGTGCCGAAGCGCCAGGACCATCTTGATGATCCCAGCGACACCGGCCGCCGCCTGCGTGTGGCCGATGTTGGACTTGATCGACCCCAGCCAGAGCGGAACGTCTCCGTCCCGGTCCCGGCCGTACGTCGCCAGCAGCGCTTCCGCCTCGATGGGGTCACCCAGCGTCGTGCCGGTGCCGTGCGCCTCGACGGCGTCGACGTCCTGCGGGGAAAGACCCGCCTGCGCCAACGCCGCCCGGATCACCCGCTGCTGCGACGGACCGTTCGGCGCCGTCAGACCGTTCGACGCACCGTCCTGGTTCACCGCCGTGCCCCGCACCACGGCCAGCACCCGACGACCGGCCGCCCGTGCGGACGACAACCGCTCGACCACGAAGACGCCGGCGCCCTCGCCCCAGGCGGTGCCGTCCGCGTCGGAGCCGAACGACTTGCACCGGCCGTCGGCGGCCAGCCCGCGCTGACGGCTGAAGTCCAGGAAGGCCGTCGGGGTCGCCATCACGGTGACACCGCCGACCAGCGCCATCGAGCACTCGCCCGAACGCAGCGCCTGCGCGGCCAGGTGCAGCGCGACCAGCGACGACGAGCACGCCGTGTCCACCGTCACCGCCGGCCCCTCCAGGCCGAACGAGTACGAGACGCGGCCGGACAGCACGCTCGCCGCGTTCCCGGTGCCGATGTGGCCCGCCGAGTCCGCGACGTCCTCGGACCCGTCGTCCAGCAGCGCGACGTAGTCCTGACCGTTGGTTCCGGCGAACACGCCGACCTGCTCGCCGCGGAGCGACAGCGGGTCGACCCCGGCCCGTTCGAACGCCTCCCACGACGTCTCCAGCAGCAACCGCTGCTGCGGGTCCATCGCCAGCGCCTCGCGCGGCGAGATCCCGAACAGCCCCGCGTCGAACTCACCGGCGGCGGACACGAAGCCGCCGTCCCGGGTGTACGTGGTGCCGGGGTGCTCCGGGTCCGGGTGGTAGAGGGCTTCCAGGTCCCAGCCGCGGTCCGTGGGGAACCCGCCCATGGCGTCGGTCCCGGAGGCCAGCAGGTCCCAGAGGTCCTCCGGGGTGTCGGCCCCGCCCGGGAACCGGCAGGCCAGCCCGACGATGACGATCGGATCGTCGGTGACCGGCGCGGCCGGAGCGGCCGGTACCGCCGCCGCAGCCCGTCCGCCGACGAGCCTTTCCAGCAGGAACCCGGCAAGCCGGTCGGCGTCCGGGTAGTCGAAGACCAGTGCCGCCGGGAGGGTGAGTCCGGTCGCGGCGGCCAGCCGGTTCCGCAGTTCCATCGCGGTGAGCGAGTCGAGGCCGAGGTCCTGGAACGAGCGGTCGGGCGCCACCGCACCGCCCGACCCGTGCCCGAGCACCGCGGCAGCCTGGTCCCGCACCTCGGTCAGCAGGGTCCGGCGCGCCTCGGCGGGCGAGAGGTCCGCCAGCCGCAGCGCGAGCGGCAGCCGGCCGGTCACGGTCACCTCGCGGACCGACGCCCTGACCTCCGGCAGGTCGGCCAGCACCGACGCCGGCCGCAGCACGCCGGACTCGGCGGCGAACCGGTCCCACCGCACGTCCGCGACGACCACCGCCGGCTCGCCACCGCCCACTGCGGCGGCCAGCGCGGCCAGCGCGGCCGCGGGGGGCAACAGGGAGAGGCCCGAGCGGCGGAACTGCGCGGAGCCCGCGTGGCCGGCCATCATGCCGGCGTCGGCCCAGGGTCCCCAGGCGATCGAGGTGGCCGGCAGCCCGCGGGCCGCGCGGTGCTCCGCGAGCGCGTCGAGCGCCGCGTTGGCGGCGGCGTAGTTGGCCTGGCCGGGGTTGCCGAGCACGCCGGCGGTCGAGGAGAACAGGACGAACGCCGAGAGCGGGCGGTGCTCCGTCAGTTCGTGCAGCTGCCAGGCCGCACCGGCCTTGCTCGCCAGCACCGCGTCCAGGCGGGCCGGGTCGAGCCCGGCGACCACGCCGTCGTCCAGGGTCCCGGCGGCGTGCACGATCGCCAGGTCGGGCTCGTCGTCGAACTCCCGCACCAGCGCCGCGACCGCGTCGCGGTCGGTGAGGTCGCAGGCACGGGCCTCGACGTTCTCGAACTCCGCCGTCAGCTCGCGGACACCCTCCGCCCCGGTCCCCCGTCGGCCGACGAGCACGACCCGTCGGGCGCCGTGCTCCACCGCCCACCGGGCGACCTGGCGGCCGAGACCACCGGTGCCTCCGGTGACCAGAACCGTCCCACGCGGCTCCCAGCCGCCTCCCGACCGCCGAGGCGCCGGGGTCAGGCGACGGACCAGCAGCCCGCCGCCCCGGACCGAGACCTCGGTCTCGTCACCCAGCCCGCCGGCGAGCACGGCCACCAGACGGCCGCCCGCACGGACGTCCAGGTGCTCCGGCAGGTCGATCAGCCCGCCCCAGCGGTCGGGGTGTTCCAACCCGACGACGCGGCCGAAGCCCCACACCTCCGCTCGGTGCGGGTCGACCGCCGGATCGGCGGACCCGGTCGCGACCGCCCCCCGCGTGAGGAGCCAGAGCGGCGCCGCGATTCCGGCGTCGCCCAGTGCCTGGACGGCGGCGAGCACGCCGGTGAGCGAACCCGCCGGTACCAGCACGCCGACCGGCGGTGCGTCGAGCGTCCGCAGCCGGTCGGCCAGCTCGGCCCGCACCCCGATCTCCAACCGGAGCACGGTCGCGCCGTGACCGGTCAGGACATCGGCGAGGGCGGCGGTCTCCTCGTGGTCCTCACCGAGAAGCAGCCAGGATCCGTCGACCCGGGCCGCGCCGGGATCGGCGACCGGCTTCCAGGTGACGCGGTATCGCCAGCCGTCGATGAGCGACCGTTCCTGGCCGCGCGCCCGCCAGGTCGACAGCGCGGGCAGCACGGTGGCGGCGGCATCGGTATCGACACCCAACTCCGCTGCGAACGACGGGAGATCGCCCCTCTCAACGACGTTCCAGAAGCCCGCCTCCGCAGGTTCCACCGAACGGCCGGGCGCTGCTGCTTGCAGCCAGTACCGCTGGTGCTGGAAGGCGTAGGTCGGCAGCTCGGCCGGTCGGACGCCCGTGAACAGCGGCGACCAGTCGACCGGGACACCGTTGACATGCAGGGTCGCGAGCGCCGTCAGCGCGGTGGTGACTTCGTCACGGTCGCGGCGCAGCAGCGGCGCCGTGACGGCGTCGGGCTGCTGGACGAGCGCCGACAGGACGCCGTCCGGGCCCAGTTCGACGAACCTGGTGACGCCGTCGAGCGCTTCGAGGGCGTCGGCGAAGCGGACGGGCTTGCGGACCTGGTCCACCCAGTACTCCGGGTCCGACCACTGCCCGACACCGACCTGGCGACCAGTCACCGACGACACCGCCGGGACCGAAGGCTCGGCGAAGGCCAGGGACCGCACCACTGCGCGGAAGTCCTCCAACATCGGCTCCATCAACCGCGAATGGAAGGCGTGGCTGGTCCGCAGGCGGCTGGACTTCCAACCACGCTCGCCCGCAGCCTCCGCGACGGCGTCGATCTCGGCTTCCAGGCCCGCAACCACCACGGCCGCAAGGCCGTTCACCACCGCGACGTCCACGTCCGGGAACGCGGCGAGGACGTCCGCCTCGGAAGCACCCACCGCGAGCATCGCCCCACCCGACGGAAGGGCCTGCATCAACCTGCCGCGCGCCGCGACCAGCGTGGCCGCGTCCGGCAGAGACAGCACCCCGGCCACATGCGCGGCAGCAACCTCACCGATCGAATGACCGACCAGCACGTCCGCCCGCACACCCCAGTGCGTGAGGAGCGCGTGCAACGCCACCTCCACCGCGAACAGCGCCGGCTGCGCGTACCCGGTGTGGTGGATCAGCTCCTCGTCCGCCAGCACCTCCGCCAACGGACGGTCCAGATCGGCATCCAGGTGCAACGCCACCTGGTCAAACGCGTCCGCGAACACCGGGAACGCCTCGTACAGGCCCCGGCCCATCGACGCTCGCTGCGCACCCTGACCCGTGAACAGGAACGCCACCCGACCAGAAGCCGCCGTACCGGTCAAGCCACCCGACCCGGAAGCTACCGCGCCCAGCCCGGTCGTCAACCCCTCGGTGTCACCGGCGAGCACCACCGCCCGATAGGCCAGCGCGGCACGCCGGGCTGCCGCTGCGGCGAGCGCGTGGAGATCCCGATCAGCCACAAGTCGCACCTGCTGTGCCTGGGCACGGAGCGCCGCCTCGTCCGCACCGGACAACAGCACCGGCACCAAGGGAAGTTGCACTGCCACGACGGCGGCGGACTCGACGGCCGGGGGCTCCTCCACGATCACGTGCGCGTTCGTACCGCTGACGCCGAACGCCGACACACCCGCCCGACGAGGCCGGTCCCCGGCGCTCCAGGGCCGCGCCTCCGTCAGCAACTCGACGGCGCCCGCCGACCAGTTGACCTCGGTCGACGGCTCGTCCGCGTGCAGGGTGGCGGGCAGGGTCTCGTGCCGCATCGCCAGAACCATCTTGATGATGCCGGCGACACCGGCCGCCGCCTGCGTGTGCCCGATGTTGGACTTCACCGACCCGAGCCAGAGCGGGTCGCCGCCGTCCCGGTCCTGACCGTAGGTGGCCAGGAGGGCCTGGGCCTCGATCGGGTCGCCGAGCGTCGTGCCGGTGCCGTGCGCCTCGACCGCGTCGACGTCCTGCGGGTTCAACCCCGCCTGCGCCAACGCGGCCCGGATCACCCGCTGCTGCGACGGACCGTTCGGCGCCGTCAGACCGTTCGACGCACCGTCCTGATTGACCGCCGTGCCCCGCACCACCGCCAGCACCCGACGACCCGCAGCCCGCGCCGACGACAACCGCTCAACCAGCAGCATGCCGACACCCTCGGACCAACCCGTCCCGTCCGCACCCGCACCGAACGACTTGCACCGGCCGTCCGGCGCCAGACCCCGCTGACGCGAGAACTCCACGAACACATCCGGCGTCGGCATGACCGTCACACCGCCGACCAGCGCCATCGAGCACTCACCCGAACGCAGCGCCTGCGCGGCCAGATGCAGGGCCACCAGCGACGACGAACACGCCGTGTCCACCGTCACCGCCGGGCCTTCGAGCCCGAACGTGTACGAGATCCGCCCCGACATCACCGACGAAGCCGTACCCGTCAGCAGATGGCCTTCCAGGCCCTCCCCGCTCTCCGCCGCCCCGGTGCCGTACCCCATGAACGAGGCGCCGACGAACACGCCCACCGGCTCGCCGCGCAGGCCCAGCGGATCGGCACCCGCCGCCTCCAGCGTCTCCCACGACGTCTCCAGCAACAGGCGCTGCTGCGGATCCATCGCCAACGCCTCGCGCGGCGAGATCCCGAACAGCCCCGCATCGAAGTCCCCCGCCCCGTACAGGAACCCGCCCTCCCGGGCGTAGAACGTCCCCGCATGCTCCGGATCCGGGTGGTACAACCCCTCCAGATCCCACCCACGATCCGTCGGGAACGCCCCGATCCCGTCCCTCCCGGACGCGACCAGATCCCAGAACTCCTCGGGCGTCCCCACACCACCCGGCAACCGCAGACCCATCCCCACGATGACGATCGGGTCGTCGCCGGTGGCGGCCAAGGGCACCGGAGCGGCGGGACCCGCGGCGTCCGCGCCGCCGACCACCTGCTCCAGAACGAACCCGGCGAGCCGCTCGGCGCTCGGGTAGTCGAACGCCAGCGTCGCGGGAAGCACCAGCCCGGTCGCGGCCTGCAACCGATTCCGCAGCTCGACGGCCGTCAGCGAGTCGAAGCCCAGCTCCTTGAACGCCCGCGACGGTTCGACCGCCCCGGTCGAGGCATGACCGAGGGCAGCGGCGACGTGCGTCCGTACGACGTCCGCGACGAGCCGCTGCCGGTCGGCGACCGGCACGCCCGCCAACCGCTGGACGAACGCGGACGACTGGGAGCCACCCAGCGGCTCGGGGACGGCAAGGTCACGGGCGGCCGGGAGATCCGCGAAGAACGGCCGGGCGCGCGTGCTGGTGAAAGCGGGCAGGAAGTCGGCCCACCGGATGTCGGCGACGGTCACCTGGTCCTCGCCGGCCCCGACCGCGCCGGCCAGGGCGGCCAGCGCGAGCGCCGGGTCGACCGGGGTGATGCCGCGACGGCGCAGCCGGTCGGCGACCTCGGCCTCGGCGGCCATGCCGACCTCGGCCCACGGGCCCCAGGCGACGGCGGTGCCCGGCAGTCCTCGGGCACGGCGTCCGGCGACCACGGCGTCCAGCGCCGCGTTCGCCGCCGCGTAGGCGGCCTGGTCGGCGCTGCCCCAGATTCCGGCGATCGAGGAGAAGACCACGAACGCGTCGAGACGCGTACCGACCAGCGCGTCCAGGTGCAACGCCCCGTCGACCTTGCCGGACAGCACACGGTTCAGGTGCCCGGCGTCGGCGTCGGCCAGCCCGGCGTCCTCGGCCACACCTGCGGCGTGCACGACCGCGTCGACCGCACCGACCTGTGCGAGCAGCGCCTCGACGGCGGCCCGGTCCGAGAGATCGCACGCGTACGCCTCGGCACCCGGAAGTTCGGCGAGCAGTGCTTCCGCGCCGGGCGCGGCGGGGCCCCGCCGGCTGACCAGCACGATCCGCTCCGCGCCGTTCGAGGCCGCCCATCGGGCGACCTGGGCGCCGAGCCCGCCGGTGCCTCCGGCGATCAGCACGGTGCCGCGCGGACGCCAGGTGGCTCCGCCGGTCGCCGGGGCCGCCACCAGACGCCGGACCAGAACGCCGCTGCTGCGAACCGCCACCTGATCCTCGGGGCCGAGCGCACCGGCCAGCACCGGACCGAGCCGGGCGACCGCCCTGGCGTCGAGGGTCTCCGGCAGGTCCAGCAGTCCGCCCAGGAGCTCCGGGTGTTCGAGGCCGACCACGCGGCCCAGTCCCCACTTCGCCGCCTGCAAGACGTTCGGCGCGCCGTCCGCCCGGCCGACGGACACCGCGCCCCGGGTCGCCAACCACAGCGGCGCACCGCCCGCGACCTCGGCCGATGCCTGGACGACGGCCAGTGCGCCCGCGAGGGACACGGCCGGGAGCACGAGGATGCCTGCGGGCTCCAGCTCACGCAGACGCGTGGCCAGGTCGGCGCGGTCGCCGAGCGGTACGACCACGGCGTCGGCGCCGAGCGCGGTCAGCGCCTCGGCGAACTCGGACGCTTCGACGCGTACGGACGCCTCGTCACCGACGATCGCCCAGCGGCCACGGGGCGCCGCCTCGGCCAGATCGGTGACGGGCTTCCAGGTGACACGGTGACGCCACCCGTCGATCAGCGAGCGCTCCCGACCGCGGGCCCGCCAGGACGCCAGCGCGGGAACGAGCGGTTCCAGGGTGGTGACCGGGACACCGAGCCTGGAGGCGAGTCCGGCGGTGTCGCCACGGTCGATCGGGTCCCAGAACGCCTCGTCGGCGGCCACGGCCGGCGCTTGGGCGCGGGTCTCCAGCCAGTACCGCTGGTGCTGGAAGGCGTAGGTCGGCAGCTCGGCCGGTCGGACGCCGGTGAAGAAGGGCGACCAGTCGACCGGAACGCCGTTGACGTGCAAGGTCGCCAACGCCGTGAGCACGGTGGTGACTTCGTCACGGTCGCGGCGCAGCAGCGGCGCCGTGACGGCGTCCGGCTGCTGGACAAGCGCGGACAGCACGCCGTCCGGGCCCAGTTCGACGAACCTCGTAACACCGTCGAGGGCCGCGAGGGCATCGGCGAACCGGACCGGCTTGCGGACCTGGTCGACCCAGTACTCCGGGTCCGACCACTGCCCGACACCGACCGGGCGGCCCGTCACCGACGACACCGCCGGGACCGAAGGCTCGGAGAAGGACAACCCACGCACCACGGCGCGGAAGTCCTCCAACATCGGCTCCATCAACCGCGAATGGAAGGCGTGACTGGTCCGCAGACGGCTGAACTTCCAGCCCCGCTCGCCCGCAGCCTCGGCAACGGCGTCGATCTCGGCTTCCAGGCCCGCAACCACCACCGCCCCAGGACCGTTCACCACGGCGACGTCCACGTCCGGGAACGCGGCGAGGACGTCCGCCTCGGAGGCTCCGACGGCGAGCATCGCCCCACCGGCGGGAAGGGCCTGCATCAGTCGGCCCCGGGCCACGACCAACGCCGCCGCATCACCGAGCGACAGCACCCCGGCCACGTGCGCGGCAGCAACCTCACCGATCGAATGACCGACCAGGACATCCGCCCGCACACCCCAGTGCGTGAGGAGCGTGTGCAACGCCACCTCGACCGCGAACAGGGCCGGCTGCGCATACCCCGTCCGGTGGATCAACTCCTCGTCCGCGAGGACCTCAGCCAACGGCCGGTCCAGATGGGCATCCACGTGCAACGCCACCTGGTCGAACGCGTCCGCGAACACCGGGAACGCCTCGTACAACCCCCGGCCCATCGACGCACGCTGCGCACCCTGGCCCGTGAACAGGAACGCCACCCGGCCCGCCCGTGCGGTGCCGATCAGACCACCCGCACCGGACACCACCGCATCCAGCCCGGTCATCAGCTCGTCGGTGTCACCGGCGAGCACCACCGCCCGGTGAGCGAGCGCGGCACGGCGGATCGACGCCGCGCCGAGTGCCACCGGGTGAGCAGCGCCCACCTCGGCGCTGTCGATCAGCTGTTGAGCCTGAGCACGCAGGGACGCCTCGTCCGTACCGGACAACAGCACCGGAGCCAGTGGCAGTTCCACTGCTGCCACGGCGGCGGCCTCGACCGTCGGTGGCTCCTCCACGATCACGTGCGCGTTGGTGCCACTGACGCCGAACGCCGACACACCCGCCCGACGAGGCCGGTCCCCGGGGTTCCAGGGCCGCGACTCCGTCAACAGCGACACCGCGCCGGAAGCCCACTCCACGTGCGGGGAACGCTCGTCGGCGTGGAGCGTCGCGGGCAGGGTCCCGTGCCGCATCGCCAGAACCATCTTGATGATGCCGGCGACACCGGCCGCCGCCTGCGTGTGCCCGATGTTGGACTTCACCGACCCGAGCCACAACGGCTCGCCGTCACGGTCCTGACCGTACGTCGCCAGGAGCGCCTGGGCCTCGATGGGGTCGCCGAGCGTCGTGCCGGTGCCGTGCGCCTCGACCGCGTCGACGTCCTGCGGGTTCAACCCCGCCTGCGCCAACGCGGCCCGGATCACCCGCTGCTGCGACGGACCGTTCGGCGCCGTCAGACCGTTCGACGCACCGTCCTGATTGACCGCCGTACCCCGCACCACCGCCAGCACCCGACGACCCGCAGCCCGCGCCGACGACAACCGCTCGACCAGCAGCATGCCGACACCCTCGGACCAACCCGTCCCGTCCGCGTCCGCGCCGAACGACTTGCACCGGCCGTCGGCAGCCAGCCCCCGCTGACGCGAGAACTCCACGAACACATCCGGGTTCGGCATCACGGTGACGCCGCCGACCAGCGCCATCGAGCACTCACCCGACCGCAGCGCCTGCGCGGCCAGATGCAGGGCCACCAGCGACGACGAACACGCCGTGTCCACCGTCACCGCCGGGCCTTCGAGCCCGAACGTGTACGAGATCCGCCCCGACATCACCGACGAAGCCGTACCCGTCAGGAGGTGCCCCTCCACGCCGTCGGAAGCCTCGACCGGTCCGGAGCCGTATCCCATGAAGGAGGCACCGACGAACACGCCCACCGGCTCGCCGCGCAGGCCCAGCGGATCGGCACCCGCCGCCTCCAGCGTCTCCCACGACGTCTCCAGCAACAGGCGCTGCTGCGGATCCATCGCCAACGCCTCACGCGGCGAGATCCCGAACAGCCCCGCATCGAAGTCCCCCGCCCCGTACAGGAACCCGCCCTCCCGGGCGTAGAACGTCCCCGCATGCTCCGGATCCGGGTGGTACAACCCCTCCAGATCCCACCCACGATCCGTCGGGAACGCCCCGATCCCGTCCCTCCCGGACGCGACCAGATCCCAGAACTCCTCCGGCGTCCCCACACCACCCGGCAACCGCAGACCCATCCCCACGATCACCACCGGGTCGTCGCCGGCAGGCGCGACGGCTGCCGCGACGGTCGCGTCCGACACGAAGGTGCCCGGAGCGAAACGTCCCAGCACGAAGGCGGCGAGCCGCTCGGCGTCCGGGTAGTCGAAGACCAGCGTCGCGGGAAGCACCAGCCCGGTCGCGGCCTGCAACCGGTTCCGCAGCTCGACGGCCGTCAGCGAGTCGAAGCCCAGCTCCTTGAACGCCCGCGACGCCTCGACCGCCCCGGCCGACGCATGGCCGAGCACCACGGCCACCTCGGCCCGCACCAGGTCCAGCACCGCCCGGTGCCGCTCCACCGCCGACAGGCCGGCGAGCCGTGCGGCCAGACCGGTCTCCTCCGGCACGGGACCTCCCGTCATGGCGGGGGCCAGCCTGGCGAACAGCGGCCGCTCGCGAACGGCAGTGAACAGCGGCAGGAAGTCCGCCCAGCGGACGTCCGCGACGGTGACGGCCGCCTCGCCCGAGCCGACGGCCGATGCCAGCGCGGCCAGCGCCCGAGCGGGATCCATCGGGCTCAGACCCCGGCGGCGCAGCTGCGTGGCCGTCTCGTCGTCGGCCGCCATGCCGACCCGGGCCCACGGACCCCAGGCGACGGCGGTACCCGGCAGGCCCTGCGCGCGACGCCGCGCCACCAGCGCGTCCAGCGCCGCGTTCGCCGCCCCGTACGCCGCCTGCTCCCCGCTGCCCCAGACACCCGAGATCGACGAGAACACCACGAACGCGTCGAGATCCGCACCGACCAACGCGTCCAGGTGCAACGCCCCGTCGACCTTGCCCCGGATCACCCGGTCCAGATGCGCCTCGTCCGCGTCCACGAGTGGCACGTCCTCGGCCACACCGGCCGCGTGCACGACCGCGTCGACCCGACCGACCACGGCCAGCAACGCCTCCACCGCGGACCGATCCGCCAGATCACACGCATGGATCTCCGCCATCGGCAGCTCCGCCAACAACTCCGCCGCCCCCGGAGCCTGAGATCCACGCCGCGAGAGCAACACCAACCGCTCCGCACCGTTCGCCGCCGCCCACCGCGCCACCTCGACGCCCAGACCACCCGTCCCACCGGCGACCAGCACCGTGCCCCGAGGCTTCCAGACCGACCCGGAACCCACCGGCGCGTGAACGAGACGACGAACGAGCACGCCACCACCGCGCACCGCGACCTGGTCCTCCGCGCCCAACGCGCCACCCAGGACAGCAGCAACACGACCCGCCGCCCGGCGGTCCAACTCGACCGGCAGATCGAGCAGACCGCCCCACATCCCGGGGTGCTCCAACCCCACCGCCCGGCCGAAGCCCCACAGCTGCGCCTGGTCGATCTCTCCAACGCCGTCCGCCGGTCCGGTGACCAACGCGTTCCGGGTCACGAACCACAGCGGCGTGCTGCACCCGGTGTCCACCAGCGTCCGGACCAGGTCGAGCGCATCGGCCAGGGACGTCGGCGACGCGACGAGACCCGTGACGTCCAGACCCGCCAGCTGCTCCCGGCCGGTCACCTGCACCACTGAAGCGCCCAGTGCCGCCAGCACCTCGGCAAGGCCGTGGACGTCCTCGCCGACCACCGCCCACACACCGTCGAGCCGGGCTTCGGCGGACACGGTCGCCGGCTCCCAGTCGACCCGGTACCGCCAGCCGTCGACCAACGACCGTTCCCGGCCCTGCGCCCGCCAGGTGGCCAGCGCCGGAACGAGGCTCTCAAGTGCCGTCGCCGTGACGCCCAGCTGGTCGGCCAAGGTCCGCAGGTCACCGCGCTCGACGGTGGCCCAGAAGTCGGCGTCCTCACGGTCCGGCCCGGAGGTCCGGCCGACGGGCGCCTCGTCGGGCCAGTACCGCCGGCGCTGGAAGGCGTAGGTCGGCAGCTCGGCCGGTCGGACGCCGGTGAAGAAGGGCGCCCAGTCGACCGGAACGCCGTTGACGTGCAAGGTCGCCAACGCCGTGAGCACGGTGGTGACTTCGTCACGGTCGCGGCGCAGCAGCGGCGCCGTGACGGCGTCGGGCTGCTGGACGAGCGCGGACAGCACGCCGTCCGGGCCGAGTTCGACGAACCTCGTAACACCGTCGAGGGCCGCGAGGGCGTCGGCGAAGCGGACGGGCTTGCGGACCTGGTCGACCCAGTACTCCGGGTCCGACCACTGCCCGAGCCCGACCTGACGACCCGTCACCGACGACACCGCCGGGACCGAAGGCTCGGCAAAGGACAACCCACGCACCACGGCGCCGAAGTCCTCCAACATCGGCTCCATCAACCGCGAATGGAACGCGTGACTGGTCCGCAGACGGCTGGACTTCCAACCCCGCCCGCCCGCAGCCTCCGCAACGGCGTCGATCTCTGCTTCCAGCCCCGCGACCACCACGGCCCCAGGACCGTTCACCACCGCGACGTCCACGTCCGGGAACGCCTCCAGCACCTCCGCCTCGGAAGCACCCACCGCGAGCATCGCCCCACCCGCCGGAAGGGCCTGCATCAACCTGCCGCGCGCCGCGACCAGCGTGGCCGCATCACCGAGCGACAGCACCCCGGCCACGTGCGCGGCGGCAACCTCACCGATCGAGTGCCCCACCAGCACGTCCGCCCGCACACCCCAGTGCGACAGCAGCGCGTGCAACGCCACCTCGACCGCGAACAGCGCCGGCTGCGCGTACCCGGTGCGGTGGATCAACTCCTCGTCCGCCAGCACCTCCGCCAACGGCCGGTCCAAGTGAGCATCCAAGTGCAACGCCACCTGGTCGAACGCGTCCGCGAACACCGGGAACGCCTCGTACAACCCCCGGCCCATCGACGCACGCTGCGCACCCTGACCCGTGAACAGGAACGCCACCCGACCAGAACCCGCAACACCCGTCAGACCACCCGCCCCGGAAGCTACCGCGCCCAGCCCGGTCGTCAACCCCTCGGTGTCACCGGCGAGCACCACCGCGCGATGCGCCAGCGCAGCACGCCGGATCGAGGCCGCGCCGAGCGCCACCGCCGGGTCCCCGCCTTCTCCGGCGGAGGCCAACATGCGCGCGGCCTGAGCCCGCAGAGCTTCGGAGGTGTGACCTGAGAGCACCAGCGGCACGATCGGCAACCGCGTCGGCACCGGCGCGGACACGGGCTCGGTCGCCGGGGGCTCCTCCAGGATCACGTGCGCGTTCGTGCCGCTCATGCCGAACGACGAGATGCCGGCCCGGCGCGGGCGGTCCCCGGGGTTCCACGGCCGGGACTCCGTCAGCAGCTCGACGGCGCCGGACGCCCAGTCCACGTGCGGGGACGGCTCGTCGGCGTTCAGCGTCGCGGGCAGCACACCGTGCCGCATCGCGAGAATCATCTTGATGATGCCCGCGACACCGGCCGCGGCCTGCGTGTGCCCGATGTTGGACTTCACCGACCCCAGCCACAACGGCTCGCCGCCGTCACGGTCCTGGCCGTACGTCGCCAGGAGCGCCTGGGCCTCGATCGGGTCGCCCAGGGCGGTACCGGTGCCGTGCGCCTCCACCGCGTCCACATCGGACGCCGACAGGCCCGCCTGCGCCAACGCGGCCCGGATCACCCGCTGCTGCGACGGACCGTTCGGCGCCGTCAGACCGTTCGACGCACCGTCCTGGTTCACCGCCGTGCCCCGCACCACCGCCAGCACCCGACGACCCGCAGCCCGCGCCGACGACAACCGCTCGACGAGCAGCATGCCGACACCCTCGGACCAGCCCGTCCCGTCGGCACCCGCGCCGAACGGCTTGCACCGGCCGTCGGGCGCGAGGCCCCGCTGGCGCGAGAACTGAACGAAGGTCTCCGGGCCCGACATCACGGCCACACCGCCGGCCAGCGCCATCGAGCACTCACCCGAACGCAGCGCCTGTGCGGCCAGGTGCAACGCCACCAGCGACGACGAGCACGCCGTGTCGATGGTCACCGCCGGGCCTTCGAGCCCGAACGTGTAGGAGAGCCGCCCGGAGACGACGCTGCCGGCCGTTCCGGTCAGGAGGTGGCCTTCCAGCTCGTCCGGGAGCCCCGCCGCCAGGTCTGCGTAGTCGATGCTGTTGGCACCGGCGAACACGCCGACCTGCTCGCCGCGGAGCGACGACGGATCGATCCCGGCCCGCTCGAACGCCTCCCACGCGGTTTCCAGCAGAAGCCGCTGCTGCGGATCCATCGCCAGCGCCTCACGCGGCGAGATCCCGAACAGGTCGGCGTCGAACTCCGGTGCCTCGTAGAGGAATCCGCCCTCGCGGGTGTACGTGGTGCCGGCGTGGTCCGGGTCGGGGTGGTACAGCCCGTCCAGGTCCCAGCCACGGTCGGTCGGGAACGCCCCGATCCCGTCCCGACCGGAGGCGACCAGCTCCCAGAACGCTTCCGGGGTGTCCGCCCCGCCGGGGAGCCGCAGGCCCATGCCCACGATGACGATCGGATCGTCGTCGCCTGCGGCCACCGTGCCCACCGGCGCCAGCACCGCGTCCACCGAGCCGCTCAGCTCGCCCAGCAGGTGGGCCGCGAGCCGCTCGACGCTCGGGTAGTCGAACACCAGCGTCGCCGCGAGCACCAGTCCGGTCGCTCCCTGGAGGCGGTTCCGGAGCTCCACCGCCGTCAGCGAGTCGAAGCCGAGCTCCTTGAACGCCCGCCCCGGTTCCAGTCCCTCGGCCGAGGTGTGACCCAGCACGGCGGCGACGTGCGACCGCACGACCTCGCCGACCAGGCGCTCCCGCTCCCCTGCGGCGAGGCCCGCCAGCCGCTGCGCCAACGTGGAGAACACCGTGCCGCCGACGGCCGGCGCCGCCTCCACCTCGGGCAGACCGTCGAACAGCGGACGGGCCCGCGTCGCCGCGAACACCGGGACGAACGCGTCCCACCGGACCTCGGCGATGGTCAGTGCGGCCTCGTCGCCGTTCACCGCGCCGGCCAGTGCGGCCACCGCCAGTCGCGGGTCGAGCGGCACGAGGCCGCGGCGCCGGAGCTGGGTCGCGACCTCGTCGTCCGCGGCCATGCCGATCTCGGCCCACGGCCCCCAGGCCACGGCCGTTCCCGGGAGCCCGTGCGCGCGCCGCCTGGCGATCAGGCCGTCCAGGGCCGCGTTCGCCGCCCCGTACGCGGCCTGGTCACCGCTGCCCCAGACACCGGAGATCGACGAGAACACCACGAACGCGTCGAGACGCGTACCGACCAGCGCGTCCAGGTGCAACGCACCGTCGACCTTGCCGGACAGCACGGCGCGGAAGTGCGCCTCGTCGGCGTCGCGCAGCGGCACGTCGGCAGCGACGCCCGCCGCGTGCACCACCGCGTCGACGTCGCCGACGACGGCCAGCAGGGCCTCGACCTCGGCCCCGTCGGCCAGATCGCAGGCGTGCACCTCGGCGTTCGGCAGCTCGGCCAGCAGCTCCGCCGCACCGGGCGCCCGCGCTCCGCGCCGCGACACCAGCACCAGCCGCTCGGCGCCGTTCGCCGCGGCCCAGCGCGCGACCTCCGCGCCCAGGCCGCCCGTGCCACCGGTGATCAGCACCGTCCCGCGCGGACGCCAGGCGGAGGCCGCCGTGCTCGCCGGGGCGTGCTCCAGCCTCCGGACGACCACCCCGCCGCCGCGCACCGCGACCTGGTCCTCGACGCCGAGCGCTCCGGCCAGCACCGCACCGACCCGCGCGGCCGCACGGGCGTCGACGACCGGCGGCAGGTCGAGCAGCCCGCCCCAGAACTCCGGGTGCTCCAGGCCGACCACCCGGCCGAAGCCCCACAACGCGGCCTGGTCGACGTCGACCGGGCTGTCCGCCCGGCCGGTCGTCACGGCGGCCCGCGTCACCAGCCACAGCGGGCTCTCGTTCCGCACGTCCGTCAGGGCCTGAACCAGCGCCGACGCGTCGCCGAGCGAGGTCGTCGAGGCCACGACGCCGGAGATGTCGAGCCCTTCGAACCGGGCGGCCAGTTCGGCGCGGGTCCCTGCGGGCACCCGGACCACCGAGGCGCCGAGCCCGCTCAGCACCTCACCGAGCCCGTGGACGTCGTCCCCGACCACGGCCCACCGTCCGGCCGGTTCTGCGGCCGGCAGGTCGGCGGGCTTCCAGGTGACCCGGTAGCGCAGGCCGTCGATCAGTGACCGCTCCTGGCCCCGTGCCCGCCAGGACGCGAGCGCGGGCAGCACGTTCTCCAGCGACGCGGTCGGGACGCCGAGCTGCGCGGACAGGCCGGACAGATCGCCCTGCTCCACCGTGGCCCAGAACCCGGCCTCGACGGGGTCGGCGGCCACCGCCTTCGCGGGCCGGCTCTCCAGCCAGTACCGCTGGTGCTGGAAGGCGTAGGTCGGCAGCTCGACCGGTCGGACGCCCGTGAACAACGGCGACCAGTCGACCGGGACACCGTTGACGTGCAAGGTCGCCAACGCCGTGAGTACGGTGGTGACTTCGTCGCGGTCGCGGCGCAGCAGCGGCGCGGTGACGGCGTCGGGCTGCTGGACGAGCGCCGACAGGACGCCGTCCGGGCCGAGTTCGACGAACCTGGTGACGCCGTCGAGGGCCGCGAGGGCGTCGGCGAAGCGGACCGGCTTGCGGACCTGGTCGACCCAGTACTCCGGGTCCGACCACTGTCCGACACCGACCGGGCGGCCGGTCACCGACGAAACTGCCGGGACCGAAGGCTCGGCGAAGGACAACCCACGCACCACGGCGCGGAAGTCCTCCAACATCGGCTCCATCAGCCGGGAGTGGAACGCGTGACTGGTCCGCAGACGGCTGGACTTCCAGCCCCGCTCGCCCGCAGCCTCCGCAACGGCGTCGATCTCGGCTTCCAGACCCGCGACCACCACCGCCCCAGGACCGTTCACCACCGCGACGTCCACATCCGGGAACGCCGCCAGCACCTCCGCCTCGGAAACACCCACCGCGAGCATCGCCCCACCCGACGGAAGGGCCTGCATCAACCTGCCGCGCGCGGCGACCAGCGTGGCCGCGTCCGACAGGGACAGCACCCCCGCCACATGAGCGGCGGCAACCTCACCGATCGAATGACCGACCAGGACATCCGGCCGCACACCCCAGTGCGACAGCAGCGCATGCAACGCCACCTCGACCGCGAACAGCGCCGGCTGCGCATACCCCGTCCGGTGGATCAGCTCCTCGTCCGCCAGCACCTCCGCCAACGGCCGGTCCAGATCGGCATCCACGTGCAACGCCACCTGGTCGAACGCGTCCGCGAACACCGGGAACGCCTCGTACAACCCCCGGCCCATCGACGCACGCTGCGCACCCTGCCCCGTGAACAGGAACGCCACCCGCCCAGAACCCGCAACACCCGTCAGACCACCCGACCCGGAAGCTACCGCGTCCAGGCCACCGATCAACTCACCGGTCCCACCGGCGAGGACCACCGCCCGGTGAGCCAATGCCCCACGGGAGAGCGACGCGAGGCCGATTCCGGGCAGGTCCTCGCCCGCCACCGCCCCCAGCCGCTCGGCCTGGGCCCGCAGCGCGTCCGGGGTCCGGCCGGACAACAGCACCGGCACCAAAGGCAGTTCCGCCGCCGTCACGGCAGCGGGCTCGACCGCCGGGGGCTCCTCCACGATCACGTGCGCGTTCGTCCCGCTCACACCGAACGCCGACACACCCGCCCGACGAGGCCGGTCCCCGGCGCTCCACGGACGCGGCTCCGTCAACAGCGACACCGCGCCGGACGCCCACTCCACGTGCGGGGACGGCTCGTCGGCGTTCAGCGTCGCGGGCAGCACACCGTGCCGCATCGCGAGAATCATCTTGATGATGCCCGCGACACCGGCCGCGGCCTGCGTGTGCCCGATGTTGGACTTCACCGACCCCAGCCACAACGGCTCGCCGCCGTCCCGGTCCTGCCCGTACGTCGCCAGGAGGGCCTGGGCCTCGATCGGGTCACCCAGCGCCGTACCCGTGCCGTGTGCCTCCACCGCGTCGACGTCCTGCGGGGAAAGACCCGCCTGGGCCAACGCGGCCCGGATCACCCGCTGCTGCGACGGACCGTTCGGCGCCGTCAGACCGTTCGACGCACCGTCCTGGTTGACCGCCGTACCCCGCACCACCGCCAGCACCCGACGACCCGCAGCCCGCGCCGACGACAGCCGCTCCACGAGCAGCATGCCGACGCCCTCGCCCCAGGCGGTGCCGTCGGCGCCTGCGCCGAACGGCTTGCACCGGCCGTCAGGGGCGAGTCCCCGCTGACGGGAGAAGTCGATGAACGCGTCCGGCGTGGACATCACCGTCACACCACCGGCCAGGGCCATCGAGCATTCGCCCGACCGCAGCGCCTGCACCGCCAGGTGGAGGGCCACCAGCGACGAGGAGCAGGCCGTGTCCACCGTCACCGCCGGGCCTTCGAGCCCGAACGTGTAGGAGAGCCGCCCGGAGACGACGCTGCCGGCCGTTCCGGTGCCGAGGTACCCCTCCAGGTCGGTGGGGACGTCGTGCCGCTGGCTGGCGTAGTCCTGGCCGTTGGAGCCGGCGAACACGCCGATCTGGGCACCGCGCAGAGCCGTCGGGTCGAAGCCGCCGCTCTCCAGCGCTTCCCACGTGGTCTCCAGCAGCAACCGCTGCTGCGGGTCCGTCGCGAGCGCCTCGCGCGGCGAGATCCCGAACAGGTCGGCGTCGAACTCGCCCGCGCCGTAGAGGAATCCGCCCTCCCGGGCGTAGGAGGTGCCCGCGCGGTCCGGGTCGGGGTGGTACAGGCCGTCCAGGTCCCAGCCGCGGTCGGTCGGGAAGCCGCCGATCGCCTCGGCGCCGGAGGCCACGAGGTTCCAGAACGCCTCGGGGGTGTCCGCGCCGCCCGGGAACCGGCAGGCCATCCCCACCACGACGATCGGGTCGTCGTCGGCCGCGGCCGTCCGCGGGACGCCGACGGCGTCGACCGCGTCGACGGAGCCGCCGAGTTCTTCGAGGAGGTGGGTGGCCAGCCGCTCGACGCTGGGGTGGTCGAAGACCAGGGTCGCCGGCAGCGCCAGGCCGGTCGCGGCCTGCAGCCGGTTGCGCAGCTCGACGGCGGTGAGCGAGTCGAAGCCCAGCTCCTTGAACGCGCGGTCGAGCGCCACCGCCTCGTCGGACGTGTGGCCCAGGACCACGGCGACGTGCGTGCGCACCAGGTCCGCGACGAACCGCGCCCGTTCCCCTGCGGCGAGGCCCGCGAGGCGCTGACCCAGGGTGGAGAACACGGTGCCGCCGACGGTCGGCGCCGCGACCTCGGGCAGAGCGTCGAACAGCGGGCGCGGGCGGGCCGAGGCGAACAGCGGGACGAACTCGGCCCAGCGGACGTCGGCGACGGTGACGGCGCCGTCCCCGCCGCCTACCGCGGCGGCCAGGGCGGTGATCGCCTGGGCGGGCGCCAGCGGGAGGAGGCCCTGGCGGCGCAGCAGCTCGGTCTCGCCCTGGTCGGCGGCCATGCCGATCCGCGCCCAGGGGCCCCAGGCGATCGCGGTGCCCGGCAGTCCGTGGGCGCGGCGGCGGGTGACGAGGGCGTCCAGGGCGGCGTTGGCCGCCGCGTACGCGGACTGGCCGCCGCTGCCCCAGACTCCGGAGATGGAGGAGAAGACCACGAACGCGTCGAGACGCGTACCGACCAGCGCGTCCAGGTGCAACGCCCCGTCGACCTTGCCGGACAGCACGCGGTCCAGGTGGGCGTCGTCGGCCTCGACCAGCGTCGCGTCCTCGCCGACGCCTGCCGCGTGCACGACGGAGTCGATCGGGCCGACCGCCGTCAGCAGGGCTTCGACCGCGGACCGGTCGGCCAGGTCGCAGGCGTGGATCTCCGCGGTCGGCAGCTCGGCCAGCAGCTCCGCCGCGCCGGGCGCCCGCGCTCCGCGCCGTGACACCAGCACCAGCCGTTCGGCGCCGTCGGCCGCCCACCGGGCGACCTCGGCCCCGAGGCCGCTCGTGCCGCCGGTGATCAGCACCGTGCCGCGCGGGCGCCAGGCGGGGGCCGCCGTGCTCGCCGGCGCGTGTTCCAGCCGGCGTACCAGCACGCCGCCGGTGCGCACCGCGATCTGGTCCTCCGTGCCCAGCGCGCCGCCGAGGACGGCGGCGATCCGGGCCGCCGCACGGGAGTCGACGGCCTCGGGCAGGTCCAGCAGGCCGCCCCAGAACTCGGGGTGCTCCAGGCCGACGACGCGGCCGAAGCCCCACAGCGCGGCCTGGTCGACGTCCACGGCGCTGTCCGAGCGGCCGGTCGAGACGGCGCCGCGCGTCACCAGCCACAGCGGGGCGCGGCAGCCGGTGTCGGCCAGCGCCCGGACGTGTCGCAGTGCTTCGCCCACGGAGGACGGGGAGGCCACCACGCCGGTGAGGTCGAGGTCCGCCGCGGCCGCCGCGTCGGTCAGCGGCACGACGGTCGCCCCGAGCTCCGCGAGCAGCGCGCCGAGGCCGTGGGCGTCGTCGCCCACGAGTGCCCAGGTGCCGGTGAGGCCGGCCCTCCCGGCCTCGGTCGCCGCCACCGCCGTCGCGGTCGCGGTCGCCGCTGCGCCCACGGCCGGGGTGCCCGCCTCGGCCGCCGGCTGCCACGTGACGCGGTACCGCCAGCCGTCGACGAGCGAGCGTTCGCGGCTGCGGGTCCGCCAGGAGGCGAGCGCCGGCAGGACCTCGGCCACGGCCGCGGTGTCGACGCCGAGCTCCGCGGCGAGCGCGGGGAGGTCGGCGCGGTCGACCGCGGCCCAGAAGCCGGCGTCGCCCGGGTCGGTCGGGTCGGTCGGACCGGAGCGCGCCGGAGCGCTCTCCAGCCAGAAGCGCTGTCGCTGGAACGCGTAGGTCGGCAGGTCCACCACCCGGGCGTGCGGGAAGAGGGCGGGCCAGTCCACCGCCGTGCCGTTGGCGTGCAGTGCGGCCAGGGCCGCGGCCGCGGTGGCGGCTTCGTCCCGGTCGCGCCGCAGCAGCGGGACGCAGAGCGTCTCCGGGGCGGCCTGCTGTGCGAGCGCGGTGAGGACGGCGTCCGGCCCGAGCTCCACGTGCACCGTGACACCGTCCAGCGCGGCCAGCGCGTCGGCGAAGCGGACCGGCTCGCGGACCTGCTCGACCCAGTACGCGGGGTCGCTCCACTGGCCCGGCTCGACGGGCCGTCCGGTCACGGTGGAGACGACCGGCAGCTTCGGCTCGTGGAACGTCAGGAAGCGCAGGACACGGCGGAACTCGGCGAGCATCGGTTCCATCAGCCGCGAGTGGAACGCGTGGCCGGTCCGCAGCCGGGTGGTCCTCCAGCCCCGCTCGGCCGCCACCGCCTCGGCCCGGTCGATGTCGCCCGCGGCTCCCGAGAGCACGACGGCAGTCGGTCCGTTGACCGCCGCGACGTCGATCTCCGGGAACGCCGCGCGCACGTCGGTCTCGGTCGCGCGGACGGCCAGCATCGCGCCGCCGGGCGGCAGTTCCTGCATCAGCCGGCCGCGTGCGCCGACCAGGGCGGCGGCGTCGGCGATCGACAGCACTCCGGCGGCGTGGGCGGCCGCGATCTCGCCGATCGAGTGGCCGACCAGGACGTCCGGGGTGACACCCCAGTGCCGGAGCAGCGCGAACAGGGCCACCTCGACGGCGAAAATCGCCGGCTGGGCGTACTCGGTCCGGCCGAGCAGGTCGCCGTCCGTGAGCGCGTCGGCCAGCGGCCGGTCGAGTTGCAGGTCGAGGTACCAGGCTGCCTCGTCGAAGGCTGCGGCGAACACCGGTTCGGTGGCGTACAGTTCACGGCCCATCGCCGTCCGCTGCGAGCCCTGGCCGGTGAACAGGAAGGCGGTCCGGCCCGGGCCCGCGGCGGTCCCGGTGACCACCCGGGCGGACGGGTTCCCGGCGACGAGCGCGGCGAGGCCCTCGGCCAGCTGCTCGCGGTCCGTGCCGAGGACGACGGCGCGGTGGGCGAAGTGGGTGCGCGTGGTGGCCAGGGACAGGCCCAGGTCGGCGAGGCCGGCGTCCGGCCCGTCCAGCCGCGACAGCAGCTGTGCCGCCTGCCCGGCGAGCGCCTCCGGGGTCCGTCCCGAGACCGGCAGCGCGAACGTCCGGGCCGCCGTGGTGTCCCGGTCCGTGGTGTCCCGGGCCGCGGTGTCCCGGGCCGCGGTGTCCCGGGCCGGTGCGCCCTGTGCGGGGGCCGAGCCGGGCGCCGGGGCCACCGCAGGCGCGGGGTCCTGCGCCGGCGGTGCTTCGAGGATCAGGTGGGCGTTGGTGCCGCTCATGCCGAACGAGGAGACCGCCGCCCGCCGGGGCCGGTCGGTCTCGGGCCACCCCTGGGCCTCGGTGAGCAGCCGCACGGCGCCCGTGGTCCAGTCCACGTGCGGCGTCGGCTCGTCCACGTGCAGGGTCTTCGGGAGCAGGTCGTGGCGGAGGGCCTGCACCATCTTGATGACGCCGCCCACCCCGGCCGCGGCCTGGGCGTGCCCGATGTTCGACTTCAGGGAGCCGAGCCAGAGCGGTGCGGCCCCGTCCCGGTCGCGGCCGTAGGTGGCCAGCAGCGCCTGGGCCTCGATCGGGTCGCCGAGCGTGGTACCGGTGCCGTGCGCCTCGACGGCGTCGACGTCGGTCGGCTCCAGCCGCGCGTTGGCCAGGGCCTGCCGGATCACCCGCTGCTGGGACGGGCCGTTCGGCGCGGTGAGTCCGTTGGACGCGCCGTCCTGGTTGACGGCGGAGCCCCGGATCACGGCGAGCACCCGCCTGCCGGCGGCCTGCGCGGAGGAGAGCCGCTCGACCAGCAGCATGCCGACACCCTCGGCCCAGGCGGTCCCGTCGGCCGCGGCCGCGAACGGCTTGCACCGGCCGTCGGCGGCGAGCCCGCGCTGCCGGGAGAACGCCACGAACGACGCCGGGCTCGCCATCACGGCGACGCCGCCGGCGAGCGCCATGGTGCACTCGCCCTGGCGCAGCGCCTGCGCGGCCAGGTGGAGTGCGACCAGCGAGGACGAGCAGGCCGTGTCGACGGTGAGCGCCGGGCCCTGGAGGCCGAGGGTGTAGGAGACGCGGCCGGACGCGACGCTCGCCGCGTTGCCGGTGACCAGGTAGCCCTCCAGGGCGTCGGTGGCGTCCTGGAGCCGCGGCCCGTACTCCTGCGCCTCGGCGCCGACGAAGACGCCGACGCGCTGTTCGCGCAGCGTCTCCGGCGGGATGCCGGCGCCCTCCAGCGCCTCCCACGAGGTCTCCAGGACGAGGCGCTGCTGGGCGTCCATGGCGAGCGCTTCGCGCGGGTTGATCCCGAAGAAGTCGGCGTCGAACCCGGCCGCCTCGTAGAGGAATCCGCCCTGGCGGGTGTAGCTGGTGCCCGGCTCGTCGGGGTCGGCGGAGTAGAGCGCGTCGAGGTCCCATCCGCGGTCGGTCGGGAACTCCCCGATCGCGTCGGTCCCCGACTCCACGAGGTGCCAGAGGTCGTCGGCCGAGCCGACCCCGCCGGGGAAGCGGCAGGCCATGCCGACGATCGCGATCGGCTCGTCGGCGTGTCCTTCGGCGGTGTCGCCGTCGGCCCGTTCCGGGGCGAGGCCGAGCAGTTCGGCGTAGAGGTGGCGGGCGAGCGCGGCGGGCGTCGGGTAGTCGAACGCCAGCGTCACGGGGAGCGCGAGTCCGGTCGCGGCGGTCAGCCGGCTGTGCAGCTCCACCGCGGTCAGCGAGTCGAAGCCGGTCTCGAAGAAGGTGCCGTGGGCGGCGACCGGCTCGTCGGCCGGGCGGCGCAGCGCGGCGGCGGCGAGCTCGGTCACCAGGCCGGTGAGCACCTGCTGCGCCTCGGGCGCCGGCAGGGCGGCCAGGCGCGACCGCAGCTCCGGCCCCGCCCCGGTGCCCGTTCCGGCACTGCCGCTCGGCACGGATGCTCCGAAGTCCCCGGACGAACTCATCATCAAGCGCTCACCTTCGGCGAGAAGAACCGTGGATAGCCCACACCGTTCGGCGAGGCTAACCAGCCGGTTCCCGGGGCACAGCTCCTACCGCACCCCTAGGGAGCAGGGGGTCTGTCCCGGGGGTCGGGGGGCGCGGCCGGGTGCCGGCGGACGTGCGGGCCGGCGCGCGGGCGCGCCCGCCCGCCGGGTCGGTGCCCGGTGTCCCCGCGGCGGGAGGGCCCGGTGGCGGATCCGGGTTCAGGCGGAGGGGGACCGCTCGTCCGGGCGGGCCCGGAGCGCTCCGTGCCGCGTGTCCTCGGCGGCGGCATCACCGGCGGCGGAGGGGGCGGCATCACCGGTGGCGGCGGGGGCTGCGTCATCGGCTGCGTCGTCGGCGGCGGCGGGAGCCGGGATCCCGGGCCGACCGGGCGTTCCGTCAGGTGCCGCCTCGAGGAACTCGTCGAGGATTCCGGGCGTCGCCTCGCGGACCAGCGCGAGACCGTCGGCGAGGGCGACGTCGCGGATCCGGTAGCCGCCGCGGCCGGCGGCGACCACCGCGACCAGCGTGGCCAGGCCGGCCCTGCGCTGGGACGCCGACTGGTGGACGGCCCAGCCGAGGATTCCCGACCGGTCGAGCAGGACGGTGCGCCGGGCGTAGGTGCCGTAGCGGGTGACCACGTACCTGCCGTGCAGGCCGCAGCCGAGGCTGCGGTAGGCGTCGACGGCGGCGGCCAGCGCCGACGGCAGCAGCACGAGGGCCGAGATCCAGGCGATGTGGAGCAGCACGTCGGTCAGGAGCACGCCGAGGACCACCAGGGGCGTCTCGACGAGGGCGACCGCCGCCAGGGCCCAGGTGATCCGGCGGCGCAGCGCCGCCCGGGGTGCCGGGGCCAGCCGCAGGGCGGCCAGGAAGTCCGGGTCCTCGCCGAGGACGGCGGTGGCGACCCGGTCGGTCTCCTGCCGTGACGTCGGCGGGAGCAGCGCGCTCTTGGTGGCCGTCGACCGGTCGTCGGCGGTGCCGAGTCCGGTGGCGATCGCGTTGAGCCGGGCGCCGCGGGCGAGCCGCAGGGGTTGGGGCTCGGCGATCTGGATGCCGCGCAGCCGGCGGCGTTCCAGCCAGAGCGAGCGGGTGCTGAACAGGCCGCGGCGCAGCCGGAGGGTGCCGTCGTCGACCTCGTCGAGCCGGTAGTCCCACCAGGTCTCGACGAAGGTCACCAGGGAGGTGAGCGCGCCGAGCAGGAGGACGGCCAGGACCGGCACGGTGACGGCGGCCCAGAGCGGCAGGGCGGTGAGTCCGGTCCAGGCTGCGCGCAGGAAGCCGACGTCGGCGGGGTTGATCCGCAGCGAGTCGAGCAGGCGGGCGAATCCGCCGGCGACGAATCCGATCCAGGCGAGGCCCCAGACGGTCAGCGGCGCGTACCGGAGCCAGCTCAGGCGCAGGACGGCGAGGGTGGTGTCCGCGGTCGCCCCGTCGGGTGCGAGTCGGCGCCGGACGTGTTCGGCGGAGGTCCGGGACACGCCGTCGAGGGCGAGTTGCCGGTCGTCGGCGGCGACGTGCGTGCCGGTGCTGATCCGGACGGTGCGCAGTCCGAGCAGCCGGTGGAGCGGGCTCGCGGTGATGTCGACGCTGCGGATCCGGTCGCGGGGCACCGCGCGGTGCCGTCGGAAGAGCAGGCCGCTGCGCAGTTCGACGCGCTCGTCGGTGATCCGGTAGCGGGTGGTCAGGAGCCGGACGCCGAAGAGTGTCGCGATGACCAGGCAGGTGAGGCCGATGGAGCCCAGCGTGATGGCGGCGGCGAGGTCGAGGGTGCCGCCGGTGATCAGCAGGGTCAGCAGGGTGGAGCAGAGCGGCGGGACCAGCCAGGTGAGGCAGGTCGCCGGCATGCGCGGGTCCAGCCGCTGCCAGCGCTCTGCGGTCACTGGCCGTCTCCGGGCAGGGCCTGGGCGCGGGCGGCCAGGGTCTCGGCCAGGTCGGCGGCGACCTGGCGGTCCAGGCCCTGGATGCGGACCGGGCCGGCGGCCGACGCGGTGGTCACCACGAGGCCCGCCAGTCCGAACAGTCGCTGGACGGGCCCGCTGGCGGTGTCGACGGTCTGGATCCGGGCCAGCGGGGCGATCCGGGCCCGCTGCCAGAACCAGCCGGACACCGCGTAGACCGCGTCGTCGGTGGCTTCCCAGCGGTGGACGCGGTACCGCCAGGCGGGCATCACCAGCAGGTAGGCGAGTGCGGCGGCGGAGACGATCGCGAGGGCGAGTCCGAGCCAGGTGCGGGCGGGCGGGATCAGCGCGGTCAGCAGCGCCAGCACCAGGACGGGGGGCAGTGCGACGAGGGCGGCCTGGGCGCTCCACCAGCCCAGGGCGCGGCGTTCGAGCCGGTGTCGGGGGGGTCGGAGGCGCGGTACTTCGCGGCGGGACACCTCGTCACTCTAAAGGCCGATCCAATTCACGGACAACCTCCGCCGGGGGCACTGGGGTATCCGAGGCGATTAGGGGTTGTCGGCCGGGTCGGGCCCGGATATCAGTTCTCCGTCACCTCATCACGCCCTCGAATTTCGGGACGAACGAACGATGACTTCTTCGGAAACAGCGAAGGCGACGCGCGTCGCGTGCTGGCAACCCGCTTGGATCGGCGGGGAGTCGGGCCGTGACGACTTCCTGGAGCGGCTGGCCCGGGCCGCCGCGGCGGCGGCGGACGGCGGTGCGGAGCTGCTGGTCACGCCGGAGATGTCGGCGACCGGCTACCAGTTGGGCCTGGCCCGCACGGTGGAGCTGGCGGAGCCGGCCGACGGGGCGCTCGCCGACGGCGTGCGCGAGATCGCCGTGCGCAACCGTCTGGCGATCGTGTACGGCTGGCCCGAACTGGCCGACGGGGGCGTCTACAACAGCGTCCAGCTCGTCGGCTCCGACGGCGCGGTGGCGGCCCGGTACCGCAAGACCCACCTGTACGGCGAGTTCGACCGCTCGGTGTTCGCGCCCGGTGACCGGCTGGTGGTCCAGGCGAAGCTGGGCTCGCTCACGGTCGGTCTGCTGATCTGCTACGACGTGGAGTTCCCGGAGACCGTGCGGGCGCACGCACTGGCCGGCACCGAGTTGCTGGTCGTGCCGACGGCGCTGGTCCGCCCGTGGGAGTTCGTCCCCCGGACGCTGGTCGCGGCGCGGGCCTTCGAGAGCCAGCTCTTCGTGGCCTACGTCAACTGGTACGGCGCGGGGCCGCACGGCTACTGCGGGCTCGGCCGGGTGGTCGGCCCGGACGGGGTGCTCCGCGCCGAGGGGCCCGGGGACGCCGAGGCGCTGTTCGTCGCCGAGGTGGACCGCGCGGCGATCGACGCGAGCCGGCGGGCCACCCCGTACCTGCTGAACCGGCGGCCCGAACTGTACGGCGCTGCGCAGTGACCGCCTTCGCGGCGGACCTGTCGGCGCCGCCGGTCACCATGCTCGGCCCCGACTTCCCCTTCGCCCACGACCGGTGGGTGCGTCACGCCGACGGTCTGGGGTCGGTTCCGCCCGGGCGGCTGGGTACGCCGGTCGCGGTGGTCGGCGGCGGGATCTCCGGGTTGGTCGCCGCGTACGAGCTGATGCGTCTGGGTCTGCGTCCGGTGGTGTTCGAGGCGGGGGAGCTCGGCGGCCGGATGCGGACCGCGAGTTTCCCGGGGCATCCCGGGACGGTCGCGGAGCTGGGCGCGATGCGGTTCCCGGCCTCGGCCACGACGCTGTTCCACTACATCGGCCTGGTGGGGCTGGAGACCCGGCCGTTCCCGAACCCGATGGCCGCGGCGACGCCGCACACCGTCGTCGACGTGAACGGCGACCGGCACTTCGCCCGGGTGCCGGAGGACCTGCCGTCGGCGTACCAGGAGGTCTACGACGCCTGGACCAAGGTGCTGGAGGAGGGCGCCGACTTCAGCGCGATGGACTCGGCGATCCGCCGCCGGGACACGGCCATGATCAAGGCGATCTGGAACCGGCTGGTGCCGCTCCTGGACGACCAGTCCTTCTACGGCTTCCTGGCGTCCTCGTCGGCGTTCGCGTCGTTCCGGCACCGGGAGATCTTCGGTCAGGTCGGTTTCGGTTCCGGCGGCTGGGACACCGACTTCCCCAACTCGATGCTGGAGATCCTGCGGGTCGTCTACACCGGGGCCGACGAGGGTCACCGGGAGCTGACCGGCGGCGCCCAGCAGCTCCCCCTGCGGCTGTGGCGGCACGCGCCGGCCCGGTCGGCGTACTGGCCGGCCGGCACCTCGCTGGCGGATCTGCACCCCGACGGGCCGCGGCCCGCGGTCACCCGGCTCTCCCGGAGCGACGGGGGGATCGTGGTGGAGACGGCCGAGGGGGCCGCCGAGTTCGCGGCGGCCGTGCTGACTCCGCAGGTGCGGCTGCTGCTGTCCGGGATCGACACGGCCGAGGACCTGTTCCCGAACGACGTGTGGACCGCGGTCGAGCGCACCCACTACATGGGCGCCTCGAAGCTGTTCGCGCTGGTGGACCGGCCGTTCTGGCAGGACGTGGACGACCGGACGGGGCGTCCGGTGATGGGGATGACGCTCACCGACCGGGCGCCGCGGGGCGTCTACCTGTTCGACGACGGCCCGGACGCGCCGGGGGTGATGTGTCTGTCGTACACCTGGAACGACGACTCCTTGAAGACCGCCGCGCTGTCGGCCGGCGAGCGGTTGGACGTCATGCTCCGGCACCTGCGCAGGATCTATCCGGACGTGGACGTCCGCAGCCGGATCATCGCGCCGCCGGTCGCGGTGACGTGGGAGACCGAGCCGCACTTCATGGGCGCGTTCAAGAGCAACCTGCCCGGCCAGTACCGCTACCAGCGGCGCCTGTTCACGCACTTCGTGCAGGACGCGCTTCCCGCGCACCAGCGCGGGGTCTTCCTCGCCGGTGACGACGTGTCGTGGACCGGCGGGTTCGCCGAGGGGGCGGTGACCACCGCGCTCAACGCCGTCTGGGGCGTCCTGCACCACCTCGGCGGCCGGACGCCCGCCGGCAACCCGGGCCCGGGGGACGACTTCCCCGCGCTCGCGCCGATCGAGCTGCCCTCCTGAACGGGACGGTCCGCCGGTCGGAGGGCACCGGGCGGCGGTCCGCCGTCCCGTTCAGAGGATTCCGGCCTGCACCGCCGCCATGACGGCGGCGGTGCGGTCGGACACGCCCAGCTTGGTGAAGATCCGTACGACGTAGGTCTTCACGGTGGCCTCGGTGATGTGCAGGGCGCGCCCGACGGTGGCGTTGGTCAGCCCTTCGGCGACCAGGCGCAGGACTTCGGCCTCCCGGCGGGACAGCGTCTCCGTGCGGGGCTGGCGGACCCGGCCGAGGAGCGTGGCGGCGACCGCCGGGGAGAGCACGGTCTCGCCGCGCGCGGCGGCCCGGACGGCCTGGGCGAGTTCGGCCGGCGAGGTGTCCTTCAGCAGGTAGCCGACGGCCCCCGCCTCGACCGCGCGGAGGATGTCACCGTCGGTCCGGTAGGTCGTGAGGATCACCACGCGGGTCGCGGGGAGCTCGGCGAGGATGGCCTCGGTGGCGCCGACCCCGTCGCCGTCGGGCATCCGCAGGTCCATCAGGACGACGTCGGGCGTCAGTTCGCGGGCGGCGGCCAGGGCGGCGGAGCCGGACACCGCCTCGCCGACGATGGTCAGTTCGGGCTGGTCGTGGAGCATCGCGCGGATGCCGGCCCGGATCACCGGGTGGTCGTCGACCAGCAGGACGGTGATCGTCATGCGGGCACCCGGATCCGGAGGGAGGTGCCTTCGCCGGGCGCCGAGTCGACCTCCAGCTCGCCGCCGGCCTGGCGCAGCCGCCGCCGCATCAGCGGGAGGCCGTGGCCGGCCGTGGCGGTGTCGGCGGCGAACCCGCCGCCGTCGTCGTGCACCTCCAGCCGGACGCCGCCGGCGTCGGTGGCGAGGACGACCTCGACGCGGCCGGCCGCGGCGTGCTTGCGGACGTTGCTCAGTGCCTCCTGCGCGTGCCGGAGCAGGTCGACGTTGAGCGCGGTGTCCGCCGGATCGGGGGCGCCGTCCACCTGGAGGGTGGCGTCGATGCCGTGCACGTCCCGGAGGCGGTCGACCTCGCGGCGGAGCCCGTCGACGAGGGAGGCGGAGGTGGCCTCGGGCAGGGGGCGGGCGGTGATCAGCGCCCGGGCGTCGGCCAGGTTGTCGCGGCTGGTGGCCTCGGCGACCTCCAGGTAGTGGCGGGCCCGTGCGGGGTCGGCCTCCAGCGCCGAGCCGGCGGCCTGCAGCAGCATGATCGTGCTGGACAGGCCCTGGGCGAGGGTGTCGTGGACGACGTCGGCGACCTGCTCGCGTTCGGCGGCCCGTCCGGCTTCGTAGGACACCCGGCCGAGCTCGGCCCGGGCGGCCTCCAGTTCCCTGATCAGCACGGCCCGTTCGGTGCTCTGCCGGATGATCTGGCTCACCCAGACGCCGAGGACGACCGAGAGCGCCGCGACCGTCGTCCCGAGGACGGCCGGCAGCCCGCCGGAGCCGGGGAAGGTGTCCCCGGCCAGCGCGACCCCGAGCCAGACCAGGTTCATCGCCAGCACGGCGAGCGTGCCGGCGACCGGGCCGGTGGTCATGAACGCCGGCGCGCACAGCGCGAACAGGACGAGCGCGCTGCTGGTCGTCAGTCCGACCGCGGCGGCGAACACCAGGACCACGCCCAGCTGGTAGAGCAGGGCCTGCCGGGTGCCCCGGCCGGTGCGGATCAGCCGCCGGCCGAGCACCAGGTGCGCGGCGACCAGCAGGACCAGCAGCGCGGCGGCCCCGGCCCGCCGGGCGGGGCCGGGGCCGCCGGTGAGCAGGACGCCGCCCAGGCCGGCCGCGCTGACCAGGACGAAGTACGCGTCCCAGACCGGCTGCCAGCGCAGCCACTCGTCGGGGGCGCGACTCAACCGTCCTTCCTTCCCTGCCAGCGGAACGTGGTCAGGCACAGGATCAGACCTCCGAGGCACCAGGCCGCCAGCACCAGGGCGATGCGTCCGTGCTCCCAGGCGCCGGCCGGTTCCGCACCGGCCGCCGAGTCGGGGAGGAACACCGAGCGGAAGCCCTGTGCCATCCACTTGAGCGGGAACACGGCGCCGATGTGCTGCAACGCCGTCGGCAGCGTGGTCAGCGGCACGATGAAGATACCCGAGACGAACTGCAGGACGAGGAACGGCAGGTTGACGATGGGTGCCGCGCCGCGCACCGAGCGCGGAACGCTGCTCATCGCGGTGCCGAGCAGCGCGCAGCCGGTCACGCCCAGCAGGAAGACCCAGGCGAACGTCGCCCAGCGCGTGACGTCGGTGGGCAACGGCAGGTCGTAGAAGAGCACGCCGACGGCCAGGACGATCACCATCTCGGCCACGGCGGTCACCAGGACCAGCACGATCTTCCCGACGAAGTAGGCGATCGGCGGCATCGGTACGCCGCGCAGCCGCTTGAGCGTGCCGTCCTCGCGGTCGCTGGTGATGCTGACGGCGAGGTTGACGAAGCAGGTCGAGCCGATCCCGCCGGCGATCATGCCGGCGGCGAGCAGCTGGCTGGAGGGGATGCCGGAGGCACCGAGCTGCCGGTCGAAGATCGAGCCGAGCAGGGTCAGCAGCACGACCGGAAGTGCGAACGTGAAGATCACGGCGGTGCGTTCGCGGAAGAACTGGCGGAGCTCGACCCCGCCGCGGGCCAGGCAGAGGCCGAGGACCGACGGTTCCCGGGCGGTGCCCGGGGCCGGGCGCCCGGTGGACGCGGCGGGCGCGGTGGTCCCGGCGGGCGCGGCGGTTTCGGTGGACGCGGTGGTCATCGGGAGCCTCCGATCAGGTCGAGGTAGACGTCCTCCAGCGAAGGCCGGGTGACGACCAGTCCGGGGACCTCGCCGTCGAACCGGGCGGAGAGCTCCGCCACGGCGGCGGTGGGGCCGGCGGTGCGCAGCTGACGCGGCTCGCCGTTCTCGGACCAGCTCACGGTGGCCTCGGCCGACGCGCGCCCGCCGAGGTCGGCCGGGGTGTCGACGGCGAGGATCCGGCCGGCGGCGATGACGCCCACCCGGTGCGCGAGTGCCTCGGCCTCGTCCAGGTAGTGGGTGGTCAGCAGGATCGTGGTGCCGTCCTCCTCGGAGAGCCGGCGGATCAGCGACCAGAACTGGCGGCGCGCCTCCGGGTCGAATCCGGTCGTGGGCTCGTCGAGGAACAGCAGCCGGGGCCGGCCGACGACGCCGATCGCGACGTCGACCCGCCGCCGTTGCCCGCCGGAGAGCGTCCGCACCTTGCTCCCGGCCTTGCCGGTCAGGCCGACGAGTTCGATCACCTCGTTGACCGGGCGGGGGGCGGGGTAGTACCCGGCGAAGTGGCGCACGGTCTCCGTGACGGTCATGTCGGCCATGTCGGAGGCGTTCTGCAGCACCAGTCCGATGCCGTACCGCCAGCGCCGGGGCGCGCGTTCCGGGTCCTCGCCGAGCACCCGGACGCTGCCGGCGTCGCGCTTGCGGAACCCTTCGAGGATCTCGACGGTCGTCGTCTTGCCCGCTCCGTTGGGGCCCAGCAGCGCGAAGATCTCGCCGTCCCCGATGTCCAGGTCCACGCCGTCGACGGCGGGAGCCCCTTGATAGGCCTTGCGTAGGCCGCGTACCTGCACCGCTTCTGTCACCGTGCCAGCTTCGGCCGCCGGGCCGGTGGGCCGCGACGGCCGGTGGACCGACAGTTGTCCGTCGATCGGACGACACCGGTCGGCGGACGTCGTGCGCGGACCGTCCGGGCACCGACCGACCGGGGTCCGCTAGGGGTTGGGCCCGGTGGGCGCCGGGTCTAGCCTCCGAGCGTGGACACCCGTCGGCCGGTCGACCCCTCGTGGGTGCCCGGCGGAGCACCCCGACGCGGGTGCTCCGCCGGGCACCTCGCCGAGTCCGTGAGCCGGCGGGCGGGCGGGCCGCCCACCGGGCCGCCCGCCGGCCGGCGGAGCTCACGCGACGTTGCTGACCCTCGGCCCGAGTTTCGCCAGGAGGTCGGCCCGCCGGGTCACGCTGAGCTTGCGGTAGACCTTGGTCAGGTGCTGCTCGACGGTGCTCAGGGTGACCAGCAGCCGGTTGGCGATCTGCCGGTTGGTGTTGCCCTGGGCCGCCAGGACGGCGACCCTCCGCTCCGCGTCGCTGAGCGAGTTGAGGGCCTCCGTGTAGGACTCCTCGGCCTCCTCCGGCGCCGCGTCGTCGACGTCGGGGAGCAGCCGCTGGCGCAGGCCGTCGGCCTGGCAGTCGCCGGCCAGGCCGTAGGCCCGCCGGACGGTCATCCGGGCGCGGTGGAAGTCGCCGAGCGAGCGCTGGGCCTGGCTGAGGTCGGCCAGCGTGTGGGCCAGCTCCAGCAGGTCGCCGCAGCCGCGGAGCATCTCGGCGGCCTCGCGCAGCAGCGTGGGGCGCTGGGCGAGCGGGGAGACCGCGGCCAGCACGCGCAGGGCGGCCGCCTTGGTCCGGCTCGGTTCCTGGCCCAGCTGGGTCAGCTGGCTCTCGGCCAGCATGCGGGCCTGCTGCGGCCGGCCGAGGGCCAGGTGCGCGCGGGCCGCGTGGATGCGCCAGGGCGCGAGCGCCGGCAGGTCGAGGTTCCAGCGGGCCATCAGGTCCCCGCAGGTGGTGAAGTCGTCCAGGGCGGCCTCCGGCTGACCGGCCGCCAGGTAGTAGGTGCCGCGTGCCCGCAGGTAGTGCAGGCCCCAGACGGTCTCGAACATCGCGTCCGGGACCGGCTCGTCGAGGTAGCGGGCGGCTTCGGCGAGCCGGCCGCGTGCGGTGAGCGCCAGCAGCAGGGTGCCCAGCGGGCCGCCGACCGCGGTCGACCAGCTCTCGCGGCACATGGTGGCGAGCGCGGCCTCGGCGTGGCGCTGCGCGTCGGCGAGCCGGCCGGAGCGGTACGCGATGTCGGCGCGGATCGCCGTCAGGATGCCCTCCATGGACGACACGCCGCGTTCGCGGGCCTGGGTCAGCAGGCGGTCGGTCCACTGGGTCGCGGTTTCGAGCTGGTCGGCGTAGATGAGGATGGTGAGCGCCGCGACGTGCATGGTCAGGGCGTCGCCGCGGGCCGACGAGCGGGGCAGTGCCTGTTCGGCCGTGATCACCGCCGCGCTGTTCGGGCCCTTGACCAGGACGGTCTCCAGGGCCTGGGCCAGCGCCTCCTTGGTGTTGACCACGGTCTCGGCGGCGCGCTGCGGTGCCCAGGGTTCGGCCGGGTCGTCGCGGAGCAGGCCGGGGTGGGTGAACCGGGTCCATGCGGTGAGGAGCCGGATCCTGGCGCGCTCCTCCGTGTCGGCCTCCAGCGTGGCGAGGCCGTCGAGCACCTCGACCGTCTCGGCCGTGCGCCCCAGCCAGAGCAGGCAGTACGCGGTGGTGACGCGTGCGGCGACGTCGACCCGGCCGGTCCGGACGGCGTCGGTGAGCTGTCCCAGTCGGTGCCCGGCGGAGGCCGGGTCGGTACACCACTCCGCCCGGAGCAGCGCGACCTTGAACGCGACGCGCTCCGCCTCGTCGGTCGCGCCGTCGTGCGCGAGCCGCAGCAGGGCGGTGGCGAGGTCCGCGTCGCCGCTGCCGAGCAGTTCCTCCGCGGCGGCGCCGAGGACGGGGCCGGCCCAGGCCGGTGTCCGGCCGGCCGCCAGCAGGTGGCGGGCGACCGGGAGCGGCGCCGCCCCTCCCTCGTACTGGATCCTGGCCGCCCTCAGGTGGAGGTCGGTCAGGGCTTCGGGCGGCAGCTGGTCGAGCACCGCCTGGCGGGCCTGCGGGTGCGGGAGCCGGCCGTCGCTGATCAGGCCCGCGTTCTCCAGGCCGGACAGTTCCCGCCGGGCCGCCGCGGTGTCGACCTCGGCCAGTCGGGCGAGGGTGAGCAGGCCGGCCGGCGGGCGGCCGTCCAGCAGGGCGGCGGCGGCGAGGACGCGCCGCGTCGCCGGTTCGCAGCGTTCGACGTACCTGCGGGCCGCGGCGGTGTAGGCGCGGCCGGGGACGACCTGCCCGTCCCGGTCCAGGCCGGGCCCGCCGGCGCTGCGGAGGTCCGCGATCAGCGTCCGGGCCAGCAGCGGGTTCCCCCCGGACGCCCGGGTACAGGCGTCGACGAGCGGGTCGGCCGGGTGGGTCCCGAAGGCCTCGGCGAGCAGTTCGCCGACGCCGTGCCGGGAGAGCGGCGGGATCTCGATGTGGTTGTCGGCCGCCAGCACCATCAGCTCGGCGTACAGCTGCGGATCGGTCGGCTCCGTCAGGTCGCGGCCGCTGACCACCACGAGGACCCGCGCGTTGCGGATGCGCCGGACCAGGTAGAGCAGGCAGTGCAGGGAGAGGGGATCGACGTGGTGCAGGTCGTCCACGGCGACGACCAGCGGCGCCCGCTCGCTGTTGGCCAGCAGCGCCGCGGACGCGTTGTGCACCTCGCGGATCAGTCCGGCCCGGTCGGTGTGGTCGGTCGGGGACGGGAAGCCGTGGCAGAACTGGTTGACCAGGCTCAGCGGCAGCTCCCGCTCGGTCCGGGAGCCGGTGGCCCACAGGACGTGGAACCCCGCCGCTTCGGCGTGCTCCGTGAACGCGCGCAGCAGCGTGGTCTTCCCGCTGGCCATGGGGCCGACGACTGACAGCAGCCGGCCGTTTCCGGCTCGGCAATCCTCCAGCGCGGCCGTGAAACCGGCGAGCTGCTCCTGACGTTCGACAAACACCTGCGTGGTCCTCCCCGAGGGCACATCCATTGGTCCGGCGATCCGCCGATGCCCGCGGCTCTCCGCCGCACCCGAGAAAGACGGCGCGACATTCGGCCGAATGAACGTGGCATCGATATGTTTCGCCGCTATCACCGTAAAAAATGCATTTGATCTCTTCGTGCGACGGCCTCAGTATGCCCCTCGGAAGGTGATCCCCCATTGAATCGATGGAGTACGCGATGTGAACAAAAAATCATGTGCCCGAAAGGGCATCAGATGTTTGGGCCTGCCCCGCACGGGAGTTGCGGTGCTCACGGGGTCGGTCGCGCCGCCTCCGCAGGCGCGCCACCACCTCCGACGCTCCCTGGACGAACCGCGGACCACCGCTCCGCGGGGCCCCTGATCCCCGCGGCCGCGCCTCCGGTGCAAATCGGGGCATATCCTGCCCCTTCGGGCCTTGCGGGCGAATCGACCCCCTGCCACCCTCCGCCCGATAGGGGATCCGCTGGGGTTGGCCCGCTAAACACCGCTCAATAGCCTTCCGTCGGCGTTGGGAAGCCGCCGCGAGCGTGTTGACGATATCGCCGTAAAGCCAATTGACGGTCAGGCCACGGTAAGGAATCAGCGTGACGGAAAACGATGCCGAAGACTCCTGGCGCATTCCGATCGACCGGTCGCAGGCTCCCTCCCGCGCACCCGGCCCGATCGACCTCCGGCGCAACTTCCTCCAGCCGGCCTACACCGGCATCCCCACCTTCATGGGGGTCCCGGTCTGCCTCGACCAGGAGGACCTGCGCGCCGGCGGCGTCGACGTCGCCGTGTTCGGCGTCCCGCTGGACTCCTCGTCCGGCCACCGCGGCGCCGCCTACGGCCCGCGCGCACTGCGCTCCGACGAGCGCTACCTCTTCAACACCCCCGAGCTCCTGGTCAACGCCAGCACCCGGGTGAGCCCGTTCAACCTCCTCAAGGTGGTCGACTACGGGGACGCGGCGATCGACATCTTCAGTGTCGAGAAGTCGCTGCCGTCGATCGCCGCGACGGTCCGCGAGGTCGCGGACGTCGGGGCCGTGCCGGTCATCCTGGGCGGCGACCACTCGCTCATGATCGCCAGCGTCGGCGCGCTCGCCGACCTGTACGGACCGGACAAGATCGGCGTGGTGCACTTCGACGCCCACCCCGACTGCCACGAGCACATCTTCGGCCACCGCGTCACCCACGGCACCCCGCTCCGGCGCCTGATCGACGAGAAGCGGATCCCCGGCAAGAACTTCGTGCAGATCGGCCTGCGCACGCCGACCGGCCCGGACGACGCGCTGTTCAACTGGATGCGCCGCAACGGCATGCGAACCCACTTCATGGTCGAGATCGAGCGGCTGGGCTTCAACGCGGTGCTCGACAAGGTCATCGAAGAGGTGCACGACGGCCCGGAGTTCATCTACCTGTCGCTCGACATCGACGTCCTCGACCCCGCCTACGCGCCCGGCACCGGCACGCCGGAGCCCGGTGGACTGACCCCGCGTGAGCTGTTCCCGGCCTTCCGGCGGCTGTGCGCGGAGACCAACGTCATCGGGATGGACGTCGTCGAGATCGCGCCGCACCTCGACCCCGGCTACTCCACCACCATGAACGCCCGCCGGGCCATCTTCGAGGGCCTGACCGGCCTGGCGATGAAGAAGGCCGGGATGACCAGCGCCGACTACGTCAATCCGATCGCGTCGGGCCAGCTGAAGTTCCCGCTGATCTGACCCCGCCTGCATCCGACACCCGCGGAAGGACGGCATCCGCCGATGACCGCCACTGTGTTCGCACCCGACTCCGCCCAGTCCCTGACCGACGTGGAGCGATCGGCCGTCGGCGTCGCCGCGGTCCTGGCCGACCTCGGCGTCCGGCCGGGAACCCGCGTGCTGTTCAAGGCGGACAACTCGGCCGCCTGGATCACCGTGCTGCTCGGCCTCGCCCACGCCGGCGCCTCGATCGTGCTCCTCGACCACCAGGACACCGCCGAGGAGACCACCCGCATCCACCGGCTGACCCGGGCCTCGCTGACCGTCGTGGACGGCAGCGCGCTGCCGCCCGCCGGGGACCGGACCGTCCTCGTCCAGGACCTGCTGGCCGCCGCCGGGTCCCGGCCGCCCGCCGAGCTGGACGGCCCGCTCGACCTCGACCTCTGGCGCGGGCTGCCGGACGGGCTGATCATGTGGTCCTCCGGGTCGACCGGCGTCCCGAAGGGCGTGGTGAAGACCGGCGCGCGGTTCCTGCGGAACCTGGAGCGCAACGCCGCCCAGATCGGCCACCGCCCGGACGACGTCCTGCTGCCGCTGCTGCCGTTCTCCCACCAGTACGGGCTCTCCATGGTGTTCATCGCCTGGCTGGTCCGCTGCTCCCTGGTGGTCGCCCCGTACCGCCGGGTCGACCAGGCGGTCGCCATGGCCGGCCGGACCGGCGCCACCGTGCTCGACGCGACGCCGGCCACCTACCGCAGCATCTGGAACATCGTCAGCCGGCGCCCCGACCCGACGGCCGACCTGCGCGGCGTGCGGCTGTTCTGCAGCGGCGCGGCCCCGCTGGACCCCACCCTGGTCGGCCGGTACGTCGACCTGTGCGGCAAGCCCCTGCTGGACAGCTACGGCAGCACCGAGCTGGGCAACGTCGCCTTCGCGACCGCGGACAACCCCGTGGCCACCGGCCGGCCCGTCGTCGGCATGGGCGTGCGGATCGTCGACGACGCGGGCGCGGTGCTCGGCCCGTTCGAGGCGGGCGAGATCGAGGTCGACTCGCCGGAGCTCATGGAGGGCTACCTCGGCCCGGACGGCGACCTCGCCCCGGTCGCCCGCGGCTGGCGGCGCACCGGCGACTTCGGGCGCCTGGACGAGCACGGCAACCTCTCCGTCCTCGGCCGCAAGCTGGCCGTGCACCGGATGGGCTACACGCTCTACCCCGAGCGGATCGAGGCGCGGATCGCCGAGGCGGGCTGCTCGGCCAAGGTGATCGCGGTCCCGGACGAACGGCGCGGCAGCTCCCTGGTGTTCTTCGTCGAGGACGAGACCGGCGCGGACGCCGCGCACTGGCGGGAGCGGATCTGCGCGGTCCTGCCGGCCTACGAGCAGCCCAACCGGGTCGTCGTCCTGGACCGGCTGCCGCTCAACCGCAACGGGAAGCCCGACCGGAAGGCGCTGGAGAGGCTGGCCGCCCCGCCCGCCGCCCAGAAGCCGGTCCACTCGTGAGCCGCGGCCCGCACGCCGCCCCGGAGGGCGCGGCACCGACCGGCGGCGCGCCGCTCGGCGGTGCTCCCTCCGGCGGCGCCGCGCGGGCGTCGGACCGGTTCCCCCTCCCCCGCACCGCAGTCGACCGCTCCCGCTCCGCCCCGCGGGGCGGGGCACCCACGGAGGCCTCCCGATGACCGCCGCGATCGTCTTCCCGGCCCTCTCCCCGGTCCGCCGCGAGGAGCTCGGCACGTTCCTGATGATCCATCCGCTCGCGCGCCGGCGACTCGCCGAGGCCGACGAGGCGCTCGGCTACCGCCTCGCCGACGCGCTGGCCGACGCACCGGCCGACGACGACTATGCCGAACCGGTCCAGGTGGCGGTGCTCGTCGCGTGCCTGGCCCTGGCGGAGTGGGCGGAGCAGCGGCTCGGCGCCGCACCCGAGTACTGCGCCGGCCCGAGCTTCGGGGAGCGGACCGCCCTGGCCTACACGGGCGCGCTGCCGTTCGCCGACACCGTCCGGCTGGTCGACGAGATCGCCCGGGTCGAGCGCGAGTACTTCGCCACCGAGCACCGCGACATCGTCACCCACTCGTTCGTCCGGGTGCCCGAGGAGCGGCTCGACCCGCTGCTGGGCGGCCTGGAGTGGCACGACGTCTCCGGCCGGATGGACACCGACTTCCACATGGTGTCGCTGCGCGAGGCGGAACTGGCCGCCTTCAAGTCGGCGATCAGCGAAGCCGGCGGCTACTCGCTCTACACGATGCGCCCGCCCGCCCACACGTCCCTGTTCACCGGGGTCCGGGCCCGGATGGAGGAGGTGTACGCGCGGTACACCCTGGCGGCGCCCAGGATCCCGATCGTCTCCTACTACGACGGGGCCGTCCTGACCGGGCCCGCGGAGCTGCGGACCGCGCTGCTCGACGGGTTCGTCAGCCCGATCCGCTGGGTGGACACCGCGCGGTCGCTGCGCGAACTGGGCGTCGACCGGCTCTGGATCACCGGCCCGGACGCGATGCTCTCCCGGCTGCGCACCACCGCGAAGAACTTCGACGTCGAACTCTGCGACCTGCGACGGGTCATGGTCCGCCCCCGCCGGCGCGCCACGGCGTCCCGCTGACCCGGCCGCGCCTCGTGTGAGCCCCGGGCGCGGGCCCGGCGTGAGCGTACGTCACGCGCGCCGGCCCGGACGGGACTTCCCCGCGCCCGCGCTCACCCCTCCGGCTCGGCCGCCACGATGCCCAGCAGCCCGGGGAAGCGCTGCTCGATGTCGGCCCGGCGCAGGCAGGCCATCCGGCTGTTGCCCCGGTCGACCTGCCGGATCAGCCCGGCCTCGCGCAGGGCGCGGAAGTGGTACGTGACGGTCGCCTTCGAGACCGGCAGCGCGAACGAGCTGCACGTCCGCGCGGCGCCGTCGGGTCCGGTGGCCAGCTCGCGCACCACGCGGCGGCGCAGCGGATCCGCCAGTGCGGAGAGCACGGGGCCGAGCTCGATCTCCTCGACGCTCGGGTGGCCTTCGTCGTCGGGCATCCGGGACACCTCCCTCCAGGTATGGATTGCATCGTACCTGCGGGTCGGCTAGCGTCGCCCAGGTACGAGATTTCCTGTACCTATGCCTGTCCCAGGACCTCCCGGAGGGGGAACCCCGCATGTCCCAGCCGTTCACGCTCGTCGGCACCGCCCGCCCCAGGCCCGAACGCGCCGAGGAGCTGAAGGAGCTCCTGCTCTCGTTCGTCGAACCCACCCGGCAGGAGTCCGGCTGCCTGGAGTACCACTTCCACGAGGACCGCCAGGAGCCCGGCGTCTTCGTCTTCTACGAGGCCTGGCGCTCCGAGGCCGACCTCGACGCCCACCTCGCCCTGCCCCACATGCGGGCCTTCTGGGAGCGGCGGATGGACTACCTGGAGACCGACCTCGACATCCGCTTCCTCACCATGCACAGCCCCTACCGGCCGAGCGGGGATCAGTAGACGTCCCGGACGTAGCGCTTGTCGCCCGCCAGCTGCCGGACGTACCCGGCGGCCGACTCCTCGTCCATCCCGCCGTGGGCGGCGACGATCTCCCGCAACGCCCGGTCGACGTCCTTGGCCATCCGGCCGGCGTCGCCGCAGACGTAGACGTGGGCACCGTCCTGGAGCCACCGCCACAGGCGCGGCCCGTGCTCGCGCATCCGGTCCTGGACGTAGACCTTGTTGCGCTGGTCGCGCGAGAAGGCGACGTCGAGGCGGTCCAGGTGACCGGAGGCGCGGAACGCCTCCAGCTCCTCCCGGTAGTAGAAGTCGGTGGCTTCGCGCTGCTCGCCGAAGAACAGCCAGTTCGCGCCGGTGTGGCCACGGGCCCGCCGATCCTCCAGGAATCCGACGAACGGCGCGACGCCGGTGCCGGGACCCACCATGATCATCGGCGTCGTGGAGGAGACCGGCGGGCGGAAGTGCGGGGAGCGCTGGACGAACACCTGCACCGGGCCGTCGTCGGCGCAGTCGGCGAGGTAGGTCGAGCAGACGCCGTTGCGGTCGCGGCCGAGGTCGTTGGTGTAGCGGACCACGGACACCGTGAGGCGCACCTCGCCGGGGTGCGCCAGCGGGCTGGAGGAGACGGAGTACAGCCGGGGCTGGAGCCGCCGGAGCACGCCGGCCCACTCGGCGGCGCTCGCCCGGACCGGGAAGGCCGCGACCACGTCGGCGGCCTGCCGGCCCCAGCTCCACCGCGCCAGCTCGCCCTTGTTGTCCGGCCGCAGCAGCCGCTTGAGGTCGCGGTCGCCGGTGCGCTCGGCGACGAAGCCGAGCAGGTCCGGGGTGATGCGGGTGATGTCGAGCCGGGTCCGCAGGGCCTCGCCGAGGGGGAGGTCGCCGACCCCGGGCAGGGTCACGCCCCGCTCCGCGTCGAGGCCCGTCAGCGCGAGCCACTCCGCGACCAGCCCGGACCCGTTGGCCGGCCACACCCCGAGGGCGTCACCGGCCTCGTAGGCGAGCCTGCCGCCGTGGGTGTCGAACGCGAACTGCCGCACCTCCTTCTGCGCCCCGGGCAGGCTCAGCACCCGGTTGCCGATGAGGAGGGTGGTGAAGGGGGACGCCTTCGAGGAGGCGGCCGGCGCGGCGGCCCGGTCCGTGGAGAGCAGGGCGGCGGACGCGGCTGCGGGCGGTACGGCGGGGGCCGTCGCGGCGGCGGGCGCGGGAGGCTCCGGTGCGCCGCCCGCCGTGACGGGCGGCCCGGCGGCGGACGGCCCGGCGGGGGCCGGCCGGCCGCCCGCGTCGGCGACGGAGCCGGGAAGGGGGCCGACGGGGGGAGCGGCGAGGGGAGCGGCGGGGGGAGCGGCGAGCACGCCGGCGACCTGCTCCAGCCACGTCCCGGCGGCCTCGTCGTCGTCCGCCTCGCAGTCGGTCCGCGGGTGCAGGCGGGTGGCGCCGAGCTCCGCGAGCCGTTCGTCGAGGCGCCGCCCGTGGCCGCAGAAGTCGTCGTAGCTGGAGTCGCCGAAGGCGAGGACGGAGTACCGCACGCCGTCCAGCCGGGCCGCGCCGCCGTCGGCCAGCGCCTGCCAGAAGTCGGCGCCGTTGTCGGGTGCGTCACCGTCGCCGAAGGTGCTGGTGACGATGAGCAGGTCGGTGCCCGCGGTGAGCCGTCCGGGCGTGGTGTCGGCCATGGCGAGCAGGGCCGGGGGGCGGCCCGCCTCGGCCAGCCGGGCGGCGGCCCCGGCGGCGAACTCCTCGGCGGTGCCGGTCTGCGAGGCCCACAGGACGAGCAGTTCCCGGGCCCGGACGGGTTCGGGGGCGGCGCCGGCCGGCCCGTGGAGCGGGGCGGCGGGGGCGGGCGCGGGGGGAGTCGCCGTCCGGGAGAACGCCCCGGCCAGCAGGCCGTCCACCCACCGCGCCGTCTCCGGGGCGAACGGCGCGTCGGCCGGCAGCACCGGCACGCCGCCGGGCGGCGCCAGCGCGACCCCGGCGAGGAAGCCGGACAGGTAGCGGCGCTCCGGTTCGGTGAGCACCGGCGGCGCGAGGTGCTCGATGCCGAGCAGCGCGGCCAGGGCGGGCAGGGCACCGGCCCTGTCCCCCTCCACCGCCGCCCCCGGCCCCGCGTCGACGCCCGGGACGGCGCCGACACCCGGCGGCGGGGCGGCCGGGGCCTGCGGCGGGACGGCGGGCCCCGACACCGCCGTCCCCGGAACGGAGTCCGCGGGCACCGGGGCCGGCACCACCCGCAGCGCCACGGCACAGGCCTTGAACTCGGGCTGGAAGGAGACCGGGTCGACGGCGTCGTTGGTGACGGCGTTGATGCCGAGGTACTCGCCGAAGAGGTCGTTCCAGTGGAACGGCGCGAAGCAGTTGCCGGGGCGGACCCGGTCGGTGACGACGGCGGGCAGGACGGCGCGGCCCCGCCGGGAGGCGACCTCGACGTGGTCCCCCTCCTCCGCGCCCATCGCGGCGGCGTCCTCCGGGTGGAGCTCGACGAAGGGACCGGGGTTCAGCCGGTTGAGCTTGCCGACCCTTCCGGTCTTGGTGAGGGTGTGCCACTGGTGCTGGAGGCGGCCGGTGTTGAGGACGAACGGGTAGTCGTCGTCGGGGAGTTCGGCGGCGGGCAGGTGCGGGCGGCCGAAGAACCGGGCCCGGCCGTCGGCGGTGGGGAACGCCAACCGGGGGCGGGTGCCGTCCGCCCGCTCCAGCAGGGTCTGGCTGACGCCGTCGTTGAGGTAGCGGATCGGGTTGCGGTCGCTGCCGTCCGGGGACGGCGCCGGCCACTGCACCGGGGTCTCGCGCAGCCGCCGGTAGTCGACGCCGCGCAGGTCCCAGCCGGTCGCCGGGTTCCAGGCCCGCTTGAGCTCCTCGAAGACCTCCTCGGCGCTCGCGTAGGTGAAGGCGTCGGCGAAGCCCATCTCGCAGGCCACCCGGGCGATCAGCTGCCAGTCGGGCAGGGCCTGCCCGGGCGGGTCGACGACGCCCTGGACGAGGGTGAGGTTCCGCTCCGAGTTGATCATGACGCCGTCGGACTCGGCCCACAGCGTGGCGGGCAGCACCACGTCCGCGTACGCGTTGGTCTCGGTCTCCGTGAACACGTCCTGGGTGATGACCAGTTCCGCGGCCTCCAGGGCGGCGATGACGGTCCTGCGGTTGGCGACGGAGGCCACCGGATTGGTGCAGATGATCCAGCACGCCTTGACGTCACCGGCGGCCATCTGCTCGAACATCTCGACCGTGCCGCGCCCGACGTCGGTGCGCAGGGTGCCCGCCCCGATCCCCCACAGGTCCTCGACGAAGGCCCGCTCGGCGTCCACGAGAACCGATCGCTGGCCGGGCAGGCCCGGGCCCATGTACCCCATCTCCCGGCCGCCCATCGCGTTGGGCTGGCCGGTCAGCGAGAACGGGCCGCTGCCGGGGCGGCAGATCGCACCGGTCGCCAGGTGCAGGTTGACCAGGGCGTTGGTGTTCCAGGTGCCGTGGGTGGACTGGTTGAGGCCCATCGTCCAGCAGCTCGTCCACTCCCCCGCCGCACCGATCCACTGCGCGGCCTGCCGGATGTCGGCCTCCGGTATCCCGGTGATCTCGGCGACCCTCGCCGGCGGGTAGTCCGCCAGGAAGGCGGGCATCGCCTCCCAGCCGTCGGTGAACTCCGCGATGAACGCCTCGTCGGTGTGGCCGTTCGCCACCAGCAGGTGCAGCAGTCCGTTCAGCAGGGCGAGGTCGGTCCCCGGCCGGATCTGCAGGAACAGGTCGGCCTTGTCGGCGGTGGCGTTGCGCCGCGGGTCGACGACGACGAGCTTCGCCCCGGCCGACCTGATCCGGTCCATCATCCGCAGGAACAGGATCGGGTGGCAGTCGGCCATGTTCGAGCCGATGACGAGGAACACGTCCGCGTGGTCGAAGTCCTGGTACGAGCCGGGCGGGCCGTCCGCGCCGAGCGACAGCTTGTAACCGGTGCCGGCCGAGGCCATGCAGAGCCGGGAGTTCGACTCGATCCGGTGGGTCCGCACGAACCCCTTGGCGAGCTTGTTCGCCAGGTACTGCGCCTCCAGGGACATCTGCCCGGAGACGTAGAAGGCGAGCGCGTCGGGGCCGTGCCGGTCCAGGATCGCCCGCAGGCGTCCGGCCACCGCCGTGATCGCCTCGTCGACGTCCGCCTCGGCCGGCTCGGCGCCGCGCTCGGCACGGACCAGGGCCCTGGTGGCCCGCCCGGAGGCGGCCATCAGCTCGGCGCCGGTCGCGCCCTTCGTGCAGAGCCGCCCGCGGTTCGCCGGGTGCTTCCGGTCCCCGACCGCCTTCACGACGGTGCGCCGGCCGCTGACGGCGTCCCGGCCGATGTCGAGCACGATGCCGCAGCCGACGCCGCAGTACGAGCAGACCGTCCGCACGCTGTCCGCCTTCGAACCTGGCGTCGTCACCGAGACTCCCTCCCGAAGGACCAAGCGGTGGGAAACTCCCACGATCGTGACCCTAGGAAGGCCGCATTACCGCCTTGTCACGGCCCGTGGATCGGGGAGTTAACCGGATCGCACACATGCTCCGGGCCGCCGTGAGCGCAGCGGCGGCCGGTCCGCGCCCCGTCCGGGGCGACACCCTCGGCGTGCGGTCCCCGCTCAGGGGGCCGTGAGGTCCCGGGGGCCGGCGTCGAGGTAGGCCCAGGCCCTGGTGCCGGACCGCAGGACGACCTCGGTCCTGGCGTAGTCGTCGACCTCGTAGTCGTCCGCCGCGGCGAGCTCGGCGTCGGTGAGGGCGAAGACGCTGCCCTCCACCGCGTCGCCGCCCTCGGCGGAGGCCACCACCAGGGGGTGGCGGTCGGTGCCGCTGGCCGCGATCACCTCCGGGTCCGTGATCGCGATGGAGGTCAGGCGGAAGCCCGGCAGCGCGTCCGGCCGCCCGTCGAGGCGCCGGCCGAACCGGGCGAGCTGGACCCCGGGGAGCTGGAGCGTCCCGTAGGAGAACAGGTGGTGGACCGTCTGATCGGTCATCGAGAGAACCCCTCCGCGGACTCGGTTGCGCACGCCGGCCCCAACCTATCGAACGCGATTCGCACGGTGCAGCACCGTGACGCGAATCCTGCCCTTCGGGGCGCTCCGCCGACCAGGCCGCCGGGCCCGGCAGTATACGGGGTCCGCGCTCCACGGACTAGGGTGACGGCCGTGGAGCGGGTACTGGTCGCGGGCATCCCGGGTGCGGGCAAGACGACGGCGGCGGGGCGGCTGGCCGCGCGGCTCGGCCTGCCGCAGTACGAACTGGACGCCCTGCACCACGGGCCGAACTGGACCCCGCGGCCCGCGTTCCGCTCCGACGTCGAGGCGTTCGCGCACACCGCCCGCTGGGTCACCGAGGACCAGTACACCGGGCTGCTCGGGGATCTGCTGACCACCCGGGCCGACACCTACGTCTGGCTCGACCTGCCCCGGTACACCGTCATGCACCGCGTCCTGCGCCGCTCGCTCGCCCGTGCGCTCACCCGCCGCGAGCTGTGGAACGGCAACCGGGAGCACTTCCGGGAGTGGCGCGACCCGGAGCACCCGATCCGCCGGGCCTGGAGCCAGCACTCCGCGTACCGCCGACGGACCCTGGACCGCCTCGCCGCCCACCCCGGGCTGACGCTGGTCCACCTCACCTCGGCCCGGGCCGCCCGCGCCTGGCTGCGCACGGTCCCCCGGCCGCTCCCCGCCCGCCCCGGCACCACGACGGAGCGGTAGGTCCGGTCGGTGCCGGCTGGGGGCGGCCGGTCAGCCGTGGCCGGCGGTGGACGCCCGGACGCGCAGTGCCCAGTCGTGCCGGCGCACCACGCCGGGGACCGCCGCTCCCGCCAGCAGATCGCTCAGCAGCTCCGCGCACGCGCGTCCGTACTGCGCCGCGCGCAGGTCCACCGCCGTCACCTGCGGGCTCGCCCCCCGCGCCGCGGGGCCGTCGACGCACGCGGCCACCAGCAGGTCCGCGCCGACCCGCAGGCCCGCCCGGGCCGCGGCCGTCAGCACGCCGGGCACCGCGCCGTCGGGGGCGCACACCACCGCGTCCAGGCCCGGGGTGCCGGCGAGCAGCTCCGCGGTGGCGGCCTCCGCCTCGGCGGGCGTGGCCGCGAACGGGACCGTCCGCACCGTGACCTCGACGCCCTGCTGCCGGGTCCAGTCGGCGGCGGCGGCCCGCAGCGCGGCGGCCCAGTCGGACCCCGGGCCGGGGGCCAGCAGCGCCGGGCGGCGTGCTCCGCGCGCCGCGAGGTGATCGAGCAGCGAGGCGAGCGAGGCGGCGTTGTCGCACACCACCGCGCCGCTGGGGGCCACGCCGCCGCCCAGGTAGCGCTCCCCCGTCACCACCGGCACGCCGGAGCCCAACAGGTACGGGACCTCCGGGTCGTCGACCTCGGGGTCGATCACCAGCAGGCCGTCCACCCGCGCGGCGAGTCCGCCGCCGGACGCCGTCCCCGGGGCCAGCAGGACGAGGTCCAGTCCGTCCTCCCTGGCCCGCTCGACCGCGCCGAACGCCAGGTTCATGTAGTACTCCAGGCGCGTCGCCGTCCGCGGCAGGTGCAGGCCGATCGCCCCGGTGCTGGAGCGGCGGAGGCTGCGAGCGGCCGAGTTGGGGCGGTAGCCGAGCTCGCGGGCCGCCGCCCGGACGCGTTCACGGGTGGCCTCCGCGACCCTGCCGGAGCCCTGCAGCGCGTCGGAGGCCGTGCTCTTGGACACCCCGGCCGCCCGGGCCACGTCGAACAGGGTCACAGGTTGGCTGGTCACAGCCCGGAAGTCTAGACACCGCCCCGGGGCGCGCTCCCCACCTCGGGCCCGCCCTCGATCCCGTTCGCCGGCCGGGGCACGGCGGGCGGTCTCCGGCGCGTATTGCCGGAACGTTCCGGCATGGCTACTCTTCCCCGTGCCGGAACGTTCCGGCACGGCGGCGACGAGGCCGCCGGCCCAGCCACCCCCGGGAACCGCCATGCGTCTGATCACCGCCCTGAACCCGCCGGCCTCCCCGGCCCGCACCCGCGCCCCGCAGCGCGCCGCCCTGCGGGTGGCCGTCGTCCAGCAGCGCTGGCACCAGGACCCGGAACAGCACCGCGCCGGTCTGCTGGAGGGCATCCGCCTGGCCGCCGAGCAGGGCGCGAGCCTGGTCGCGCTCCAGGAGCTGACGCTCTCCCCGTACTTCGCCGTCCTGCGCCAGGCGGACCACCCGCAGGCCGTCGAGCCCGAGGACCTGCTGACCGGTCCGACCTTCGCCTTCGCCGCGGCCGCGGCCCGCGAGCACGGCCTGCACGTCCACGCCTCGCTGTTCGAGAAGGCCGACGGCCCGGAGGGCCCCGACGGCCTCGGCTACAACACCGCGATCCTGGTGGCACCCGACGGCACCCTGGTGCAGCGCACCCGCAAGCTCCACATCCCCGTGACCGAGGGCTACTACGAGGACACCTGGTTCCGCCAGGGCCCCGCCGGCGACGACGCGTTCCCGCTGGCCGAGGTCGGCGGCGCCGCCGTGGGCATGCCCACCTGCTGGGACCAGTGGTTCCCCGAGCTCGCCCGCGCCTACTCCCTCGCCGGCGCCGACGCCCTCATCTACCCCACCGCCATCGGCTCCGAGCCCGGCCACCCCGGCTTCGACACCCAGCCGCTGTGGCAGAAGGTCATCACCGGCAACGCCATCGCCAACGCCACGTTCATGATCGTCCCCAACCGCACCGGCGTCGAGGGCGAGCTCACCTTCTACGGCAGCTCCTTCATCGTGGACCCCTACGGCCGCGTTCTCGCGCAGGCCCCGCGCGACGAGGCCGCCGTCCTGGTCGCCGACCTCGACCTCGACCAGCGCCACGACTGGCTCGAACTCTTCCCGTTCAACTCCACCCGCCGCCCGGACGCCTACGCGCCGCTGACCGCCCGGGGCTGACGCGCGGGAGCGCCGGATGCCGGTGCCCCCGACTGCGGGGGCACCGGCACCGACGGCACCGACGTCCGGCGACGTCGGCTGTCCGGAGTGGTCGGCGGAGCGGGCGTCAGAGGCGTTCCTCCATGCGGATCGCCTTCCGGAGCTGCCGGTGGGCCTCCCCCTCGTGGCCCTCGTGCTGTTCGAGGAGGGCGGCGGCGATCGCGTCGAGCTTGCGCTGGACGGCGTGCTCGGCGCGCCGCTCGGCGTTCTTGAGCAGCGCCAGCAACAGCAGCGTGACCGCGGCCATCGTGTCGCCGACGAGGATCTGCCACTCCGTCGACAGACCCGCCGCGTGGACCGCGAAGAAGGCGGCCACCAGCACGACGCAGAACACGGAGAACGCCGGCGAGCCGGTCAGGTTGGAGGCGTTCTCGGCGAGCCGCTCGAACCGGCCCCGCTCGCCGTCCTCACCTCGGGTGGCGGGGTGGGAGAGCGTCATGTCCCTCGCCCTCCCGTCCACCGCGAGCGGACCCGGCGGGCGCCGCGCGGCCCCCGCCGGGTCCCTGCCGCAACCCCGGCCGTGCTCCGGGCCGGGGCGCACTCCTCACCGGAGCGGGCGGCGCCGAACTCGGTCATCCTCCACCGGTCCTTCCGGGACGGGGGGGCCCCCCACGGGGGGCGCCGGGCCCCCCCGGCAAACGGGTCGTGCGGGGGCCGGGGGTCGTAACCCCCCGCGGCAGCCCCCCCCGGGGGCG
>NZ_JBHXDN010000050.1:0-76498 GCF_042726075.1 Kitasatospora sp. NPDC127035 | reverse complement strand
GCCGCACGTCTCGCCGGGGGGGGGGGGCGCCGGGGGGGGGGGGGGCGGCGGCGGGGGGGGGCCCCCCGGTCTGGAGCTGCCCCACGGGGGGGGCCCCCCCCGGTGGCGCCGGTGTCAGACGTCGAGCCCGGTGGTCAGCCAGTCGTGCACGGCGGCGGCGCACTCCTCCGAGTACTCCTCCGAGCACTCCTCCGAGCACTCCCCCAGGGTGGGGAAGCAGACGATCGCCGCCCCAGCCGCCCCGGCCGCCGCCCCGGCCGCCGCCCCGGCCGGACCCGACGCCGGCGTCACCAGGTCCGACGCCCGCGCGACCGGCGCCGGGTCCTCGAACTTCTCCCTGATCCTGGCGGCCGCGATCAGCAGGTCGAGACCGTTCTCCAACTTCGCGCGCTCGTAGGCCTGGGCGAACATCGAGGCGAGGTAGCCGTCGGAGGCCGGCGCCGAGGCCGAGACCGGACCCGGAGGGACCGCGCGAGCGCCCGCCGAACCGGCCTGCCGCTCCGCGTCCCGACGTGTACCGAGCAGGCGCCACGGGTGTCGCGTTCCTTCACGACGCCCCGTCCGGCCGGCCCGTCCGGCGTGGCGGGCCGGCGCCCCGGCCTGTCCCGGACCGCGCAGCACCGTCGAACCGGTCCGCCGGAGCGGGCCGCAGCCCCTCGGACCCGGACCACTCCCGCACCACACGCCACAAGGCACTTCTTCCTTCCCAGGAATCCCGTACATTCACAGTTCGGACGATCAAGCTTCAAATATCGACCACACGTTTCAGACATCGCCCCCTTCGGATGGCCCCGATGCTCTAGATTGACTTTCGGTTCGCACAGCTCGACGCGAAACGGCACACGATGATCTACAGGTCCGACGCCGTGGACGGCCGGCAGACAGCCGCATCCCGGCGGAAGACGTGGAGGTGATCGATTCTTGGCGCCCGAACCGGGCGTCGGGTGTGAAGAGCAATCGTCGACGGTTTCCCACACGCTTCAGGACTCCGGTGGAATACGCACGCCCGCCGGCAGCCGGGTGGGATGTTCACGTAGCACCGCATGACGTGGTTTGCCATTCGGGGGGAGGCGGGGCCTCCCGAGGGGCGGGATCAGTGCAGCACGGGAGGCGGGGGCTCCCGAGGGGAGGAACAGTGCGGGAGGTGCGAGCCTCCCGGGGGGAGGATCCGTGTATAGCGAACACGTCGAACCCACTGCTGACCTGGATGAGGCCGTGAAGCAGGGGGAAGGTGAATTAGCCAGCCCGTTTCTACCGGCGCGGGGGCGCCGGATGAACGGGAGAATCAGCCGGCCCGAGATCGAATGGGAACAACAGTACCGCCGCGCTGTGATCTTCAGCGATACTGCGGCCACCGCCTTCGTGGTCGCGGGGATAGGCCGCTTCTTCGGGGTTCGTGATGCGGCCAACTGGCACGAGAAATGGGGAATTCTCGCCTTCTTCACCGAGCTGCTGGTGATGGGGTCGCTGGCGATGACCCGGGCGTGGGCTCCGGCCGTACTCGGCCAGGGCGCCGAGGAATTCCGTCGGCTCGGACGATCGCTTTTCACCGCCGCCGTCGTGCTGGCGCTCGGCGGGATCGCCCTCACGTCGCACAACATCAAACTCTGGATCTTCGTCGCGATCCCGGCGATCACGCTCACCACCATGACCGAGCGGTACCTGCTGCGCCTCTGGCTGCACAAGCAGCGCAAGGAGGGGCGGTGCCTGCGCCCGGTGCTCGCTGCCGGGAGCCCGGCCACCGTCAGCGACCTCATCGCCCGGACCCGCAAGTTCCCGCACCTCGGCTGGCGGGTGGAGGCGGTGTGCACGCCGTACGCCCTCGGTCACAACCGTGACCGGCTGGACGAGGTGCCGGTCGTCGGCCGGCTGACGGACGTCGCCAACCACGTCCGCCGCGACGGCTACCGGGTCGTCGCGGTCACACCGGACCCGCACTGGTCACCGGACCGGCTGCAGCGGCTGGCCTGGAACCTCGAAGGCGGCGACGCCGAGATGGTCGTGGCCCCCGTCCTGATGGAGGTCGCCGGCCCGCGGCTGCACGTCGACGCGGTGCTCGGGATCCCGATGCTGCGGGTCAGCATGCCGGCCTTCACCGGGGGCCGCCGGGTGGTCAAGGAGGTCGTCGACCGACTGGGTGCGATGTTCCTGCTGATCCTGTTCGCGCCGCTGATGGTGTTCGTCGCGCTGCTGGTGCTGGCGGACAGCCGGGGCGGGGTCTTCTACCGGCAGCACCGGGTCGGCAAGGACGGCCGGGAGTTCACCCTGATCAAGTTCCGCACCATGGTCGCCGGGGCCGACCGGGCGCGGGCCGAGCTGGCCGACCGCAACGAGGGCGCCGGCCTGTTGTTCAAGCTCCGCCGGGATCCGCGGGTGACGCGGATCGGAGGGGTGCTGCGCCGGTACTCGGTCGACGAGCTCCCGCAGCTCCTGAACGTGGTCACCGGCTCGATGTCGCTGGTCGGTCCGCGGCCTCCGCTACCGGAGGAGTCCGCCGCGTACGGGCCGGACATCCGGCGGCGGTTGCTCGTCAAGCCCGGGCTCACGGGTCTGTGGCAGATCAGCGGGCGCAGCGACCTGCCGTGGGAGGAGGCGGTCCGGCTGGACCTGCGGTACGTGGAGGACTGGTCGCTCGCCCTGGACGCGGTGATTCTGTGGAAGACGCTGCGTGCGGTGCTCCAGGGGCAGGGGGCCTACTGATGGGTGGGGGGCGTCGACCGATCGACGCGCGGACGGCCGGCCACAAGGGCCTGCCCGAGGGGAGGAACGGGTCATGAGGGTCAGTGTCCTGGGGCTCGGCTACGTGGGCTGTGTGTCGGCCGCATGCCTGGCCAGCCTGGGTCACGAGGTCATCGGGGTGGACGTGAACCAGGTGAAGGTCGACCTGGTGAACGAGGGCAAGGCCCCGGTGGTCGAGGAGCGGATCGGCGAGCTCATCGCCGAGGTCGTGCGGACGGGAGCGTTGCGCGCCACCGTCGACGTCCGCGAGGCGATCATGGGCAGCGACGTGTCGCTGGTGTGCGTGGGCACGCCGTCGGAGCCCAACGGCAGCCTGTGCACCACCTATCTGGAGCGGGTCACCGAGCAGATCGGTGCCGCGGTGGCCGAGCGGGGCGGGCGGCAGACCGTCGTGTTCCGCAGCACCATGCTCCCGGGCACCTGTCTGAACCTGCTGGTGCCGATCCTGGAGAAGTACGCAGGCGGCACGGCCGGGGTGGACTTCGGGGTCGCGGTCAACCCGGAGTTCCTGCGCGAGGGCACGAGCGTGCGGGACTTCTTCGACCCGCCCAAGACCGTCATCGGCGAGCTGGACCCGGCGAGCGGCGACGTGGTCGCGTCGCTGTACGACGGTCTGCCCGGCGAGGTGTTCCGGGTGCCGGTCCCGACGGCCGAGGCCATCAAGTACGCGGACAACGCGTTCCACGGCCTCAAGATCGGCTTCGCGAACGAGCTGGGTGCGGTGTGCCGGGCGCTCGGGGTGGACTCGCACCAGGTGATCGACGTGTTCCTGGCCGACCGCAAGCTGAACATCAGCCCCGCCTACCTGCGGCCCGGCTTCGCCTTCGGCGGCTCCTGCCTGCCCAAGGACCTGCGCAGCCTGGTCCACGCGGCGCGGCAGGCCGACGTCGCGGTGCCCATCCTCTCCCACGTGCTGCCCTCCAACCACGAACACCTGCAGCGCGCGGTGGAGTTGGTCGAACGCACCGGCAGGCGCCGGGTGGGCCTGTTCGGCCTGTCCTTCAAGCCCGGTACCGACGACCTCCGCGAGAGCCCGCTCGTCGAGCTGGCGGAGCGGCTCTTCGGCAAGGGCTACGACCTGCGGATCTACGACCCCAACGTGAACCTCTCGCGGCTGCTCGGCGCGAACCGCGAGTACATCGAGACCAGGCTGCCGCACCTCGCGCAGCTGCTCGCGGAGTCCGTCGACGAGGTGCTCGACCATGCCGAGGTGTGCGTGGTCGGGACCAGGGACCCGGACGTGCTGTCGGCGTTGCCCCACGGTGACGGCCCGGTGATCGTCGACCTCGTCCACCTTCCCGACGCCGAGGCGCGCCGGACCGAGCCGGGGTACGTGGGCCTTGCCTGGTGACGCAACGGGCGGCGACGGGCGGGGCCGTCGCGCGCTGGTCCTGGTGGAGAACCTGTCGGTGCCGTTCGACCGGCGGGTGTGGCAGGAGTGCACGACGCTCCGTGACGCGGGCTGGACGGTCGACGTCATCTGCCCGCAGGGGAGCAAGCGCGACACGGAGCCGGAGGCGGTGATCGACGGGGTGCGGATCCACCGGTACCCGTTGCGCGCGGCCACCGGGGGACCGGCCGGCTACCTGCGGGAGTACGGATCGGCGTTGTGGCACACGGCCCGGCTGGCCCGCAGGGTCGGCCCGGTCGACGTGGTGCACGCCTGCAATCCGCCCGACCTGCTGTTCCTGCCGGCCCTGTGGCTGAAGCGGCGCGGTGCCCGGTTCGTGTTCGACCAGCACGACCTGGTGCCCGAGCTGTACCTCTCCCGGTTCGACCGCGGCGAGGATCTGCTCTACCGCGGCGTGTGCGCGCTGGAACGGCTGACCTACCGGGCCGCGGACGTGGTGCTCGCCACGAACGAGAGCTACCGGGACGTCGCGCTGAGCCGTGGCGGCCGGCGCCCGGACGACGTGTTCGTGGTGCGCAGCGCGCCCGACACCGGGCGGTTCCGGCCGGTGCCGCCCGAGCCGGAGCTGAAGCGCGGCAAGCCCCATCTGCTGTGCTACCTGGGCGTGATGGGGCCGCAGGACGGCGTCGACTACGCCCTGCGGGCCCTCGCGAAGCTGCGCGACGAGTGCGGGCGGACCGACTGGCACGCGGTGTTCGTCGGCGGGGGCGACACCTTCGACGCGATGGTGGAGCTGTCCCGGCAGCTCGGGCTGTCGGAGCAGGTGGAGTTCACCGGGCGCGTCCCGGACGCCGACCTGGTGCGGTACCTGTCCACCGCGGACGTGTGCCTCTCCCCCGACCCGCGCAATCCGCTCAACGACGTGTCGACCATGAACAAGGTCCTGGAGTACATGGTGATGGGCCGGCCGATCGTCTCGTTCGACCTCCGCGAGGCGCGGGTCTCCGCGGGTGACGCCGCCGTCTACGCGCCGGCCAACGACGAGGCCCGGTTCGCCGAACTCGTGGCGCAGTTGCTGGACGATCCGGAGAAGCGGGCCCTGATGGGCAAGGTCGGCCAGGAGCGGATCAACGGGCCGCTCGCCTGGCGGAACTCCCAGCGTTCGCTGCTCGCCGCCTACGCCGCCGCCTGCCGTGGCCGCGCCCCGGTGTCGGCGGGCGGCCGGGGCCGGGCCGGGAAGAGGCCGCTCCGTTGAGCGACGAAGCGATACGTCTGGTCACGGTCGGTCGGATCTTCCGTCGGCGGTGGCGGCTCCTCGCCGTCCTCGCCGTGGTGGGTGCGCTCGTCGGCTACGGCGGTTCCCTGCTGTTCCCGCCGCGCTACACGACGTCGGCGTCGGTCCTGCTGCCGGGGGCGTGGCAGGAGCGCGAGCTGATGACCCAGGCGCAGATCGCGACCAGTTCGGTGGTGCTCGACCGGGTGGCCGCCGAGCTCGGCCGAACCGGTGCCGGCACCGGGGCCGCGACCGGCACCAGCACCAGCACCAGTGCCGGCACCAGCACCGACGAGCTGCGGGGCCGGGTGAGCGCCACGGCCGCGGACGGGAACATCATCAAGATCTCGGGGACGGGTGACACCCCGGAGCAGGCGCAGCAGCTCTCCGACCAGGTGGCCCAGCAGTTCGTCGCGTTCGCCGCACGGATCTCGGGCTCGGGCGAGGGCACGGAGCCCGAGACGACGCAGCCCCAGGCCCTGCGGCAGATGGTGGCGCAGGCCAGCCGCCGCATCACCGACCTGGCGGACGCGGCCGATCCGGGGCAGACCGTGGAGAGCGTGCAGACCCGCACCGAGCTCGCGAAGCTGCGCACCACGCTGCAGGAGGCCGTCAACAAGCTGGACCAGGTCGACCCGGCGGCCGGCAAGGCCACCATGGTCGTCATGGGGGCGGCGGCCCGGCCGACCTCCGAGGCGCCGCCGACGGGGATGCAGCTCGTCGTGGCCGGGGCGCTGTCGGCGGTGCTGATCGCGGTCATCGGCCATCTCGCCTCCGCGCGGGTGAGTCGGCGGCTGCGCGGCGGGCCGGAGATCGCCACGGCGCTGGGTTCGACGCTCCTCGGCACCGTCGACGTGCCCGGTGGGCGGCCCGTGCAGCGGTCGAAGGGCCGTGGCCCGCGGGCCCTGGTCCGCCGGCTGCTGGACATCGACGTCCGGTGGGACCTGCCGACCCCGCACGCCTCCGGCGACGAGGCGGGCCGGCAGGTCCGCTACCGGCGGGTGTGCGCCCGGCTGCGCGACCAACTGCCCGCCCCCCAGCGGCTGCTGGTGGTCGTCCCGGAGGGTGACGAGACGGCCCGGCTGGCCGCCGGGCAGCTCGCCGCCGAGGCGGGGAGCGAGCCGCTGCTCCGGGTCGTCGGGGTCCCGATGTCACGGCCGCTGGTGCCGGACCGTGACGACGAGTCCGGTGCCCTGGTCGTGCTCAGCGCGGGCACCTGGACCGACGTGGAGCTCGCCGGCATCGTCGAGGCGTGTGCGGACGCCGAGCACGAGATCGTCGGCATCGTCGTCGCCGCCGCGGTCCGGGCCCGTCCCGAGCGGTCCGCCGACCGTCGCGCGGGCGGCGCCGAACCGGCGCTCGCGGTCGGCCACGACACGGGGAGTGGCTCGGGGTGACGACGAGCATGACATCGGAGTCGGCGGCCACCCCTCCGCTGGTGGACCTGCAGTCGCTGGTGGTCGCGGTGCGCAGGCGGCGGCGCTTCTGGTGCCTCCTGGCGCTGCTGGGGCTGTTGGCCGGTTCGGCTGCGGCGGTGCTGCGGCCGGCGCCGCCGAGCGCGGTGACCACGGTGCTGGTCTCGCACCAGGCGGACCAGCCGAACGACCCCGGAACGCTGATCCGTACCGACGCGGCCCTGCTGCAGACCATGGGGATCGCCGGTGCGGCCCTGAAGGCCGTCGGCTCCTCGGAGCTGCCGGAGGACTTCCTGCTGGAGTACGGGGCCGTCGGCCTGACCAACAACCTGTTGCAGATCACGGTGACGGGCAGCAGCGAGGAGGAGGCGGTGGCGCGGGCCAAGGCGCTCGCGGACGCGTTCGTCGCGGACCACGTGCGGCGGATCAGGGAGACCGCGGACGCGGAGGCCAAGTCCCTGCTCGACCAGCGCGACCGGATGCAGCAGGAGCTCACCCAGGTCAACAAGGAGATCGGGGACGCACCGCAGCAGGGCGGGCCGAAGGCGTCGGCGTCCGCGAAGCTGGAGGCGTTGTACGCCAGCCGGGCCGAACTCACCTCGCGGATCGCCGACTTCGGCCGGCGTGCCGCCGAGGCGCACGTCGGCACGCCCCGGCTCGTCGCCGGTACGCAGATCGTGGACGCCCCGCACCCGGTGCGGCAGTCCCTGGTCGTGACCGCCGCCACCGACGCCGCGATCGGGCTCGTCCTCGGTCTGGTCGTCGGACTCACGGTGGCCGCGATCGGCTCGGTGGTGGCGGACCGCCCCGTGCTGCGCCGGGACATCGCGGCGAACCTCGGGGCCTCGGTCGTCGCGGAGCTGCGCCCGGTGCCCCGCCGGCCGGTCGGCCGGTGGCAGCTCGCCCGGACCCGGGCGGCACGGGCCAGGCTCACCACGACCCTGTTCCGCACCGTGCGCGGCTCCGCGGACGCGGTGTCGCTGCTGGACCTCGGCTGTGCGCGCACGACGAGCGCGATCGCCCTGGACCTCGCCGGGGCCCTGGCGGAGGAGGGGCCGGTGACCGTCGTCGACGGTCTGCCCGGCCCGCAGCTCGCCAGGCGCCGGCCGAAGCAGGGGGACCCGACCGTGGTCCGCGGCGAGCGGGCCGCGGACGTGCCGTCCCAGGAGCGCCTGGTCGGCGTCGGCTCGGTGGCGCCCGGTACGGCGTGGACCGACCTGCGGTACCTCGGCACGCGGACCGTACTCGTGGTGCGGGCCGGGCACGGGAGCGCCGCGTGGCTGCACACCGTGGCGCGGCAACTCGCCGACCAGCGCATTCCGGTGATCGGTGTGGTGCTGGTCGATCCGGATCCGCGCGACCGGACCGACGGCACGCTGTGGGAGGGGCCGCACACCGCGACGCGCGGCCGGTACGAGCGGCCGGCCCGGCACAACGGCACGGGCCGGCGGCGGGCGGGGCTGACGACGATGTGGACCGCAAGGGTCCCGGACAGCGACCAGGAGGTGCGGTAGGACATGTGTGGCATCGCGGGTACGTACCGATGGCCGGACGGGAAGGTCGTGACCGACCTGCTCACCGAGACCCTCGCCCACCGCGGTCCCGACGGGGCGGGCCGCTACAGCCACCCCCTCGGTGCCGGCGAGGTGCACCTGGGGCACCGCAGGCTGGCCATCGTCGACCTGTCGGAGACCGGCGCCCAGCCGATGGTCTCGGACGGCCTCGTCCTGACCTACAACGGCGAGCTGTACAACGCGCCCGAGCTGCGCGCCGAACTGGCGGCCGCCGGGGTGCGGTTCCGCGGCACCTCCGACACCGAGGTGCTGCTGGAGGCCTGGCGGCGCTGGGGCACGGACTGCCTGCCCCGGCTGCGCGGCATGTTCGCGTTCGGGGTCTTCGACGAGCGGACCGGCGAGCTGGTGCTCGCCCGCGACCAGCTCGGCATCAAGCCGCTGTTCCTGGTGCGGCGCGGCGAGGGGCTGATGTTCGCCTCCGAGCTCAAGGCGCTGGCCGCCGCCGCCGGCGGGTCGCTGGAGGTGGACCCCGGGGCGCTGGTGGCCTCACTGCTGTACTACTGGGTGCCGGACTCACGGTGCGCGTTCCGCGAGGCGGAGAAGCTGCCGCCGGGGAGCTGGCTCCGGTGCCGGCCCGACGGCCGGGTGGACCGCGGCCGGTTCTGGCACCTGCGGGACGTCGCCGCGGAGGGCCGGGAGCGGGCCCTCGGCGGCGAACGGCCGGACCTCGCCGCCATCGTCGAGGAGTCGACCCGGCGTCACCTGCTCTCGGACGTGCCCGTGGCGACCTTCCTCTCCGGCGGGCTGGACTCCAGCTACCTGACCGCGCTGGCGGCCCGGGACCGGCCCGGGATCTCCGCCTACACGATCGGGTTCCGCGCCGAGGACGCCAGGTTCGAGGCGATGCCGGACGACCTCCGCTACGCCCGGCAGGTGGCCGAGCAGTTCGGCGTCGACCTGCACGAGATCGAGATCGCTCCGGACGTGCTCGACCTGCTGCCGCGGATGACGTACCACCTGGACGAGCCGATCGGCGACCCCGCCGCGATCAACACCTTCCTGATCTGCTCGGCCGCCCGGGAGGCCGGGGTCAAGGTGATGCTCTCGGGGATGGGGGCCGACGAGCTGTTCGCCGGCTACCGCAAGCACCTGGCCAACCAGCTCGCGCTGCGCTACCAGCGCGTGCCGCGGCCCCTGCGGCGCGGCCTGTCCGCGGCCGTGGACCGGCTGCCGGTCGCCACGGCCAACCGGGGGCTGCGGTCGGTGCGGTTCGCGAAGCGGTTCCTCTCCTTCGCCGACCTGCCGGAGGAGACCGCGTTCCGGCGCAGCTACACCATGTACGACCGGGCCGAGCTGCTGGCCCTGGTCGATCCGGACCTGGCCGGGACCGTCGACGACGTGCTGACCGAGCACGCGGACACCTACCAGGACAACGACCTCGACGACTTCGTCAACCGGATGTGCCTGGGGGACGCCCGGATGTTCCTGCCGGGCCTGAACCTCGCGTACACGGACCGGTCGAGCATGGCCGCGTCGACCGAGGTGCGGGTGCCGTACGTGGACGTCGAGGTGGTGAGGGCGGCGTTCGCCGTGCCCGGCGACCGCAAGATCGTCGGGCGGCAGGGGAAGGCCGTCCTGAAGGAGGCGGCCTCCTCGGTCCTGCCCCGGGAGATCGTGTACCGGCCCAAGGGCCTGTTCAGCGCCCCGCTGCGGGCCTGGATGAGCCGGGACCTGGCACCGCTGGTGCGCGAGGTGGTGAACGACGGCGTGCTCGTCAGTTCCGGGTTCCTGCGCCGGGACGCGCTGGCGCGGCTCGTCGCCGCGGACGCCGCCGGGCAGCAGGACTACTCCAAGCACCTGTGGCACGTGCTGACCCTGGAGTACTGGTACCGCGGTGCGACCTCCGGCTCCGGCCACAGCACTCACGCGACGACGTAGAGCTGCTCATCCGACTCACGCGACTCACTTGACGGCGTAGGAACAAGGGGACTTCCGGTGAAACAGGTCGTGCAGAACTACAAGAGCGGTGAGCTGGCGGTGCTCGACGTGCCGGTGCCGGGGTGCAAGCCCGGCGGCGTGCTGGTCCGCAGCGCCTTCTCGCTGATATCCACCGGGACCGAGCTCATGAAGGTGTCCGAGGCCGGCATGTCGATGCTGGGCAAGGCCCGCTCCCGTCCGGACCAGGTGGCCAAGGTCATGCAGAGCGTGGCCACCAACGGACTGCCCGCCACCTACCGCAAGGTGATGGGGAAGCTGGACTCCTACACGCCGCTGGGCTACTCGCTGTGCGGGGTGGTCGAGCAGGTCGGCGCCGGGATCGACGACGTGGCGGTCGGCGACCTCGTGTCCTGCGCCGGCAACGAGCACGCGCTGCACGCCGAGCTGAACTGGGTGCCGAAGAACCTCTACGCCCGGGTGCCCGACGGCCTCGCGCCCCGGCACGCGGCGTTCGGCACCGTCGGGTCGATCGCCCTGCAGGGCGTGCGGCAGGGCGAGCCGCAGCTCGGCGAGGCGGCGCTGGTCATCGGCCTCGGGCTGATCGGGCAGCTGGTGGTGCAGCTCCTCACCGCCTCGGGGGTCCGCGTCGTCGGGGCCGACCCCGACCCGGTGCGCTGCGAGCTCGCCGAGCGCCTGGGCGCCGTGGCCGCCGGCGATCCCGGGTCCGCGGCCGTGGAGGCCGCCGTCGCCGAACTCACCGACGGCCACGGGGTCGACCAGGTGTACCTGGCCGCCGGCGGCGGCAGCAACCAGCCCGTCGAGCTGGCCGCCCGGCTGGCCCGGGACCGCGGCCGGGTCGTCGACATCGGCAAGTGCCGGCTGGACCTGCCCTGGAACGCGTACTACGAGAAGGAGCTCGACGTCCGGTTCTCCCGCTCGTACGGGCCCGGGCGCTACGACCCGGGGTACGAGCTGGAGGGGCGGGACTACCCGATCGGCTACGTGCGCTGGACCGAGCGCCGCAACCTGGCGTGCTTCCTCGACCTCGTCGCCCGCGGCCGCGTCGACGTCGAGCCGCTGATCTCCCACGTGGCCGACTTCGACGACGCCGTCGAGACGTACCAGCGGCTGAAGGACGGCGAGTTGAAGGCCGTGGCCGTGCTGTTCCGGTACCCCGGCCCCGCGGCGGAGGAGAGGCCGCCGGCCCCCTCGGTGGCGGTGCCCGCGGTGCCCGCGGTGCGCCGCGGCGGCGGGGTCTTTGCCCCGGCCCGGTCCGCCGGGGCGCCGGTGCGGCTGGCGTTCGTCGGCGCGGGGAACTACGCGACGTCGATGATCCTGCCGCACCTGTCGCAGCGCGACGGCGTCACGCTGTCCACGGTCGTCACCACGACGGCGCTGTCGGCGGCGAACGCGCAGCGGAAGTTCGGCTTCGCCAAGGCGACCACCGACCTCGACGCCGTGCTGGACGACCCGGCCGTCGACGCGGTGTTCGTGGTCACCCGGCACAGCTCCCACGCCGACCTGACCCGCAGGGCGCTGCTCGCCGGCAAGACGGTGTTCGTGGAGAAGCCCCTGGCCCTCACCGAGGACGAACTGGCGGGCGTGCTCGCGGCGGTGGAGGAGTCCGGCAACGACCGGATCCAGGTGGGCTTCAACCGCCGGTTCGCGCCGCTGCTGCGGGAGGCCAGGAACCGGTTCGGCGCGCGGACCGGTCCGGCGAGCCTGCGCTACCTGGTCAACGCGGGCCGGCTCCAGCAGGGCAGCTGGTACCTCCGGCAGGACTCCGAGGGCTCGCGGTTCGCCGGCGAGGGCGGGCACTTCATCGACACCGCGAGCTGGCTGCTGGACGCCGACCCGGTCTCGGTGTACGCGGCCGCCCCGGCCGGCAACGAGGACCTCCAGGTCGTGCTGCGCTACCCGGACGGCTCCACCGCCACCATCAGCTACGTCACCACCGGCGCGTCCGGCTTCCCCAAGGAGACGCTGGACCTCGTCGCGGACGGCAAGGTGCTGAAGCTCGACGACTTCGTCCGCGCCTCGGTGTACGGCCGCAAGCGGTGGGTCAGCTCGCGGCTGCCCAAGGCCCGGGACAAGGGCCAGGCCGCCGAACTGGCCGCGTTCGTCGCGGCCGTGCGGACCGGCGGGCCGATGCCGGTGCCGCTGGAGTCGCTGGTCGCCACCACGGCGGCCACCCTCGCCGTGCAGGCCGGCCTGGTCGGCGGCGCGCCGGTGACCCTGGCGAGGGCGCGATGACCATGGGCACGGGCTGGTACCTGCGGCGGCTGTCCCGGATGGGGCCGCAGGAGATCGGCGGCCGGGTGGGCGACGCGGTGCGCCGGCGGCGGTGGCGGTCGGCGCCGCCGGACTGCCCGCCCGTCACGGGTGCCCGGTTCACCGCCGTGCTGCCCGCCGGGGCGGTCGCCGCGGTGCCGCCGGACGCCGGGAAGCGCCTCGTCGCCGAGGCGGACCGCCTGCTGGACGGGCACGCGGAGTTCTTCGGGGTGGACCGTGACGACCTGGTGGCGCCCGACTGGTGGCGCGACCCGAAGACGGGGCGGCGGGCGCCGTCCGGCTACGCCTTCGACGTGCCGTACCGGAGCGAGGACGCGGTCGGGGACGTCAAGCAGATCTGGGAGCTGTCCCGGCACCAGTACCTGACCGTGCTGGCCGCCGCCTACGCGGTCACCGGGGACGAGCGGTACGCCGAGCGCGTGGCCGAGCACCTGCGGTCGTGGTGGGCGGCCAACCCGCCGCTGCGCGGCGTGCACTGGATCAGCGGGATCGAGCTGGGCATCCGGCTGCTGTCCTGGGTGTGGGTGCGCCGGCTGCTCGACGGCTGGCCGGGCGCGGCCGGGCTGTTCGAGGACAACCCGGTGGCGCTGAACCAGATCTGGCACCACCAGCGCTGGCTGGCCGCCTTCCCCAGCCGGGGGTCGTCGGCGAACAACCACGTCATCGCCGAGGCCGCCGGGCAGTTCGCCGCGGCCTGCGCGTTCGGGTGGTTCCCCTCGTCGGCGCGCTGGCGGTCCGCCGCGCTGCGGTCGCTGGAGCGGCACCTGCGCGGCAACACCTTCGTCTCCGGCCTCAACCGCGAACTGGCCACCGAGTACCACGGGCTCGTCCTGGAGCTCGGTCTGGCCGCGGTGGCCGAGGCGGACGCCGCCGCCGTGCCGGTCCCCGCGTCCGTGCGGCTCGTCCTGCTGCGGATGACCGACGCGCTCGCGGCCGTCGTGGACAACCGGTTGCGGCCCCCGCGCCAGGGGGACGCGGACGACGGGCACGGACTGGTCCTGGACGGCGCGGGCACCGACCGCTGGGGCTCGCTGCTGGCGACCGGGGACGCCGTGTTCGGCCGGCTCGCCTGGTGGCCCGCGGTGACCGGCACCGATGTGCGCACCCCGCTGCTGACCTCGCTCGTCCGGCCGTACGCGCGGAACGGGACCGTGGCCCGCCCGGCCGACCGGCCGTCCCACTTCGCCGACGCGGGCCTGACCGTCCTGCGCGGTCCGGAGGAGATCTGGTGCCGCTGCGACGGCGGTCCGCACGGGTTCCTGTCCATCGCCGCGCACGCCCACGCGGACGCGCTGTCCGTGGAGGTCCGGCACGACGGGGTCGACGTGCTCGCCGACCCGGGGACGTTCTGCTACCACGGGCAGCCCGAGTGGCGGCAGTACTTCCGGTCGACCCTGGGCCACAACACCCTGCAGCTGGACGGCGGTGACCAGTCCGTCTCCGGCGGCCCGTTCCTGTGGACCCGGCACGCCCGCACCCGCGTCCTGGTCGCGGACACCTCCGGCGGCGTGGCCCGCTGGAGCGCCGAGCACGACGGCTACCAGCAGTCGGTGCACCGCCGCCGGGTGGAGCTGACCGCCGCGACCCGGGAGCTGCGGATCGTGGACGAGGTGCGCGGACCGCGCGGGGCCGTGCGCCTGGCGTTCCACCTCGGCCCGGCGGTCACCGCGGACCTGACGGGGCACCGGGCGGTGCTGACCTGGACCCGGGGCGGCGAGGACCGCTCCGCGGTGCTCGACCTGCCGGGGCAGCTGTCCTGGTCGGCGCACCGCGGCGAGACCGACCCGCCGCTGGGCTGGTACTCCGCCGGCTTCGGACGCAAGGAACCCGCCACCACGCTGGTCGGCACCGGCTTCACCGACGGCACGCAGGGGTTCACCACCGTGCTCGGTTTCCGCGGCTAGGGGGGCGCGTGGGGATCAGGAGACGGTACCGGGGGGCGTCGTCGGCGGCGGCGCTCACGCTCGCCCTGCTGCTGGCGACCGGCTGTACGAGCGCGTCGGACGCCCCGGCGGAGGCGACCGCCGCGCCGTCCGGGCCGGTGGCCGTGGCCCGGGTGTGCGCCGCCCCCGCGCCGGGGCCGGCGACGGCGCCGGCGGGCGCGGTGACGGTCGACCCCGCGGTGGTCGACGACCTGGCGGTGAAGACCAGGGACAACCCCCCGCGCACCACGTTCTGGCTCCGCCCGGGCACCCACACCCTCGAACCGGACCGCTACGCCCAGGTGATGGCCAAGGAGGGGAACACCTACCTCGGCGCGCCGGGCGCGGTGCTCGACGGCCGGAGGACCAACAACTACGCGTTCAGCGGTACCGCCCCCGACGTCACCATCCGCCACCTGACCGTGCAGGGCTTCGTCGCGCCGCACGACGAGGGCGTGGTCAACCACGACATGGCCGACGGGTGGGTGATCGAGCACGCGACGATCCAGGACAACTCCGGCGCCGGGCTGATGGCCGGTGCCCGCCAGCAGGTCCGCGCCAGCTGCCTGCGCAACAACGGGCAGTACGGCATGAACGCCTACAAGACCGGCGACTCCATCAAGGGCCTGCTGGTCGAGGGCAACGAGATCGTGGGCAACAACACCGACGACTGGGAACGGCGGCAGCCGGGCTGCGGCTGCACCGGGGGCATCAAGTTCTGGGCCGTCGACGGCGCCGACGTCCGCGGCAACTGGGTGCACGACAACCGCGGCGCCGGGCTGTGGGCGGACAACAACAACAACGACTTCCTCGTCGAGGACAACGTGCTGGAGGCCAACGACGGCACCGCGCTGATGTACGAGACCAGCTACAACGCGATCATCAGGAACAACACGATCCGACGCAACAACTGGGTCGAGGGCCGCCGGCACGCCGCCGCCGGCGACAACTTCCCGTACGCGGCGGTCTACGTGTCGGAGGCCGGCGGCGAACCCCGGATCCCGGCCCGCACCGACAGGATCGACATCTACCGGAACCTGCTGGAGGACAACTGGTCCGGCATCACCCTGTGGGAGAACGCCGACCGGTTCTGCAACAGCCCGGCCAACACCTCGACCGGCTACTGCACGTTGCTGGTGAAGGACACCCGGCAGTGCGCGAAGCCGGCGATCGACACCGCACCGCTCTACGCCGACTGCCGGTGGAAGACCCAGCGGGTGGACATCCACGACAACCGCTTCGCCCTCGACACGTCCGTCGTCAGGTGCGCGGTGGAGTGCGCCCGCATGGCCGTGCTCTCCAACTACGGCACCTACCCCGACTGGTCGCCGTACCAGGGCAAGCGGGTGTCCCGGGCGATCACCCTCGAACAGGACAACCGCTGGCACGACAACGCCTACCGCGGACCGTGGAGCTTCGTCATCGACGACCCGGACCGCAAGCTCGACGCCGGGCGGTGGCAGGGCACGCCGTACCAGCAGGACCAGGGCAGCACCTTCGCCCCGCAGGCCGGTGGTTGAGGTGGCCGGGGAACCGGTGCGCGGCGGGCCCACGGGCGGCCGGCCGGCGGGCGGACCGGGCACGGCGGTCCCCCGGCCCGGCGCCGAACGACGCCCCGGCGGCACGCCGAAGGCCGTCTGGATCGTCTGGGCCCTCCTGGGTCTCAACACGCTCGGCTCCGCCGGGGCGAAGACCATCGTGAGGCTGCCCCGCTCCCTCATCCAGATGGCCACCATGGGCGCGCTGGTCTCCGCGTTCGCGCTGGCCCTCGCGCTCAACCTCCGGCTGCGCATCCGCGCCAACGCCTTCCTGTTCCTGCTCAGCCTGCTGCTGGTGCCGAGCCTCATCTCCAGCCTGCACCTGGAGGTCGGGGTCGGCGCGCTGTTCCGCTGCACCCGGCTGGCCCTCTTCGTCGGCACCCTGTGGCTGCTCAGCCGCTGGTGGACCGGCAGCCTGATGCTCGTCCGGACCCACATCCGGATGTACTTCGCGGTGCTCGTGTCGGTGGCCGCCGGCCTGGTCATCTCCCCGGGCACCGCCATGCCCGAGTACTACGGCGGGCGCCTGGTCGGCGCGCTGTGGCCGCTCACCCCGCCGCAGATCGGACAGTACTCCGCGGTGATCATCGGGCTCACCGTGCTGCTCCTGCTGGACCGCCGGACCACCGGGACCGGCGCGGCGGTGGTCATCGTGCCGACGCTCGTGCTGCTCGCGATGACCCACACCCGGACGGCCACGGTCGGCCTGCTCGTCGGGCTGGCGCTGGCGATCGGCTCGCTCGTCCTGACCAGCGCCGCCGCCCGCCGGTTCTTCGCCTGGGCGGTGGTGTGCGCCACGGTGGCCGCGGTGGCGTTCTCCTCCGCGCTGCAGGCGTGGTTCATGCGCGGGCAGAGCAAGGAGAACTTCTCCAACCTCACCGGCCGGGCCAAGGTCTGGGACGCCCTGCTGACGGCGCCCCGGACGCTCCCGGAGCGGGTGTTCGGCACGGGTCTGGGCGACAAGTCGTTCGGCGGGCTGCCCATCGACAACAGCTGGCTGGCCGTCTACAACGAGCAGGGCCAGCTCGGCATCGTCCTCGTGGCGGCGATCCTCCTCTCCCTGGGCGGGATCGCGCTGCTGCGCCCGCCCTCGCTGCCGAGGGCCTGCGCGATCTTCCTCATCAGCTACGTCGCGATGTCGTCGTACACCGAGGCCGGGCTCGGCGACGCCTCGCCCTACCTGCTCCACCTGGCCCTGGCCGCGTCGCTGCTCACGACACCGGCCGCGGCCCCGCCCTTGACGGCGCCCGCGGTACCGCGGCGACGCATCCCCCGCTGGGACCGGAACCGGGAGGTGACCTGACCATGCACGTCCTCGTGGTGCACAACCGCTACTCCTCGGCGCAGCCGAGCGGCGAGAACAGGGTCGTCGACGAGGAGGTGGGGCTGCTGCGCGCGGCCGGCCACCGGGTCGACGTGTTCGAGCGGCGCAGCGACGAGATCGCCGCGCGGTCCCTGCTCGGCAAGGCCGCGGTGCCGCTCCTCGTGCCGTGGAACCCGGCGGTCCGCACGGAGCTCGCCGCCCGGCTCCGCACCGATCGGCCGGACGTGGTGCACGTCCACAACGTCTTCCCGCTCCTGTCGCCGGCGGTGATCGCCGCCTGCGCCGACGCCGGTGTGCCCGTCGTCGCCACCCTGCACAACTACACCCAGGTCTGCCCGCCCGGCACGCTGCACCGGGACGGCGGGGCGTGCACGGAGTGCGTCGGCACGCGGGCCTCGCTGCCCGCCGTCCGGCACGGCTGCTACCGGAACTCCCGGCTCGCGACGGTGCCGCTCGCGGTCAGCCTGGCGGTCAACCGGCGGCGGTGGTGGTCCGGCGTGGAGCGGTTCTTCTGCATCTCCGCGGCGCAGCGCGACATCCTGGTGCGGTCCGGCATGCCGGCCGAACGGCTGGTGGTGAAGCACAACTTCGTGCCCGACCCCGGCACCGGCCGGGCGGACACCGGCGAGCACCTGCTCTTCCTCGGCCGGCTGACGGAGTCCAAGGGCGTGCGGCTGCTCATGGCCGCGTGGGACGCGCTCGCCGCGGAGGGCGGGGTCGGCGTGCCGCTCGTGCTCGCCGGCGCGGGGCCGCTGGAGGCCGAGGTGACGGCGTGGGCGGCGGGCCGGGCCGACGTGCGCTACGCCGGCCTGTACGACCCGGCCCAGTGCCGGCAGGCCGTCGCGCGGTCGGTCGCGGTGGTGGCTCCGTCGATGTCCATGGAGACGTTCGGCCTGGTGGTCGCGGAGGCGATGGCGGCGGGGGTCCCGGCCGTCGCCGCCGGTCACGGCGCCTTCGTCGAGCTCGTGCAGGACGGGCTGACCGGGTTGCTGCACCGGCCGGGGGACGCGGGCTCGCTCGCGTCCTGCCTTCGCCGGGTCACGGCCGATCCGGCCGGCAACCGGGAGATGGGCCGGACGGCCCGGCACCGTTACGACCAGGCGTTCAGTCCGGCGGTCGGACTGGAGCGCCTGGTGGAGGAGTACCGCGCCGCGATCGCGGGGCGGGCCGGCGGCGCGGACGGCGCGCCGCCGGTGGTGAGGACGAACGCTGGCTCGCGGCGGGACACCCGCGCGAGCAGGAAATGGGGGCAGTAGATGACACGATGCCGACTCTGCGGCTCGACGGCGCTGGGGAGCGTCGTCGACCTGGGGGCGACCCCGCCGTGCGAGAGCTTCCTCGCCGCGGACCAGTTGGACCGGCCGGAACCGACGTACCCGCTGCACCTGCGGGTCTGCACGGACTGCTGGCTCGCGCAGATCCCTCCGCTGATCACGCCGGAGGAGACGTTCACGCAGTACGCGTACTTCTCCTCGTACTCGACCTCCTGGGTGGAGCACGCGCGCACCTTCGTCGCCGAGGCCGTGCCGCGGCTGGGCCTCGGCCCCGACTCCTTCGTGGTCGAGGTCGCGAGCAACGACGGGTACCTGCTCCGCCACGTGGTGGACCGGGGCATCCGCTGCCTCGGCGTCGAGCCGTCGGTGAACGTCGGTGCCGCGGCGCGGGACGCGGGCGTGCCCACGCTCACGGAGTTCCTGGACCCGGCCACCGGTGCGGCCGTCCGTGCCGAGCACGGCCCGGCGGACCTGGTCGTCGCCAACAACGTGTACGCGCACATCCCCGACGTGGTCGGGTTCACCCGGGGCCTGCGCGCCCTGGTCGCCGACGACGGCTGGGTCTCCGTCGAGGTGCAGCACCTGCTGACCCTGATCGAGGAGAACCAGTACGACACGATCTACCACGAGCACTTCCAGTACTACACGGTCGCGTCCGCGGCCCGGGCGCTGGAGAGCGGCGGACTCACGCTCGTGGACGTCGAGTTGCTGCCCACGCACGGCGGCTCCATCCGGCTGTGGGCCCGGCCGGCCGAGGTGGCCGGCGAGCCGAGCCGGCGGGTGGCCGACGTGCTGAACCGGGAGAAGGCCGCGGGGCTGCGGGAGCTGTCCGGGTACACCGAGTTCTCCGCCCGGGTGGCGAAGGTGCGCAGGGACCTCCTGCGCTTCCTCGTCGAGGCGGCCGAGCGTGGCGAGACGGTCGTCGGCTACGGCGCCCCGGGCAAGGGCAACACCCTGCTGAACCACTGCGGTGTCCGGCCCGACCTGCTCCCGTACACGGTCGACCGGAACCCCTACAAGCACGGCAGGTTCACCCCGGGCACCCGCATCCCGATCCTGCCGCCCGAGCAGATCGCCACCGACCGGCCGGACTACGTCCTCGTCCTCCCGTGGAACCTGCGGGACGAGCTGGTCGAGCAGTTGTCCTTCGTGCACGCCTGGGGCGGCCGGCTGGTCTTCCCCATCCCGGAACTCAGCATTGTCGAGGTCAAGCCGTGAAGGTCGTCCTGTTCTGCGGCGGTTACGGGCTGCGCATGCGCAGCGGAGCCTCCGACGACGTGCCCAAGCCGATGGCGATGGTCGGCCCGCGGCCGCTCATCTGGCACGTGATGCGCTACTACGCGTACTTCGGGCACACCGAGTTCATCCTGTGCCTCGGGTACGGGGCCCACCACATCAAGGACTTCTTCCTCAACTACGAGGAGACGACGTCCAACGACTTCGTGCTGCGGGGCGGGCAGACCGAGCTGCTGTCCACCGACATCGCCTCCTGGACGATCACGTTCGCCCAGACGGGCATCGAGTCGCCGATCGGCGAGCGGTTGCGCCGGGTGCGGCACCACCTGGACGGCGACGAGATGTTCCTCGCCAACTACGCCGACGTGCTCACCGACGCCCCGCTGCCGGAGATGATCGACTCGTTCTCCCGGCGTGACGCCGGTGCGTCGATGATGGTGGTGCCGCCGCAATCCTCGTTCCACTGCGTGGAGCTGGGCGAGGGCGGCCTGGTGGGGGGCATCACCGCGGTGAGCGAACTGCCGCTGTGGGAGAACGGTGGCTACTTCGTGCTCCGTCAGGAGGTCTTCGACCACATCCCGGAGAACGGGGACCTGGTCGCCGACGGCTGCACCCAACTGGCCAAGCGCGGACGGCTGGTGGCCCACCAGCACCGCGGCTTCTGGAAGCCGACCGACACGGTGAAGGAGCGGGCCGCGCTGGACCTCGCCTACTCCCGGGGCGACCGCCCGTGGGCCGTGTGGGAGCGGGACGCCGCGGGGGCGGGCGGCGGCGGGACCACCGGCGCGGCGAGGACCGCGTGATCCGGCTCGGGTCCGGGCGCCCGGACCGGGTCGTCGCGGTGGGGGCGCACTGCGACGACATCGCCATCGGCGCCGGCGGCACGCTGCTGACGGTGTGCCGCGCGCGGCCGGGCCTGCGGGTCGACGCGCTGGTGCTCTCCGGCGGTGGCGGCGAGCGGGAGCAGGAGGAACGGGACGCGCTCGCCGCCTTCTGCCCGGACGCCGACCTGCGCCTGACCGTGCTCAAGCTCCCGGACGGCCGGCTGCCCGCGCACTGGGACGAGGCCAAGGCCGCGGTCGAGGAGCTGCGCGGGCGGAGCGAGCCGGACCTGGTCCTCGCACCGCGCACCGAGGACGCGCACCAGGACCACCGCGGCCTGGCGCGGCTGGTGACCACCGCGTTCCGCGACCACCTCGTGCTCGGCTACGAGATCGTCAAGTGGGACGCCGACCTCGGCCGTCCCACGGCCTACCAGCCGCTCTCCCCGGAGGTCGCCGAGGAGAAGGTGCGGCTGTTGCAGGAGCACTACCCGTCGCAACGGCACCGGCCCTGGTACGACCGGGAGGCCTTCCTCGGGCTGGCGCGGATCCGCGGCATCGAATGCCACGAGCGCTACGCCGAGGCGTTCGCCGTCACCAAGCTCACTCTCAATCTGGGGGGATGAACCATGCGCGTACTGCTGACCGGACACCAGGGCTACCTGGGCACCGTGATGGCCCCGGTCCTCGCGGCCGCCGGGCACGACGTCGTCGGGCTGGACGCGGGCCTGTTCGCGGACTCGGTCCTCGGCCCGACGCCCGCCGACCCGCCGGGTCACCGGGTGGACCTGCGTGACGTCACGGCCGACCACGTGGCCGGGGTGGATGCCGTGATCCACCTGGCCGCGCTGTCCAACGACCCGCTGGGCTCGCTGGCGCCGGACCTCACCTACGACATCAACCACCACGCCTCCGTGCGGCTGGCCCGGCTGGCCCGCGACGCCGGGGTGCGGCGCTTCCTGTACGCGTCGACCTGCTCGGTCTACGGTGCCGCCGGCGGCGACGACCTGGTCACCGAGGACGCCCCGCTGCGCCCGGTGACCCCGTACGCGGAGTCCAAGGTGCGGGTGGAGGACGACCTGCACGCGCTGGCCGACGACGACTTCAGCCCGGTGTACCTGCGCAACGCCACCGCCTTCGGCTACTCGCCCCGGCTGCGCGCCGACATCGTGCTGAACAACCTGGTGGGCCACGCGCTCCTGTCCGGCGAGGTGCTGGTGCTCTCCGACGGCACGCCCTGGCGCCCGCTGGTGCACGCCGCCGACATCGCGCGGGCCTTCGCGGCCTCGCTGGTGGCGCCGCGGGAGGCGGTGCACGACCGGGCGTTCAACATCGGCAGCGAGACCAACAACGTCACCGTCGCCGAGATCGCCGAACAGGTCGCCGAGGCGGTGTCCGGCGCGAAGGTGGTGATCACCGGGGAGAACGGTGCCGACCCGCGGTCCTACCGGGTGGACTTCTCCCGGTTCCGCGCCGCGCTGCCCGGCTTCGACTGCGAGTGGACGGTGAAGCGGGGGGCGCTCGAACTCGCCGACGCCTACCAGAAGTTCGGTCTGACCCGGGACGACTTCGAGCGACGCTTCACCCGGCTGGCCGTGCTGCGCGCGGCAGCCGACGCCGGCACCGTCGACGACACCCTGCGGTGGCGCCGGTGACCACGGCGGGCGACCGGATGCACGCGCTGGTGGAGCGGCTGTACCCGATCTGCCGGAGCATCACCGGCGACGGCGTGCGCGCCACCCTGGACATCGTCGGCGAGTACCTCCCGCTGCAGGTGCACGAGGTGCCGACCGGGACACGGGTGCTCGACTGGACGGTGCCGCAGGAGTGGAACATCCGGGACGCGTACATCGCCGACGCCACCGGCCGCCGGGTCGTCGACTTCGCCGCGTCCAACCTGCACGTGCTCGGCTACAGCGTCCCGGTGGCGGCGACCGTGCCACTGGCCGAGCTGCGCGAACACCTGCACACGCTGCCCGACCACCCGACCTGGGTGCCGTACCGCACCAGCTACTACACGCCGCAATGGGGGTTCTGCCTGGCCCAGGAGACCTTGGACGCGATGCCGGACGGCGAGTACGAGGTGCGCATCGACTCCACGCTCGCGGACGGCCACCTCACCTACGCCGAGCACGTCGTCCCCGGGCAGGTCACCGACGAGGTGATCGTCTCCTGCCACGTCTGCCACCCGTCGCTGGCGAACGACAACATGGCCGGCGTCGCGGTGGCGATCTTCCTGGCCCGGGAGCTGGCGGAGCGGACGCCGTACTACACCTACCGGTTCATCTTCGCGCCCGGCACCATCGGGGCGATCACCTGGCTGGCCCGCAACGCGGAGCGGGTGGAACGCGTCAAGCACGGGCTGGTGCTGGCCTGCGCCGGCGACCGGGGCAAGCTGACGTACAAGCAGAGCCGGCGCGGCGACGCGGAGATCGACCGGGTCCTGCGGCACGTCCTGAACGCGACCGAACGACCGCACCAGGTCAACGGGTTCACGCCGTACGGCTACGACGAGCGGCAGTACTGCTCGCCCGGGTTCGACCTCGGCGTGGGCTCGCTCAGCCGGACCCCGTACGCCGGGTACCCCGAGTACCACACCTCGGCGGACAACCCGGGCTTCGTCTCCCCGGAGGCGCTGGCGGACACCCTCGCGGTCTGCCGCGAGGCGTTCTCCGTCCTCGACCGCAACCGGCGGTACCTCAACCTCAGCCCGTACGGCGAACCGCACCTGGGCCGGCGCGGGTTGTACGACTCGCTCGGCGGCCGCAGCGACGCCAAGCAGGCCCAGCTGGCCATGCTCTGGGTGCTCAGCCTCTCCGACGGCGAGCAGAGTCTGCTGGACGTCGCCGAGCGGTCCGGGCTGCCGTTCGACACCGTCGCCGCCGCGGCCGACGCCCTGCACGGCGCCGGGCTGATCAAGGCATGACGCCGATGACCGCCGAGGGGACGGAGACGACGGCGCCGCCGGGCCCGCCGGGGCGGGCCGCCGGCCGGGGCATCGCCGGCCGGCTGTCCTGGGGGCTGGCCGACCAGGCGGTCTCCAGCATGACCAACTTCGCGGTGGGCGCCTTCGTGGCCCGCTCGCTGGGGGTGACGGCGTTCGGCGTGTTCAGCCTCGCATGGCTGACCTACGGCCTGGTGCTCAACGTCGCCCGCGGGCTGGCCACGGACCCGCTCGTGGTGCGGTTCAGCGGCGTGCCGGAGGCGGTCTGGCGTGCGGCGGCGGCCCGGTCGTCGGGGACGGCGCTCGTCATCGGCTCCTCCCTCGGCGCCGTCTGCCTGCTCACCGGGCTCGGCCTCGGCGGTCGGATCGGGCCCGCGTTCGTCTGCCTCGGCGCCGCCCTGCCGGCGCTGCTGCTCCAGGACTCCCGGCGGTTCGCGTTCTTCGCCGCCGGCGCGGGGCGGAAGGCGTTCACCAACGACCTGGTGCAGGCCGTCGCGCTCGTCCCGGCCATGGTCGTGGCGGCGCGCGTGAACACCGTGGCCGCCTTCCTGCTGGCCTGGGGCGCCGCCGCCGCGGTGGCCGCCGGGTACGGCTTCCTCCAGTCCGGCATCCGGCCCCGGGTGACCGCGGCCCGCGGGTGGCTCCGCGAGCAACGGGACCTCGGTACCCGGTACCTGGCCGAGAACGTCAGCCTCAGCGCCGCCGGCCAGCTCCGGGCGTACGGGCTGGGCGCGATCGTCGGGGTCGGTGCGGTGGGGACGGTCCGGGGCGCCGAGCTCCTGCTCGGCCCCTTCCTCGCCCTGCTGATGGGGCTGTCCCTGGTCACCGTGGCGGAGGCGGCCCGGGTACTGCGGCAGGCACCGCACCGGCTCGGCGGGTTCTGCCTCCGGCTGGGCGGCGGCCAGGCCGTCGCGGCGCTGCTGTGGGGCGCCGCCCTGCTGCTGATGCCCGACCGGATCGGCGAGCTCGTCCTCGGCGACGTCTGGCACGCGTCCTCCGAGCTCATCGTGCCGGCCACCCTCGGCGTCGCCGGCGCCGGCCTCGGCAGCGGCGCGGCGGCCGGGCTGCGCGCGCTCGCCGCGGCCCGGCGCAGCCTGCGCTGCCAGCTGTTCGCCTCCGCCTGCTACCTCGGCGGCGGGCTCGGCGGAGCCGCCCTGGCCGGCACCGCCGGCTCCGCCTGGGGCGTCGCCACCGCGACGGCCTGCGGCTCGGCCGTGTGGTGGTGGCAGCTGAGGGCCGCCCTGCACGAGCACCACCGAGCCCCCTCCCCCGAAGTAGAGGACGACACCCCCGAAGTGAGGACTCCATGACCGCCGTACCCCGATTGAGTATCGGGCTGCCCGTCTACAACGGTGAGGAGTACCTCGCCGAGTCCCTCGACGCCCTGCTCGGCCAGACCTACGAGGACTTCGAGCTGATCATCTCCGACAACGCCTCGACCGACGCGACGCAGGACATCTGCCGCCGCTACGCCGCGCGGGACTCCCGCATCCGCTACCTCCGGCTGCCCCGGAACATCGGCGCCTCGCCGAACCACAACCACGTGTTCGCCGAGTGCCGCGGCGAGCTGTTCAAGTGGGCCTCGCACGACGACCTGTACGCCCGGGACCTGCTGCTGCGCTGCGTGGAGGCGCTGGACGAGCGGCCGGACGTGATCCTCGCGCACGCCGACCAGGCGGTCATCGACGGCGACGGCCGGGTGAAGGTCCCCTACGAGTACGGGCTCGCCACCGCCTCGCCGCACGCGCCGGAGCGCTTCCGCAGCATGCTGTTCGAACCCGGCGGCGACGACTTCTACGGCGTGATCCGGGCCGACGTCCTGCGCCGGGTCAAGCCGCTCGACAGCTACCACCACGCGGACCGCACGTTCGTCGCCGAGATCGGCCTGCGCGGGCGCTTCCACCAGGTGCCGGAGCTGCTGTACTTCCGCCGCGACCACCCCACCCGCGCCGAGCGGGCGAACCCCTCCAAGCGCTCCCGGTGCGTCAACCTGGACCCGCGCCGGGCCGGACCGCTGCACCCGACGCCCCGGCTGCTCGCCGAGTACGTCTGGGGCTTCGTCGCGACGATCCGGCGGGTGCCGCTCTCCCCGGCCGACCGGCGCGCGTGCTACGGCCACCTCGCCGCCTGGGCGACCAGCCGGGCCCGGCCGGGCGCCGGCGAGCGGGTCGAGGACCGCACCCCGGTCGACCCGGACCGGCTCGCCGTCTCCGTGGACGCCGTCGTCGCCGGCCGCGAGGGGCGGCGGCCATGACGTCCGCGGCCGAAGGCCCGGTGCGGGTCGGGGTGTTCGGGCTGCTCGGCTCCGGCAACCTCGGCAACGACGGGTCGCTGGAGGCCGTGCTCGGGTACCTGCGCGCCGCGCACCCGGACGCGGTCGTGGACGCGCTGTGCGGCGGGCCCGAGGCCGTGACGGCCCGGTTCGGGATCCCCGCGACCCGGCTGCACTGGAACCGCGGCGAGTACCGGACCGCGTCGCGGGCGGGCTCGATCGCGGCGAAGGGCGCGGGCAAACTCGTCGACGCCGTCCGCACCGCCGCCTGGGTGCGCCGGCACGACGTGGTGATCGTGCCGGGCATGGGCGTCCTGGAGGCCACCCTTCCGCTGCGGCCGTGGGGCTTCCCGTACGCGCTGTTCCTGCTCTGCGCGAGCGGCCGGCTGCTGCGCACCCGGGTCGCGCTGGTCAGCGTCGGCGCGGCCGAGATCCGCAGCCGGCCGACCCGGGCCCTGGTGCGCTGGTCGGCGCGGCTGGCCGCGTACCGGTCGTACCGGGACGCCCCGTCGCGCGACGCGATGCGGGCGATGGGCGTGGACACCGGCCGGGACGAGGTCTACCCGGACCTCGCCTTCTCCCTGCCGGCGCCGTCGTCGGCCGCGCCCGACGACGGCGCACCGGGCCCGGTCTGCGTCGGCGTCATGGCCTTCCACGGCGGGAACGACGACCGCGCCCGGGCGGAGGAGATCCACCGGCGCTACCTCGACGGGACGACCCGCTTCGTCCGCGCGCTGGTCGAGGACGGCAGACGGGTCCGGCTGCTCATGGGCGACGACGTCGACAGGCCGGTGGTCGCCGCGATCCTCGACGCGGTGAACTCGCCGCTGCTCACCGCCGCCTCGCCGGCCTCACTGGCCGACCTGATGAGGGAGACGGCCGCCGCCGACACCGTGGTGGCGACCAGGTACCACAACCTGATCTGCGCGCTGAAGGCCGGCACGCCGACGCTCGCCCTGAGCTACGCGGCGAAGAGCGAGGCGCTGATGGCCCGGATGGGGCTCGACGAGTACTGCCACCCGGCCCGCGAGGTCGACGCCGACCGGCTGATCGAGCAGTTCCGGGCGCTGGAGAAGCAGTCGCCGGAGCTGCGGCGGACCCTCGCCGAGCGGAACCTGACCGCCCGCCGGGAGCTGGAACAGCAGTTCAGCGCCCTGACGGCGGCCCTCTTCCCGGCGGCCGGCCACGCCCGCTCCCGTTCCGACGCCCCTGACCCGTACCACGCCGAGAACCACGCCCACGACCAGAACCGTACCCACGCACACGACCACACCCACGACCACGCACCACGGGAGGCCCCATGAAGGCGACCGAAGTCCCGGCGATCGCCGGCGCGTACCTTTTCGAACCGACGCCGTACGCCGACGAACGCGGCTTCTTCTGCCGGACGTTCGACGCCGAGGTGGTCCGCTCGGTCGGCCTCGACCCGGCCGCCTTCGTCCAGCACAGCGTGTCCCGCTCGGTCCGCGGCGTGCTGCGCGGCCTGCACCTGCGCTCCGGCGCCGGTGAGGCCAAGCTGGTGCGCTGCTCCTACGGGAAGGTCTTCGACGTCGTCGTGGACCTGCGCCCGGATTCGCCGACCTACCGCAACCAGGCCTTCTTCGAGCTGAGCGGCGAGACGCAGGTGAGCGTGTACATCCCGGCGGGGTGCGCCCACGGGTTCCAGGCCCTGACCGACACCGCCGACGTCTCGTACCGGATCGACCGCCCGCACGATCCGGCCGAGGACGTGACGATCGCCTTCGACGACGTGGAACTCGCCGTCCCCTGGCCGCTGCCCGCCGTGTCGGTGTCCGAGCGGGACCGGAAGGCGCCGAGCCTCGCCGAGGTCCTGCGGCACGAGGGGCGGTCGGCGTGAGCACCGAGCAGAGCCAGGACGCCCGGGGTGCGCGGGGCTCCTCGGGCCCGCAGGACGCCGACGGGTTCAGCCTGCCGCGGTCGCGGACGGCGAACGAGAGGCTGCACGCCGTGGTCCCCGGGGGCGCGCACACCTACGCCAAGGGCGACGACCAGTACCCCGAGAACCTGGCCCCGGTCATCAGCCACGGCCGCGGTGCCCACGTGTGGGACGTCGACGGCAACCGCTACGTCGAGTACGGCTCCGGCCTGCGGTCGGTCAGCCTCGGCCACGCCCACCCGCGCGTGCTGGAGGCGGTGCGGCGGGAACTCGACCGCGGCAGCAACTTCGTCCGGCCGTCCGTCCTGGAGGTCGAGGCCGCGGAGCACTTCCTGGCCACGGTGCCGACCGCCGAGATGGTGAAGTTCGCGAAGAACGGCTCCGACGCCACCACCGCCGCCGTGCGACTCGCCCGCGCCGTCACCGGGCGCCCGCGGGTGGCCCTCTGCGGCGACCATCCGTTCTTCTCCGTCGACGACTGGTTCATCGGCACCACACCGATGTCCGCCGGTGTCCCGGCCGCGACCACCGAGCTCACCGTGGCGTTCCCCTACGGGGACCTGGCCGCCACGGAGGAACTGCTCACCCGGTACCCGAACGAGATCGCCTGTCTGATCCTCGAACCCGCCGGCCACACCGAACCGCCGCCCGGGTACCTCGCCGGCCTGCGCGAGCTGGCCGACCGGCACGGCTGCGTCCTGGTCTTCGACGAGATGATCACCGGCTTCCGCTGGTCCGAGGCGGGCGCCCAGGGCCTGTACGGCGTCGTCCCCGACCTCTCCACGTTCGGCAAGGCCCTGGGCAACGGGTTCGCCGTCTCCGCCCTGGCCGGGCGCCGCGACCTGATGGAGCGGGGCGGGCTGCGTCACTCCGGCGACCGGGTGTTCCTCCTGTCCACCACGCACGGCGCGGAAACGCACGCGCTGGCCGCCGCGATGGCCGTGCAGACCACCTACGTCGAGGAGGGCATCACCGCTCGGCTGCACGCGCTCGGCGAGCGGTTGGCCGCCGGTGTCCGCGAGGCCGCCGCGGGTGCGGGCGTCGGCGACCACCTCGTCCTCCGGGGCCGGGCCAGCAACCTGGTCTTCGCCACCCTCGACGAGGACCGGCAGCCGTCGCAGCAGTACCGCACCCTGTTCCTGAGCCGGCTCCTCGCGGGCGGGGTGCTGGCACCGTCGTTCGTGGTGAGCAGCGCGCTCGACGACGCCGACATCGACCGCACCGTCGACGTGGTGGCGGGGGCCTGTGCCGTGTACCGGAAGGCGCTGGACGCCGGCGACCCCGCCCCCTGGTTCGCCGGGCGGCCGGTGAAGCCCGTCTTCCGGCGCCTGGCGTGACGGGGCGTCACGTCTCGGGCAGCGACGTGACGTGGCGTCGGTTGCGCTTCCGCCGGGCGACCTCGGCCACCCGGTCGACCGCCCACGCGGTCGCCGGTACCACCGCCAGCGCGGTGCACCAGCCGCCGAGGGCGTCGGTCGGGTAGTGCGCGCCCAGCGCGACCTGTGCCCAGCCCATGGCGGCGCCGGCGACCAGCGCCGCGGCGAGCACGAGCAGGGTGCCGGCCGTGGGTCGCGAGCATCGCCACCACGAGGGCGAGCGCGGTGGCGAAGGCGGTGTGGCCGCTCGGGTAGGACAGGTACCCGCCGTGGATGGTGCGTCCCACCAGGTGCTTGAGCAGCGTCGTCGCGCCCACGGAGATGCCGACGCCGACGACGAGGAACACCGCCGCGCGAGGTCGACAAAGCAGCAGGCAGCCCGTCACGAGTGCCGCGACCAGTGTCGCGGCGCCCACCGGCTCCCCCAGGGAGTCCGTCGCCAGTGCTACGTACCGCCACGGCGGCCCCGCGCCGTCCACCGCCGTCAGGATCCACGCGTCCGCCCTGCCGGGCCCGCCCGCGTCGCCGTACCGGATCCCGAGCAGGACGACCACCAGCGCGGCGAGGGCCGCGATCGACCCGAGCCCCACGCGCAGCGCCGGGGGCAGCACCACGGGCGCCGGCCGGCCGGTCACCCCCACCGCGTCCGATCGGCCTGCGGCCTCAACGGCGGGACGTCGCCTCCGCACCTCTTCAGGCATGGGCCGAGTATGTCAGCGGCTCACCGGCGCCGGCAGCCGTTCACGAAGACCGGCCCCGCCCGGACCGGGTCGCCGGACCGTGCCGGACGTCGGCGCGTGGCGCCGGGCGTCGTGGAGGACGGCCGGCGTGGAGGACGGCCGGCGGGAGCCGCCCTGTCACCCGGCCCGGAAGGGCGCCGGCCGCGACCGTCAGTAGCCGCTGCCGCGCTTGACCTGGGCCCGCTCGACCTCGGTGGTCGCCCCCTTGCGGTCCAGGGTGGCACACGCATCGGCGATGTCCTGGGTCAGGCGGTCGATCTGACCGCGACTCAGGGTCTCCTTGACCAGGGCCCGCAGGATCTTCACCCGCTCCGCGTTGGGCGGGAGCGTGTACGCCGGCACCATCCAGCCGCGCTCGGCCGAGAGCTGCCAGGCGATGTCGGACTCGTCGTAGGAGTGCTCGCCGGCGAGGCGGAAGGCGACCAGCGGCAGCTGTTCGAGACCGCTGCCGATCACCTCGAACCGGCCGCTGTCCCGCAGGTTGTCCGCCAACGCGCGGGCGTTCGTCTGCATCGTCTCCATGACGTAGGTGTAGCCCTGACGGCCCAGCCGCACGAAGTTGTAGTACTGCGCGAGCACCATCGACGCGCCGGTCGAGAAGTTCAGCGTGAACGTCGCGTCGGTCTTGCCCAGGTAGTTCTCGTAGAACACGAGGTCCTCGGCCAGGTCCGACTCCTCGCGGAAGACCAGCCAGCCGATGCCGGGGTAGACCAGGCCGTACTTGTGTCCCGAGACGTTGATCGACCGGACCTGTTCGAGCCGGAAGTCCCACTTCGAGTCCGGGTAGAGGAAGGGCCACACGAAGCCGCCGCTGGCACCGTCGACGTGGATCGGGATGTCGAGGTCCCGCTTCCTGCGGATCCCGCGCAGGAGCTCGTCGATCCCGACGACGTCGTCCTTGTGGCCGGTGAAGGTGGTGCCGACGACGGCGACGACGCCGATGGTGTTCTCGTCGAGGTGGGGCTCGACGTCCTCCGGGCCGATCGTGTACTTGTCCTCGGCGAGCGGCACGATCCGCGGCTCGACGTCGAAGTAGCGGCAGAACTTCTCCCACACGACGTGGACGTCACCGCCGAAGACCAGGTTGGGCCGGTCGACCGACAGGTTGGCCGCCTTGCGGCGCTCCCGCCACTTCCACTTCAGCGACAGCGCGCCGAGCATGATCGCCTCGGACGAGCCCTGGGTCCGGCATCCGGTGGTCCTGCCCGGCGCGTTGAAGAGGTCGGCGAGCATCCGCACGCAGCGCTGCTCGATCTCGGCGGAGATGGGGTACTCCGCGTGATCGATGAAGTTCCGGTGCAGGTTCTCGGCGATGATCCGCTGCGCCTCCGGCTCCATCCACGTGGTGACGAACGTGGCGAGGTTGCGCTGCGGGTCGCCCTCCATGACGAGGTCCTCGTCCACCAGCCGCATGGCGTCCGTCGCGGTCATGCCCGTCTCGGGAAAGGTCTCCGAGGGGGCGGGCACGGTCAGGAAGCGGTTGCCGAACAGGGCCCCGACGTCACTCTTGCTCATGTCGGCGACTCAACCAGTTCCGGGCCGGGAGTCGCGCCCGGGACTCATGAGCCGAATCGAAAGCACCCGAACGGCCTACCGTCCCGGGCGGGCGGCGACACCCTCCGGCCGCGGCACCCGCGGTCCGCGGGGCGCACGTCCGCAGGGCCGATCAGGTGGCGGAGGCCGCGTCCGGCCCCGTCGGGCGGCTGCGGGACTCGTCGACGCGGTTGAATCCCACGGGCCCCGGAACCCATCGAGAGGACAACCGCGATGACCGGCGACACCACCGTGCTGCTGGGTCCCGCATGATGTCCTGGGCCACCCGGTTCCGGCTGCGGCAGTACGCCAAGGCGAGCCTGTGGATCGTCCCGCTGTTCGGGCTCGTCCTCGGCGTCGCGCTGGCCGAGGCGGCGGCGGCCGTGGACGGCGCGCCCTGGCTGCCGAAGAGCTGGGACTACTCCGCGACGACCGCGAGCACCGTCCTCAGCTCGGTGGTCGGCTCGATGATCGCGCTGCTGGGATTCGTCGTCACCATCGGCGTCCTCGTCATCCAGCAGGCCACCGGCACGCTCTCGCCGCGCTACATGCGGCTCTGGTACCGCGACCGGCTGCAGAAGGCCGTCCTGGCCACCTTCACCGGCACCTTCGCGTTCGCGTACACGCTGCTGCGGAGCATCGAGACCGACTCCGTGCCGAACCTCGGCGTGACCCTGGCCGGTGTCGCCGTCTCCGTGAGCCTCCTGCTCCTGCTGATCTACCTCAACCGCTTCACCCACAACCTGCGGCCGGTGGCCATCGCCGACATCGTGGGGCGCCAGGGCGAACAGGTCCTCGACCGCGCGGCGGCCCGCCTCCGGGCGTCCGCGCTACCGGGCGGGACGCCGCCGGCCGACGGCCCGGCGGTGCTCGTCCGCTCGGAACGCGGAGGGGTCATCCAGGCGTTCGACGCGCCCGGCATGGTCGAGCTCGCGGCTCGGCACGACTGCGTCCTCGTCCTGGCCGCCCCCGTCGGCGACTTCGTGCCGCCCGGCGCCACCGTCGTCCGGGTCCACGGCGGCGCGGCCGCGCCCGACCCGCGCCGGGTGACCGGCCTCCTCGCGCTCGGCGCGGAGCGGACCATCGAACAGGACCCGGCCTTCGCCCTGCGCATCCTCGTCGACATCGCCATCCGCGCCCTCTCCCCCGCCGTCAACGACCCCACCACCGCCGTCCAGGTGCTGAACCACATCGAGGCGTTCCTGCACGCCGTCGGCCGCGTCGGACTGCGCGGTCACTACGTGCTCGCGGACGACCGCGGCCGGCCGCGCCTCGTGCTGCCCGACCGGTCCTGGGAGGACTACCTCGAACTCGGCGTCACCGAGATCCGCGACTACGGCGCGAGCTCCGTCCAGGTCTGCCGGCGGCTCCGGTCCCTCCTCGAAGACCTCCTCGCGGCGCTGCCCGACACCTGCCGGCCCGCTCTCCGCACCGAACTCCGCCTCCTCGGCGACGCGGTCGAGAGGGGCTTCGACGACGCCCCCCGCCGCGCCCGCGCACGGACGGCCGACCCCCAGGGTCTCGGGGGACGGCAGACCCGGGACGCGCTCCCCGACGCGCTCCCCGACGCGCCGGCGGCCGACGGGCCCGGCCCCTAGGCCGCCGCCGAGGCCGGGGCCCGCCCGATCAGTCGGGCGGTCCCCCGGCCTCGAACTCCGCGACACCCGTCCGGGCCAGGAGCACGATCGCCTCGGGGCCGAGGGCGGCGTCGACGGTCAGCCCGGGCTCGTCCTCCCGCAGCGGCTCCAGCGCGTCGTACTGGGAGCCGAGGAGGGCGGGCGGCATGAAGTGCCCGGTCCGCCGGGCGATCCGGGTCCGTGCGACCGCCGGGTCCAGAGCCAGGTGGAGGAACCACACGCCGGGCCCGGCCGCCCGCAGGAGCCGCCGGTACTCGTACCGGAGGGCGGAGCACGCGATCACGGCCCCTTCCCCGCGCTCCGTCGCCGCGCGGACCCGGGCCGCGAGGGCCTGGAGCCAGGGCCGGCGGTCCTCGTCGTCGAGCGCCTCGCCGGCCGACATCCGCGCGATGTTCCCGGCCGGCTGGAGGTCGTCGCCCTCCACGAACGGGACTCCCCGGCGTCGCGCGAGCAGGCGGCCCACGGTGCTCTTCCCCGAGGCGGCGACACCCATCACCACCACGACCGCCGGGGCCGGCGCCGGTGTCCCCATCCTGCTCCTCGTGGTCCTCACCCCGGGGGCATCTCCCCCCGCAGCACCCTCCCGCACCGCGGGCGGATCCGGTCCGTCCGCCGCCGCACGGGTCGACCGGTGCACCCGGACGGCCCAGCGACCGGACCGGTCAGGGGCCCTTCGGTGTCTGACCGGTCGGGCGCCGACGGGGAAGGACGGGCGGGCGGTACGCCCCGGGAGGGACGCCGCTGGGCCGGACGGCCCAGCGACCGGCGGGCCGAACCCCGACCCGCGGGCGGCGGCGGCACCGTGGCGCCGTACCGAACGGGAGCCCACGAACGGGAGACGACCATGGCCTCACCTGCGGACGAGCCGCGCTCGGAGCTGCCGCCCATCCTCCGGGGCCAGAAGGCCCTGGTCACCGGCGCGAACTCGGGGATCGGCAGGGCGACGGCGCTCGGGCTGGGCCGTGCGGGCGCCGACGTGGTCGTGAACTACGTCGCCGGCCGCGACGCCGCGGAGGAGGTGGCCGAGGAGATCAGGTCGTACGGCGTGCGGGCGTACGCACACGAGGCGGACGTCTCCGACGAGGGCCAGGTCGTCGCCATGGTCGGCCGGATGGTCGAGGAGTTCGGCACCGTCGACGTCCTGGTGGCCAACGCCGGGTTGCAGCGTGACGCCGCCAGCACCGAGATGACGCTCGACCAGTGGAACAAGGTCCTGGAGGTCAACCTCACCGGCCAGTTCCTGTGCGCGCGCGAGGCCGCGAAGGAGTTCGTGCGCCGGGGCGTCGTCCCGGAGGTGTCCCGCTCGGCCGGCAAGATCGTGTGCATGAGTTCGGTCCACCAGATCATCCCCTGGGCGGGCCACGTCAACTACGCGGCCTCCAAGGGCGGCGTCCTGATGATGATGCAGACCCTGGCGCAGGAGCTGGCCCCGCAGGGGATCCGGGTGAACGCCGTCGCGCCCGGCGCCATCCGCACCCCGATCAACCGCGACGCCTGGGACACCCCGGAGTCGGAGGCCGACCTGCTCAAGCTGATCCCGTACCGCCGGGTCGGCGACCCGGAGGACATCGCCCGTACGGTGGCCGTACTGGCCTCCGACCTGATGGACTACGTGGTCGGTGCCACGATCTACGTCGACGGCGGCATGACGCTCTTCCCCGGCTTCGCCACCGGAGGCTGACCCGCAGGTGGACACCGCGACCCAGCTCCTCGCCGGCACCCCGGCGCAGCTCCTCCCCGCCCGCGAGCTGATGGCGTTCACCCTCGCCTCGCACATCCTGCTGGTGCCGTTCGGCGTGGCGCTGCCGTTCATCACCCTGGTGATGCACCACCGCGGCCTGCGCCGGGGCGACGCGACGGCGCTGCTGCTGGCGCGGCGGTGGTCGGCCGTGATGGCCGTGCAGTTCGCCGTCGGCGTCGTCACCGGCACGATCCTGTCCTTCGAGTTCGGCCTGCTGTGGCCCGGCATGATGGGCCGCTGGGGAGACGTCTTCGGCCTCGGATTCGGCGTCGAGGCCTGGGCGTTCTTCCTGGAGGCGATCCTCATCGCGATCTACCTCTACGGCTGGCGCCGGCTGAAGCCGTGGACGCACTTCTGGCTCGGCGTGCCGCTGCCGCTCACCGCCCTCCTCGGCGCGTTCGGCATCATCGCCGCCAACTCGTGGATGAACACCCCGCAGGGCTTCACCCTCGACGCGGACGGCGATCCCGTGAACGTCGACGTCCGGCAGGCGATCTTCACCCCGATCTTCGGGCCGGAGTACTGGCACTTCACCGTCGCGATGTTCCTCACCGCCGGGTACGTCGTCGCCGGGGTCTACGCGGTCGGCTGGCTGCGCGGCCGCCGCGGCCGCTACCACCGTCTCGGCTTCACCGTGCCGTTCACCGTCGCCGCGGTCCTCACCCCCCTGCAGTTCTTCCTCGGCGACAACATCGCACGGCAGGTCTTCCAGAAGCAGCCGGTCAAGTTCGCGGCCACCGAGCTGGTCTGGGACACCGACACCCATGTGCCGGAGTACCTCTTCGGCCGCCTCCAGGAGGACGGCACCGTCAAGGGCGGCCTCAGGATCCCCCAACTCGACTCCGTGCTGGCCGGATTCAGGCCGGACACGCAGGTCACCGGCCTCGCCTCGGTACCCGCCGCCGACCGCCCCACCGCCACCCAGGCCACCATCGTGCACTGGGCGTTCGACATCATGGCGACCATCGGCAGCCTCCTGATCGTGCTGGCCCTCTGGTACGCCTGGTGCTGGTGGCGCCGCCGCGACCTGCCGCGGTCCCGCTGGTTCTTCCGCTGCGCCGCCCTCGCCGGCGCCGCCAGCATGCTCTGCGTGGAGTGCGGCTGGATCACCACCGAGGTCGGGCGCCAACCGTGGATCGTCTACCAGAACATGCGCGTCTCGGAGGCGGTCACGCCGACCCGCGCGGCCTCCCTGTGGACGATGTTCGGCGTCGTCGTGGTGGTCTACGTCCTCGTCTTCGGGGCGTTCCTCACCGTGCTGCTCAAGATGCGCACCCGCTGGCGCCTGGCCGACGGCGGTGAGGCCGCGGCCGAGAACCCGGAAACGGACACCCCCTACGGCCCGCGCCACGAACCGGCCGGCGCCGGGGCGCAGCCGCCCCCTGCGGAAGCCGGTCCCGGGCACACCCCCGGAGGTGCCGGGTGACCGCCGACATCCTCTCCTGGGTGCTCCTGCTGGCCATCGCCGCCTACGCCTGCGGCGGCGGTGTCGACTACGGCGCCGGGTTCTGGGACCTGCTGGCCGGGGGCGCCGAGCGGGGTAGGCGCCCCCGGTGGCTGATCGACCACGCCATGGCACCGGTCTGGGAGGTCAACAACGTCTGGCTGGTCTTCGTCCTGGTGCTGACGTGGACGGGCTTCCCCGAGTTCTTCCAGACCGTCTTCACCGCCCTGTGGCTGCCCCTGGCGCTCGCCGCCGTCGGCATGGTCCTGCGCGGCGCCGGGTTCGCCCTGCGCAAACCCGCCCGCCTTCTCGCCGCCCGCCGGGTCTACGGCGCCACCTTCGCCGTCGCCTCCCTGCTCGCCCCGTTCTTCCTCGGCACCGTCGTCGGCAGCGTCGCCTCCGGCCGGGTCTCCCCCGGCACCACCGCCTCCGCCGACGCCTGGGCCAACGCCACGTCGGTGACCGCCGGGCTGCTCGCCGTCTGCGCGACCGCCGTGCTCGGCGCGGTCTTCCTCACCGCGGACGCCCGCCGCTTCGGCGCCCACGACCTCGTCGGCCACTTCCGGGTGCGCGCCCGGATCGCCGTCGGGGCCCTGCTGGTCGTCGGCGCGGTGGGCCTCGTCGTGACCGCCGACGACGCCTCGTACGTGCACCACGGGCTCACCCACGGCTGGGGGCTGCTGCTCGTCCTGCTGTCGGCGGCGGCCGGAGCGGTCACCGTCGTCCTGGTCGGCGGGCCCGCCCCGGGCCGGGCCCGGTACAGCGCGGTGGCAGCCGTCGCCCTGGCGGTCGCCGCCTGGGGCGTCGCCCAGCGGCCCTACCTGGTGCCCACGTCACTGACCGTCCGTCAGGCCGTCGGGGCGAGTGCCACCCTGCAGTGGATGCTCGTCGTGTCGCTGGTCGCGCTGCTCCTGATCGGCCCGGCCGTGACCGTGCTCTACCGGCTCGACACGCGGGGCGTCCTGGAGCCGCTGACCGACGAGGACGTCGCGGGCTGACGGCGCTGCCGGGCGGTCAGCCCGCGGCGCCCGGGCCGAGACGGGCGAGGGTGTCCAGCAGCCGGTTCCGGTCGGCGAGCACCTCGGGCGGCAGCGAGACGTACAGCTGGATGGTGGTGACGCCTGGGCGGTGGTAGCGCAGGATCCGGCGGCGGCACTCCTCCGGCGAGCCGCTGACGAACAGCCCGTCGACCACCTCGTCCGGGAGCGCCCGCCGCGCGCCCTCGACGTCGCCCGCCTCCCAGCGCCGGTGGGTCTCGGCGAGGAGCTCGCCGTTCCCGAGCCACTCGTGGAACTTCCGGTACGGCTCCCGGTTGAGGATCCAGGCGAGGAACGGGCGGGTCGCGCGGCGCGCGTGCTCGGTGTCCTCGGTCGGGCAGACGAAGACCTTGACCACCAGCTCCTTTCCCGGCGGCTGCGGGCCGACGGCGTCCAGCACCTTCGGCACGTCCTCGGGGAACAGCAGGTTGGTGATCGCGCCGTCCCCCTCGGTGAAGCCGAGCCGCAGCATGCCGGGGCGCAGCGCGCCGAGGATCACCTTGACCGGTTCGGCCGGCGGCTCCGGCAGCCGGTAGCCGGCGATCGAGAAGGTGTCGAAGTCGCCGGAGACGTGCTCGCCGCGCAGGGCCCGGGTGACGAACCGCAGGACGTCCCGGGTGCGTTTGAACGGCTCGTCGAACGGGATGCCGTTGATGTCGGTGACATGGGCGGGCACCGAGGCCCCGATGCCCAGCAGTACGCGTCCGGGGGCGAGTTGGGCGAGCGTCGCGGCGGTCTGGGCGAGCACGGCGGGGCCGCGGGTGTGCACCGGCACGATGCCGGTGCCGACCCGCAGGCCCGGGGACCACGCGGCGGCGGCCGCCAGCGGGGTGAAGGCGTCGGAGCCGCCGCCCTCACCGGTCCAGACGTCGGTGTAGCCGAGGTCGGGGAGGCGTTCGACGAGGAAGCGGTGCCGGTCGAGGGACAGTCCCGGCAGCGGGAGGGTGATGCCCCAGCGGGGCGGGTCGTGCGGACGGGGCGGCGAGGTCATCGGGGCGGTCATCGGGGCGGTGGCCTTCCTGGGGCGGCCCGGTGCGGGCCGCCCCGGTGCGGTGCGGGGAGGGGAGGGGCGGGCTGCGCGGGGAGGGGCGGGGTTCAGCGGCGGACCCAGACCGTGGTCAGGTCGAGGAACCAGGACTGCGGCTGGACCAGGCCCTGGACCTTCGGCGCGAGCGCCCGCGGGTTGCGGTCGTTGACGACGAAGAGCCAGGGCGCGTCCTGGGTGACCAGCGAGAGCGCCGTGCGGTAGTCGGTGGTCCGCTTCGCCCGGTCGGGCGAGGCGGCGGCGGACGCCAGCAGGGCGTCGACCTTCGGGTTGCTGTAACCGCCCGTCCAGAAGGGGCTCTTGGAGCCGACGAACAGCGGCAGCAGCGCCTCGGACTGGAACAGGGTGGTGGACTGCGCGACGGCGTCCGAGCCGAGCGCGACCTGGCCCTTGGCCTCGGCCCCGATCAGCGTGCCCCAGTCGGTGGTGCGCAGTTCGACCTTGATGCCGACGGCGGCGAGGTCCCGCTGGAGGGCCTCCGCGATGGGGACGGGCAGCAGGTTTCCGGAGCCCGCGGTGGGGACGGTGACCGAGGTGGAGAAGCCGTTCGGGACGCCGGCCTCGGCGAGCAGCAGCCTGGCCCTGGCCGGGTCGTAGGAGTAGAGGTCACCGGCCGGGTCGTACGCGCCGGTGGCCCGGGGCGCGGCCTGGTAGGCGGGGTCGGCGGTGCCCTGGAGCAGCTTCTCGACGATCGCCTTGCGGTCGATGGCGTAGTTGGCGGCCTGCCGGACCCTCGGGTCCTGCCACGGGCCCTTGGCGGTGTCCAGGATCCAGTACCAGAGGTGGTCGTAGCTGTTGGCGGCGATGGTGGCCCCGTCGGACTTCAGGGTCCGGATGTCGTCCGGGTTGGGGTACTCGATCCAGTTGGCTCCGCCGGAGCGCAGGGCCGCGGTCCGGGCGGCGGCGTCCGGGAGGGACTTGACGATCAGCCGGTCGAGCTTGGGGGCGCCGCGCCAGTAGGCCGGGTTGGCGGCGAGCTCGATCTGCTGTCCCTCGGTCTGCGAGACGAAGGAGAACGGGCCGGTGCCGACCGGGTGCTCGGCGAAGTTCGCGGAGCCGGTCTTCCGGACGGCGGTGGGGCTGGCGATGAGGACGTGTGCGAGGTCCTCGGGGAAGTGGCCGTTGGGGTCCTTGGTGACGAGCTCGACGTGGTCGGCGTCGGTCTTGCGGTAGGAGACGATCCCGCCCGCGTACTCCTTGGCGGCGGCGCCGAGCGCGTCGGTGTACTCGGGGCTGTTCCGGTCGAGGTAGCGGTCCAGGTTGAAGACCACCGCGTCGGCGTCGAACGGCGTGCCGTCCTGGAAGGTCACGCCCTTGCGGAGCCGGAAGGTCCAGGTCCTCGCGTCCGCGGCGACCTCCCAGGACTCGGCGAGGGCACCGGTGACGACCGGCGGCCGGTCGGTGTCCTTGAGCAGCTCGTAGCGGGTCAGGCCCTCGTAGATCTGGAAGCCGACCAGGCGCTTGCCCTCGAAGCCGGCGCCGCCGATGACGGTGTCGGGGTTGGGGAGCTTGCCGGTGGCCCCGATGACCAGGGTGCCGCCGCGCTCCGCACCGCCGCCCGTGTCGGCGGACCCGCCGGACCCCGGGCCGGACACGCAGCCGGTGGCGGCGAGCAGCAGGGCGGCGGCGGCCGGGAGGGCGGCGGCTCTGGAACGGACGGTGCGGTGGCGACGGTGCGTCATGGTGCTTCCTCGTTCGGTCTGCAGGTGTGCGGGTGCGGGGTGCGCGGGGCTGCGGGGCTGCGGGGCTGCGGGGTGCGGTGGGGGCGGGGTGCGGTGGGGGCGTGCGGGTCAGTCGGCGGGGTCCGGACGGGGGGCGTGTCCGGTGGCGGCTTCGAGCAGCGCGCGGGTGTAGGGGTGTGCGGGCGACTCCCAGAGGTCGGCGACCGGGCCCTCTTCCAGCACCCGCCCGGACCGCAGCACGAGCACCCGGTCGGCCAGGTGCCGGACGACCGCGAGATCGTGGGAGATGAAGAGGTAGCCGAGCCCGGTCCGTTCGCCGAGGCCGGTCAGCAGGTCCAGCAGCCGCAGCTGGGAGCCGAGGTCGAGCGCGGAGGTCGGCTCGTCGCAGACCAGCAGGTCGGGCCCGGGCGCCAGGGCCCGGGCGACGGCGACCCGCTGGAGCTGCCCGCCGGACAGCTCGCGCGGGTACCGGCGGGCCAGCGCGGGATCCAGCCCGACCTGCCGGAACAGCCCGGCGACGGCCTCCGCCAGTTCGGCCCGGGGCGTGCCGTGCAGCCGCAGCGCGAAGGCCACCGCCTCACCGGCCCGCAGCGCGGGGTTGAGCGAGCCGCGCGGATCCTGCGGGACGAACTGGAGCCGGGCCCGGACGGAGCGGTCCCGGGCGCCGCGCAGCCGGTACGGGTCGTGGCCGGCGAACCGGACGGTGCCCGCGTCGGGCGCGAGCAGGCCCAGGGCGAGCCGGGCCAGCGTGGACTTCCCCGAACCGGACTCGCCGACCAGGCCCACGGCCTCGCCGGGAGCGACGCTCAGGCTGACCCCGTCGAGGGCGGGCCGGCCGGCGAAGTGCCTGACGACCGAGCGGACCTCCAGCAGGGCGGGTGCGGGCTCGGTCATCGGCGGGCTCCGGGGTCGGCGGCGAGCAGGGCCGCGGTGAAGGGGTGCCCGGGCGCGGACAGCACCCGCGCGGCGGGCCCGGCCTCGACGACGCGTCCCCCGCGCATCACCGCGACGTCGCCGCCCACCCGGCGGGCCACCGCCAGGTCGTGGGTGACGAGCAGCAGCGCGATGCCGCAGTCGGCGCGCAGGGTGGCGAACAGGTCGAGGATCCGGCCGCGCACCAGCGCGTCCAGGGCGGTGGTCGGTTCGTCCGCGATCACCAGGTCGGGGCCGCAGGCGATCGCGACGGCGATCGCGGCGCGCTGCCGCAGCCCGCCGGAGAGCTCGTGGGGGTAGGCGCGGGCCACCCGTTCGGGGTCGGGGATCCCGGCCGTGGCGAGCAGCCGGACCACCGCGTCGCCGGTGGCCCGGCGGTCCCGGGTGATCCGGTGCCGGCGCAGCACCTCGGCGAGCTGGGGACCGATGCGGCGCAGCGGGTCCAGCGAGCCGCCCGGGTCCTGCGGGACGTAGCCGATCCGCCGCCCGCGCACCCGGGAGAGCGCGCGTTCGTCCAGGGCCGACAGCTCGGTACCGGCGAGGCTGATCCGCCCGGTGACGCGGGCGGACCGGCCGGGCAGGCCGATCAGGGTGCGGGCCAGGGTGGTCTTGCCGCTGCCGGACTCACCGAGCAGGACGAGCGCCGCGCCGGGTGCGAGCGCCAGCGACACCCCGTCCACGGCCCGGACCGGACCCGGGTGGACGACGGAGAGGTCGGTGACCTCCAGGAGGTCGGTCGGGCTCATCGGACGGTCTCCGGCAGCGCGCTCCACCCGGTGTCGCCGACCCTCCGGCGCAGGGTGTCGCCGAGGGTGTTGAAGACCACCGACACCAGCAGCACGGTGAGCGCCGGCAGCACCGCCACCCACGGGTGGGTGAGCAGGCTCGGCCTCAACTCGTCGATCATGGCGCCCCATTCGGCGGTGGGAGGTGCGACGCCGAGCCCGAGGAAGGAGAGTCCGGCGGCGTACACGACGGCGAGGCCGACGAGCGAGGAGCAGTACACGAGGACGACCGGGGCCACCACGGGCAGCACCTGCCGCAGGACGAGGGTCGGCAGGCCGGCTCCGCTCACCCGGGCGGCCTCCAGGTACTCGGCGGTCCGGATCCGCCGCACCTCGGTGAAGGCGACCCGGGCGACGGCCGGGGTGAGGACCACGGAGAGGGCGAGCACGGTGGCGCCGAGTCCCGGCCGGAGCAGGGTGGCCACGGCGATGGCCAGCAGGACCCCGGGGAAGGCGTACAGCACGTCCAGTGTCCGCAGCAGGGCCTGTTCGAGCACCCGGCCGCCGAGGCCGGCCGCGATGCCCAGCAGGGTGCCCGCCGTGCCGGCGACGGCGACCGGGAGGAGCCCGGCGGTCAGCGACGTCCGGGTGCCCCAGACCAGCCGGCTCAGCATGTCCCGGCCCTGGCCGTCGGTCCCCAGCGGGTGGCCGGGGGCGCCGGGGTCCAGCAGGCGGTCCTGGAGGTGTCCGGCGGCGGGGTCGTACGGCGCGACCAGCGGGGCGGCCGCGGCGAGCAGCAGGAGCAGCACGACGGCGGTGACGGGCAGGGCGAGGGCCGTGCGGCGCAGCAGGGCCCGGGCCGGCCGGGCCGGCGGGAGCGGGGACTTCGTCGGCGGGTCCTCCACCGGCGGGGGCGTCGGGTCCTCCACCGGCGGGGGCGTCGGGGTCGTCCCGGGCATCGTCAGCTCCTCACCCTGGGGTCGATCAGTGCGTGCGCCGCGTCCACCAGCAGGTTGACGCCGACGAAGGCGACGGCCACCACCAGCACCCCGCCCTGGACGAGCGGCAGGTCGCGGGCGGACAGCGCGTCGTACAGCAGCCGGCCGAGGCCGGGCCAGGCGAAGAGCGTCTCCACGAAGACCACGCCCTCCAGCAGGTAGGCGAGTTGGAGCCCGCCGATGGTCAGCAGGGCGGGTGAGGCGTTGTGGACGCAGTGCCGCAGGACGGCCGCCCGGCTCAGCCCCCGGGCACGCAGCCCGTCGGCGAGCTCCCCGGCGAGCACCGTGCCGAGGGCGGTCCTGAACACGCGGGCGGTCAGGCCGAGCGGTACGAGCGCGGACGCCACGGCCGGCAGGACCAGGTGACGCAACAGGTCGGCCGGGCCGCCGGCGCCGAACACGTCGTGCGTACCGCCGGCCGGCAGCCAGCGCAGCTGCACCGAGAGCACCGCGATCAGCACCAGGGCCACCGAGTACTGCGGGGCCGAGACGGCCAGGGTGGACAGCGCCCCGGAGAGCCGGCCGCCGGCCCCCCGCGGGTCGAGCGCGCCGATCGCGCCGAGCAGGACCCCGCCCACCAGCACCAGGACGAAGGCCGCCGCCGTGAGGGTCAGGGTCTGCCCCAGCGCGGGCAGCAGCAGGTCGGTGACGGGCCGTTGGGCGGAGACGGACGTCCCGAGGTCGCCGGTCGCCGCGTGGCCCAACCAGGAGAGGTAGCGGACGGGAAGGGGCTCCTCCAGACCGAGGCGCCGGGCCAGTTCGGCGCGGGCCTCGGGCGGGGCCCCGGGGCCGAGGAAGGCGGTGACCGGGTCTCCGGGGACGAGGGCCACGGTGGCGAAGACGACGACGGTGACGCCGAGCACGGTGGGGACGGCGAGCAGCAGCCGGCGCAGCAGGAACCGGGTCATCCGCGGGCTCCCTGGCGCGGGGCACCGGGCGGTCCGGCGACCGGCGGGTGGGCGGGGGCGGGCATCTGCGGGGGTTCCTTCCGGCTCCGGGCACTGGGTCCGGCCGGGGGCCGCCCCGGGTCGGCGCGGACCGGGCGGGGCGGGCCGTACGGGGTGGCGGTGGCGGCCCGGCGGCGGTGCGGGCGAACGGCCGGCGCCGCCGCCGGGGGCTCCGGCGGATGTCAGGAAGCCTGCGCGCCGCCGGGCCGGACAGCCAGTCAGGCGCTTGTGCTGTTACCGCTGGTCATAGGCTGCGGGCGCGGCCCGGGGGCGGGGGCGGCGCCGCCCCCGGCGGGCCGTCCGGCGCCCGTCGGAGCCTCGTCCGGGGCCCGTCCCGTACTCGTCCGGTGCCCGTCCGTGACCGTCGCGGCCGGGCCCGCCGGGTGCCCGGTCCTGCCCTTGACCAGCGGCGATCCCCGGTCCTAGGGTGGCGCCATGGCGTATCGGCGGACCGGCTTCACCCTGGCCGGCATCGACGGCTCGTGGCACCGCAGGTGCTTCGACGAGCTCTGTCGTCCGCGCGCCGCGCGCTGACCCCCGGGCCTCCGCCCGCTCCCCCGCGCCGGCGCCCCTCCTCACGACCCATTCCCGGCGGCCGCCCGCGGTACGCCCCTCCGAGGAGCAGAACCCGTGTCAACCCCCGTCGCCGGCGCGGAACTCGGCGCCTTCCTGCGCGCCCACCGCGACCTCCTCAAGCCCGCCGACGTGGGGCTGACCCCGACCACGCGCCGCCGCACCCCGGGGCTGCGCCGCGAGGAGGTCGCCTCGATGGCCGGCGTCGGACTCGCCTGGTACACCTGGCTGGAGCAGGGCCGGGTGCCCGCCTCGCGGCAGGTGCTGGAGGCCGTCGCCCGGGCGCTGCGGCTCGACCCGGCCGGGCTCCGCTACGCGATGCGGCTGGCGGGCCACCACGACGCCGCCGCCCACGACGGCCCCGGGACGGACCGGCTCGCCGCCGCCGTCCAGCCCGTGCTCGACTCCTGGCCGGCCAGCCCGGCCGTGCTCGTCGACCGCCACTTCGACCTGCTCGGCTGGAACACCGCGTGGGCCGTGCTGTGGGGCCCGCCCGAGGCCGTGCCCGCGGACCGGCGCAACCTGATGTGGCTGATGGCCGTGGACCGCAGGCTGCGCGAGGTCCTGCACGACTGGGAGCCGCTGGCCATGAACGTCTTCCAGCACTTCCGCGCACAGGCCGGGCCGGCCCTCGCGGACTCCCGGACGGAGGAGGTCTACCGGCACCTGGACGCGGACGCGCCGGAACTGCGGCACTGGTGGGGATGCCACTCGGTGGCGGACCTGACCGCCCGCACCATCACCGTGGAGCCGACCGGCACCGGACCCGTCCGGCTGGCCCTCTCCTCGTTCCACCCGGTGGACGACCCGTCGGCCCTGGTGCTGCTGCTCACCCCGGCCGACGCCGTCGGGCACCTGCGGATGGCGGCGCTGACCACCCGGGCCGGCGCCCCCGCCGCCGCCCCGGCAGCGGGCTGAGGACCCGGTCGCCGGGGCTCCCGGTTCGCGGCGCGCCGGCCGCAACGGGCGCGTCCGCCGGTCCTGGCCGATAGTGAGACCAAGGGATCGCCCAGACCTTGGACCGCACATGGACCGCTACCCTCCCATCGCCGAGCACGGCCTGATCGGCGACCTCCAGTGTGCCGCGCTGGTGACCTCGCGGGGCGTCGTCGACTGGTTCGCCGCTCCCCGGTTCGACTCCCCGAGCATCTTCGCAGCGCTGCTGGACCACGACCGCGGCGGCTACTTCAGGCTCGCGGACGTCAATCCGGACGCCACCTGCAAGCAGCTGTACTACCCGGACACCGCCGTCCTGGTGACCCGGTTCATGTCGCCCGACGGGGTGGGCGAGGTCATCGACTGGATGCCGCCGGACGCCGGACGGATCCCGAGCGGGCGGCACGCCCTGGTCCGCACCGTGCGCAGCGTGCGCGGCACCGTGCGCTTCGCCATGGAGTGCCGTCCCCGGTTCGACTACGGCCGGGCCACCCACTCCCTCGACCTCCGCCCCGAGATCGCCGCCTTCCGCGCACCGGGCGTCTGCGCGTACCTCCAGAGCACCTTCCCGGTCGAGCGGGACGGCGACGACCTGCGGGGCGCCGTCACGCTGAGCGTCGGCGAGTCGGCCGCGGTCATCCTGACCGTCTGCGACGCCGACGGCCAGAACCCGCCGCCGCCCCCGCCGCCCACCGTCGACGGGATCACGAAGCAGCTCTGGGAGGTCGCCGACTTCTGGCAGCGCTGGGTGCACGGCTCCAACTACCGGGGGCGCTGGCCCGGAATGGTCAACCGCTCCGCCATCACCCTCAAGCTGCTCACCTACGCCCCCACCGGCGCGCCGGTCGCGGCCGCGACCATGGGCCTGCCGGAGCAGGTCGGGGGCGAGCGCAACTGGGACTACCGCTACACCTGGGTGCGGGACGGCTCGCTCTCCGTCCGGGCCCTGCTCGACCTCGGTTTCGTCGAGGAGGCCACCGCCTTCACGCACTGGCTCGGTGACCGGCTGCACGAGGCGACGGGGCAGGGCAGCGAGCCGCTCCGGATCATGTACCGGGTCGACGGCGAACCGCTGCTGACCGAGGAGATCCTCGGCCACCTGGAGGGTTACCTCGGCTCCGCGCCCGTACGGCTCGGCAACGCGGCCTCCGACCAGTTGCAGCTCGACATCTACGGCGAGGCCATGTACGCCCTGTCGGAGGGCCGCGAGATCGCCACCCAGGCCGGCTACCGGGGCTGGAAGGTGCTCACCCGGACCCTGGACTGGCTGGCCGACTCCTGGGACCGCCCCGACGAGGGCATCTGGGAGACCCGCGGCGGCCGGCAGGACTTCACCTACAGCCGGGTGATGTGCTGGGCCGCCTTCGACCGCGGCCTGCGCCTGGCGGACGCCTTCCGCCGGCCCGCCGACACCGACCGCTGGACGAAGGCCCGCGACGCCGTCCTGCTCCAGGTCATGGAGCGCGGCTGGAGCGAGGAGGACCGGGCCTACGTGCAGCACTACGGCGGCGACGCGGTGCTCGACGCCTCGCTGCTCCTGATGCCCCGGGTCGGCTTCGTCTCGCCCCGGGACCCGTCCTGGCTGTCCACACTCGACGCCATGGACCGCACCCTGGTCTCCGACAGCCTCGTCTACCGCTACGACCCGGCGGCCTCCCCGGACGGGCTGCGCGGCTCCGAGGGCACCTTCAGCCTCTGCACCTTCCTCTACGTGGACGCGCTGGCCCGGGCCGGACGCCTGCGACCGGCCCGGTACACCTTCGAGAAGATGCACACCTACGCCAACCACGTCGGCCTGTTCGCCGAGGAGATCGGGCCCAGCGGCGAGCAGCTCGGCAACTTCCCGCAGGCGTTCACCCACCTGTCGCTCATCATGGCGGCCTGCACCCTCGACGAGGCCCTGGACCGCCGGTCCGGCTGACCACATCTTCGGAGACGGCCGGTACGGTGCGCCCGTCGACCGCACGGTGAACGCGGCCGGGGGGAAACTCGCGACCCAGTCGTCCACCTACGAGGGGTCCTCCGAGCGGGCGGCGGGGCGGGCGGTCGACGGCGCGACCGGTGGGCCCATCACCCACGCCGACCTCGACGCGAACGCGTGGTGGCAGGTCGACCTCGGTTCGGTGCGCCCGGTCAGGGGCGTCCGGATCCTGCCGCCCGTGCCCCGGCCCGGGGAGCCCCGTCCCTTTCCGGGCCGGCCCGGGTACCGCCGCGCAGCCGGCCGACTTGTCCAGCCAACCCGTGTCGATGTTCTCCCCCTGTTCACGTCCGGACCGCCCGTCGAGGGCCGACAGGACACCGGTCGGGCCGAATCTGGGCTGGCCGCCGCCCCCCTCACCACCGTGACTCCGGCCACCACCCCCGGAGACGCGCAGGCCACCACCACCGTGCCGACCGGCTCGGCGGACCGCTCTTCCGAGGAGGTGCCGGCGGACACCCCCATCGATAGGAGTAGGTCCGTGGAGCGACGTATCGGACGTCGGAAGTTCCTGGTCGGCGCGACGGCGGCGGCGGCCGCCACCGGTGCGGGCTGGCCGGTGCTCGGGAGGGCCGGTGCGGCCCAGGCGGTGCCTGCGGCGGCGGTGCAGGGGGCCGTGGATCCGCGTCTGGCCCCGGTGAAGCACGTGGTGATCCTGATGCAGGAGAACCGCAGCTTCGACCACTACTTCGGCCTGCTCAAGGGCGTGCGCGGCTTCGGTGACCACAGCGTCGTCGACCTGCCCGGCTCCACCTCCGCACCCTCCGGCCGGACGGTCTTCCAGCAGCCGAAGGGCAGCGGATCGATCCTCCCCTGGCCGCTGAGCGGCGGCTCGAACACCTGGGAGCGCTCCGAGTGCAAGGTCGACGGCGGCGGGCACGCCTGGAGCGACCAGCACAACGCGTGGAACGGCGGCCGGATGAACAACTGGTACGCCGCCAAGAGCAGCACCGGCATGACCATGGGCTACCACTCCCGCGCGGACATCCCGTTCAACTACGCGCTCGCCGACGCCTACACGATCTGCGACGCCTACCACTGCTCGTCGATGACCGGGACCGGTCCGAACCGCAACTACCTGTGGTCGGGGTCCATCGGCGCCGGTCTGCCGGGCGCGAACCGGGTCAGCCACAACGGCGGCGACTTCCGCCGCAGCGGGCAGAACTGGCAGACCTACGCGCAGGCCCTGCAGCTGGCGGGCATCGACTGGAAGGTGTACCAGGTCTACGACAAGGCCGGTGACCGCAACTACGGTGACAACGCCCTGGAGTACTTCGCCCCCTTCATGACCTCCGACCCCGCCAAGGACGGCACGGGGGACAAGGTCCTGTGGCAGCGCGGCGTGGCCGGGGTCCCCTACAGCGGCGGCGACGTGGCCGACGCCCTGGTCGCCGCGCTCCGCGCCGACGTGGCCGCCGGGACGCTGCCGAAGGTCTCGTGGATCGTCACGGACTACGCCAACTCCGAGCACCCCAGCGCCAGCCCCAGCGTGGGCGCGACCATGACCAAGCGGGTGCTGGAGGCCCTCGACACGAACCAGGACATCTTCAACTCCACCGTCTTCCTGCTCACCTACGACGAGAACGACGGCTTCTTCGACCACGTCCCGCCCGCCGTCCCCGCCAACACCGGGGACACCACCGAGCACGTCAACGGCCTGCCGATCGGGCTCGGCTTCCGGGTGCCGATGACCATCGTGTCGCCCTGGACCCGCGGGGGCCGCGTCAACTCGCAGGTCTTCGACCACACCTCCGTCCTGCGGTTCCTGGAGGCCTGGACCGGCGTGCAGTGCCCCAACATCAGTGCCTGGCGCCGCGCGGTCTGCGGTGACCTCACCTCGGCCTTCGACTTCGACAACCCGGTCTTCGGCCCGCTCCCCGCCCTGCCCGCCGTGGTCCCCGCCGGCCACTCCCTGATGACCGGCACGGCGTGCAGCACCACCAGCGCCCCCACGCCCCCCGCGAGCGGCACGCTGCCCGCCCAGGAGCCGGGCAACAAGGCCGCCTGCGCGCTGCCCTACCAGACCAACGCCTACCTGGACCGCTACGAGGGCACCGACGCGGGCGGCACCCAGAAGATCTGGGTCGCCATCGAGAACCTCGGTGCCCAGGCCACCGGCGCCGCCCACTTCGCCGCCTACGCCAACGCCTACCGCGGCGGCGGCCCCTGGCAGTACACCGTGGGGCCGAACGCCGCCACCGCCGACTTCTTCAACATCGGGGGCGGCTACGGCAGCGGCAAGTACGACCTGACCGTCGTCGGCCCCAACCGGTTCCTGCGCCGCTTCAAGGGCAACACCGGGGCGGGCAGGGGCCGGTACGCCAGGGTGAAGAGCTGGTTCGCCCCCCACAACGACCCCGTCGCCCTGTGGTTCCAGCTCCGCAACGACAGCCCGGCCGACACCGCCGTCTTCACCATCACCTCGAACCACTACCGCACCGGCACCTGGACCTACACCGTCGGCCCCGGCCAGGCCGTGGACGACTACTTCAACCAGGTCAGCAACGCGCAGGGCTGGTACGACTTCACCGTCACCGTCAACAACGACCCCGCCTGGTCCCAGCGCTTCGTCGGCCACATCGAGACCGGCCGGCCGAGTACGACCGGCTCCGTCGCCTGACACCCGCGCACCGCGGACGACGACTCCGGGCCGGCGGGTGGGGTGACGACTCCACCCGCCGGCCCGGGCCGTCCGTCCCCCTGCTACGGCCGGGCCCGGCGGCCCGCCGACGGCGCGCTCACCGGGCCCGCTCGACCCTCCGCTCGTCCCACACCGGCTCGGGCGTCTCCCGCACCACGCCGTCCGAACCGAACACCAGGAACCGGTCGAAGGACCGGGCGAACCACCGGTCGTGCGTGACCGCCAGGACGGTGCCCTCGTAGGACTCCAACCCCTCCTGGAGGGCCTCCGCCGACTCCAGGTCCAGGTTGTCGGTCGGCTCGTCGAGGAGGAGGGCCGTGGTGCCCGCGAGTTCCAGCAACAGGATCTGGAACCGGGCCTGCTGACCGCCCGACAGCTTCTCGAAACGCTGCTCCGCCTGCCGTTCCAGCTCGTACCGCCGGAGCACCGACATCGCGCCGCCGCGGTCCTTCGCGTGCTCGGCCCACAGGATGTCGAGCAGGCTGCGCCCCAGCAGCTCGGGGTGGGCGTGGGTCTGGGCGAAGTGGCCGGGCAGCACCCGGGCGCCCAGCTTCCAGTCACCGGTGTGGGCCACGTCCTCGCCGGCCAGCAGCCGGAGGAAGTGGGACTTGCCGGAGCCGTTCGAACCGAGCACCGCGACGCGCTCGCCGTAGAAGACCTCCAGCGAGAACGGCCGCATCAGGCCGGTCAGTTCGACGTGCCGGCAGGTCACCGCCCGTACACCGGTACGCCCGCCCTGCAGGCGCATCCGGATGTCCTGCCGGCGGGGCGGCTCCGGCGGCGGGCCGATCTCCTCGAACTTCCGCAGCCTGGTCCTGGCCGCCTGGTAGCGGGAGGCCATGTCGTCACTGCGCGCGGCGTACTGCTGCATGTCGTGCACGAGCTTCTTCAGCTGGGCGTGCTTGTCGTCCCAGCGCCGGCGCAGCTCCTCGAACCGCTCGAACCGGGCCTGCCGGGCCTCGTGGAACGTCCCGAAGCCGCCTCCGTGGATCCACACCGTGGATCCGGCCGGACTCGGGTCCACCGCGACGATCTTCTCCGCGGCGCGGGCCAGCAGCTCGCGGTCGTGGGAGATGAAGAGGACCGTCTTCGAGGTCTCCTTCAGCTGCTTCTCCAGCCAGCGCTTGCCGGGGACGTCCAGGTAGTTGTCCGGCTCGTCCAGCAGCAGGACCTGGTCCGGACCGCGGAGCAGCGCCTCCAGCACCAGCCGCTTCTGCTCCCCGCCCGAGAGCGTCCGCACGTCCCGGAACTGGGCCCGGTCGTAGGGCATGCCGAGGGCCGCGGTCGTGCACATGTCCCAGAGGGTCTCGGCCTCGTAGCCCCGGGCCTCCGCCCAGTCGCTGAGCGCCTGCGCGTACTTCATCTGCGCGGCCTCGTCGTCCACCGTCATGATCAGGTGCTCGGCCTCGTCGACCGCCGCCGCCGTCTTCCTGATCCGCGGCGGCGCCACCGACACCAGGAGGTCGCGGACGGTGCGTTCGTCCCGCACCGAGCCGACGAACTGCGACATGACACCGACGCCGCCGCTGGAGGTGACCGTCCCGCTGTGCGGCTGCAGTTCCCCCGAGAGCAGTCTGAGCAACGTCGTCTTGCCGGCCCCGTTGGCGCCGACCAGGGCCACCACGGCCCCGTCGCCCACGTGGAACGACACGTCACCGAGCAGGATCCGCCCGTCTGGCAGGTAGTACTCCAGATGCGAGGCTTCCAGGTGTCCCATGGTCCACGATCCTTCCTAACCGCGCGGGGGCGGCGCAAGTCGATTGCGGGGCCCCCGACCGCCCCGGAGGTGCGGATTCGAACAGCCCGCGCACGTCGGACGTGACCGAACGTAGGGGGATCTGAGGGGTTAGAAGCGGACTACCGGACTGCTAACTTCCTGTAAGAAGCCTGCACCCGTCGCCCCCTTCACCGGCAGCAACACCCGGCAACTGCACCGGCCCGTCCCCCGCCGACCGGCCCCGCCCACGGGTGTGCGGCGGCCCACCGGTTCCCCGCCCTGCGCCGGCCCCGCCGTCCCGGCCCTGCAGAGCCACCGAGACCTTCAGAACAGGAGTACGCCGTGGCGCTCGACACCGCACCGAACGCGATTCTGGAAGGCGGCCCCGCGGAGGCCTTCCCGGAGCACGAACGGCTCCGCTTCCTCGACGCGGAGCAGCACGTCCTCAAACTGCCGCGCGGGAACCGCTACGAGCACTTCCGCCGCTCGCACCGGACGGTCCGTCACCGGACGTCCGAGCTGCGGGTGTTCGAATGGACGGGTTCCACCTTCGTGGCGGAGTAGCCCGCGGCGCGAGGCCGCCTCGGTCCCGGTGGGGACGGGGGCGGCCTCGTGCTGCGCCCGGGCGCTGCGGCGGGCGCGGCGGGGCGGGGCGCCTGCTCAGAGGTCGACGGGGGCGCCCGCCGCGTCCTGCTCGCGGTCGTACGCCGCGCGGGACGAGGCGATGGCGTCACGGTGGCGCTCGGCCCAGGCGGTGAGACCCGTCAGCGAGGTGTAGAGCTCGTCGGCCATCGCGGTGGCCCGGTACTCCACCTTGGGCGGCACGGTCGCGTAGACGGTCCGCACCAGCAGGCCGTCCCGTTCGAGGTTACGGAGCGTCAGGGTGAGCATGCGGCGGCTGATGCCGGGGACGGCCCGTTCGAGCTCGGTGAAGCGGACCGGGCCGTGGCTGAGGTTGAGCAGGATCCCGATCGCCCACTTGCCGCTGATCCGGTTCAGCGCCTCCAGGACGGTGCACACCTCACGCTCGGCGCCCGGGGCTCCGACCGCCTCGATCACATCGGTGTTCCCTTGGAACATGAAAGTGCCTCCTTACGAGTGGACTTGATGGTCACACATGATGGGCGCTGTAACAAGAAGTGCCCTCAGGGAGCGCGGGCGCCACCGGGCGCCCCTCCCTGCCATTCCCCCGAAGGAATCCGATGACCACGCATGCCCCGCCGTCCCTCCAGCCATCCAGGTCACGCTGGTTGGCGCTGGGGGTCCTCTGCACCGGCAACCTGATGATCATCCTCGACGGCTCCATCGTGACCGTCGCCCTGCCGACCATCCAGAACGACCTGGGATTCACCCAGTCGGGCCTGGCCTGGGTCGTGAACGCGTACCTCATCGCCTTCGCCGGGCTGCTGCTGCTCTCCGGCCGGCTGGGCGACCTGCTGGGCGGCAAGCGCGTCTTCGCCTGGGGCCTGGGCCTGTTCACGGCCGCCTCGCTGGCCTGCGGCCTGGCCTCCACCTCGACGGCGCTGGTGGTGTTCCGGTTCGTCCAGGGCGTCGGCGGCGCGCTCGCCTCGGCGGTCGTCCTCGGCATGATCATCACCCTGTTCCCCGACGCCGGTGAGCGCGGCAAGGCACTGGCGGCCTACGCGTTCGTCTCGGCCGCGGGCGCCTCCCTGGGCCTGATCCTCGGCGGCGTGCTGACCCAGAGCTTCAGCTGGCCGTGGGTGTTCTACGTCAACGTGCCGATCGGCCTGGCGGCGCTCGTCCTGACCCAGCGGGTGGTCCCCGGGGCGAAGGGGCTCGGACTGCGCGAGGGCGCCGACCTGATCGGCTCCGTGCTCGCCACCGGCGGCCTGATGCTGCTGGTCTACACGATCATCAAGGCCGAGGAGTACACCTGGGGCGACATCCGCACCCTCGGTCTGCTGGCCGGCTCGCTGGCGCTGCTCGCCGGGTTCGTCGTCCGCCAGGCCTACGCGGACAAGCCGCTGCTGCCGCTGCACATCTTCCGCTCGCGGTCGGTCTCCGGCGCCAACACCATCATGGTGCTGATGGTCGCCGGTCTGTTCGGCTACCAGTTCTGCACCGCGCTCTACTTCCAGAACGTGCTGGGCTACGACGCGCTCAAGACCGGCCTCGCCTTCCTCCCCGCCCCGGTCACCATCGCCGTCGTCTCACTCGGCTTCGCGGTGAAGCTGAACCAGCGGTTCGGCCCGCGCCAGGTGCTGGTCGGCGGCCTCCTGCTGGTGGCGGCGGCGCTCGCGCTGCTGGCCCGGGTGCCGAGCGACGGCACCTTCCTCATCGACATCGTCCCGCCGTTCGTCCTGCTCGGCCTCGGCTTCGGTGCGGCCATGCCCGCGCTGATCGGCCAGGCCATGTCGGTCAACTCGCCGAACGACGCCGGTATCGCCTCCGGTCTGGTGAACACCACCCAGCAGGTCGGCGCCTCGATCGGCACCGCCGTGCTCGCCACGGTGGCCGCCTCCCGGACGGCGACGCTCCTCGGGGAGCAGCGCAGCCCGGCCGAGGCGCTCACCGGCGGGTTCCACCTCTCCTACGGTCTCAGCGCCGTGTTCGTGGGCATCGCCGTCCTGGTGGCCGCCTTCGTCCTGCGCAGCCCCGCGTCCGAGCCCGCCCCCGCCGCGGCGGAGGGTGCCGAGGACGCTCCCGGACCGGACCTCAAGTCTGCGGATTCCCCCGTGCCGCAGATCTGACGGTCCCGGTGCGGCCGTTCCGGCCCCCGGAACGGCCGCACCGCCCCCGGCGGGTGGGACGCCGGGGGCACCACACCCGAACCACCCGCACCACCCGCACCACGAGCTCCCACGCACCGCCACGCACACCCGCGCACCTCCGAACACACCGAGCGCGTCCCCCGGAACGGAACGGCCCCCTCCCCGGAGTCAGGGCCCTCATAGGGGGACGGCCAGGGGGATCGGACCCGGACGGAGCCACCAGACTCGTCGCATCGTCCGCGGCCGGGGCCATCGCCTCCTCCCGCGGAGCGGGCAGGCCTGACGCCGCCCACCGTTCCCCCCGCCTCGCGCAGGATCGAGAAAGAACCCATGTACAGCAGACGTCGATTCCTCCGTCTCCCCGTTGCCGCCACCGTCGCCGGCCTCATCGGCCCGGCCGTCCTCGTGGGCTGCTCCGACTCCTCCGCCCCGCCCTCCGCGAAGAGCGGCGGCGGCACCCTGCGCTACGGCGCCGCGGTCGAGCCCGACAGCTGGGACCCGCACGCCGCGTCCACCGCCGTCACCGGGCGGCTGCTGCGGCCGGTGCTGGAGTCGCTGGTCTCGCTGGCGCCGGACGGGACGGTCAAGCCGTGGCTGGCCGAGTCGTGGACGGTGTCGCCCGACGGACTGACCTACACCTTCACGCTGCGCACCGGCGTGACGTTCAGCGACGGCACGCCGTTCGACGCGGCGGCGGTGAAGGCGAACTTCGACCACATCACGGCGCCCAAGACGGCCTCCAAGCGGGCGGCGGGCCTGCTCGGCCCCTACAAGGACACCGAGGTGATCGACCCGCGCACCGTGGCCGTCCACCTGACGGCCCCGCACGCCTCCCTCCTCAACGCGGTGGGGAGCACCTTCCTCGGCTTCCACTCCCCCGTCGCGCTGCGCGACCACGTGGGCGACCTCTCCTCCGGCGGCCCGTTCGTCGTCGGCACCGGTCCGTTCACCTTCGAGTCGGTGACGCCCGGCCAGCAGGCCGTCTTCAAGCGCCGGCCCGACTACGCGTGGGCCCCGCCCACCGCCGCCCACCAGGGGCAGGCGAAGCTGGAGAGCATCGTCGTCCTGCTGCTGAAGGAGGACGCCTCGCGGGTCGGCGCGCTGACCTCCGGCCAGGTCGACGCCGCCGAACTGATACCGGCGAACCGGCTCGCGGGCCTGCGCGGCCAGAACGGCGTCCAGGTGGTCCGCAAGGCGGTGCCCGGCGTGCCCTACACGTACTACCTCAACACCGCCCGCGCACCCTTCGACGACCTCCGCGCCCGTCAGGCCGCCCGGCACGCCATCGACTTCGCCGGCATCGTCAAGGGCATCTTCCAGAGCGAGTACGAGCAGGCCTGGGGGCCGCTGGCGCCCTCGACCCCCGGCGCCGACGCCTCGCTCGCCAAGGCCTGGGAGTTCAGCAAGGAGAAGGCCGAGCGGCTGCTCGACGAGATCGGCTACACCGGGCGGGACTCGGACGGCTACCGCACCAAGGACGGCAAGCGGTTCACCGTCGAGCAGCCGTACGTGCAGACCTTCGTGTCCGCCCAGAACCACACCTTCGACGTGGGCATCCAGGACGCGCTGAAGCAGGTCGGCATCGAGCTGAAGCTGGTGCCGCTCGACTCCGCCGGCTCCATCGGGCGCACCGGCAAGGGCGACTACGACGTCTTCGCCTTCGCCTGGCAGGGCTCCGACCCGAGCCTGCTGCAGAGCCTGTACCACTCCAAGTCCCAGTTCGGCGGCGGCGGGGCCAACGGCGCCCGGGTGCGCGACAGCCAGATCGACGGCTGGCTGGACCAGGCCCAGGCGACCGTCGACGCGGGGCAGCGGCTGGAGCTGTACCGCAAGGTGCAGCGGCGGATCGTCGAGCAGGCGTACTCGTTCCCGGCGTACATCGCCACCATGGACGTCGCCCAGCACGGCAAGGTGAGCGGTCTGGTCCTGGACGTCGACGCCAACACGGACTTCTACGGCATCGGGGTGGCCTGAGGTGTCCGACCGTGCCCGGTCCGTGCCGCCCTGGGCGAGGTTCGTCGCCCGGCGGCTGGCCGCGGGCGTCGTGGTGGTGTGGGGGACGCTCACGGTGACGTTCTTCGCCATCCACCTCGCCCCCGGCGACATCGTGGACGGACTGATCGGGCCGGGCGCGGCGGCCACGCCGGGCCTGCGCGACCAGATCATCGCCGAGAACGGACTGAACGACCCGCTGCTCGTCCAGTACGGCCGCCAGCTCGCCCAGTTGGCGAGCGGCGGCCTCGGCTGGTCGTACCAGCTCAACGAGCCGATCGAGCGGATGCTGGGCAGCCAGGTCGGGCCGACCGTCGAGCTGGCCCTGTCCGCCCTCGTCACCGCGCTGGTGCTGGCGGTGCTCGCGGCCACCCTGACGGCCGGCCGGGGCCGGGCGGTGCGCGGCGCGGCCGGCGTGGCCGAGCTGCTGACGGTCTCGATGCCGTCGTTCTGGCTCGGCATCATCCTGCTGACGGTGCTGTCGTACCGGTTCCAGGCGCTGCCCTCGATCGGGGCGGACGGGCCGGCCGCGCTGGTGCTGCCGACGCTGGCGCTGGCGCTGCCGCTGGCCGGGGTGCTGTCCCAGGTCATCCGGCAGGAGCTGGAGACCGCAGACGGCCGCCCGTTCGTCCTCACCGCGCGCTCGCGGGGCCTCGGTGCCACGGCGGTGCTGCTGCGGCACACCCTGCGGCACGCGCTGCTGCCGCTGACCACACTCGCCGGCTTCGTGCTGGGCAGCCTGTTCGGGGGCGCGGTCCTGGTGGAGAACATCTTCACCAGGCCGGGCCTCGGCCGGGTGCTGGCCAACGCGGTCGGCACGCGCGACCTGCCGGTGGTGACGGCGCTGGTGGTCATCTCCAGCGCGGCGTTCGTCGTCATCAACACCGTGGTGGACCTCCTCCACCCGTTGATCGACCCCCGCCTGCGCGAGGGAGGTCCCGCGTGAGCACCGCCACCGCACTGCTCGACCCCCCGGCCGCGGCGGCCGCCCGCCGGGGCGGGCTGCTGCGGTCGCCGGTGGGGGTGGCCCTGCCGCTCCTGCTGGTCGTGGTGGCGGTCGTGCTGGCCTTCCCCGGCCTGTTCGCCACCCACGCCCCCGAGGCGACGGACGTCGCGGCGGCCCTGCAACCGCCCGGCTCCGCGCACTGGTTCGGCACCGACCAGCTCGGCCGGGACGTCTGGTCCCGGCTGGTCCACGGCACCCGGCTGTCGGTGCTGATCGCCGTCGGCGCGACGGTGATCGGGGTGGGCGGCGGCGCGCTGCTCGGCCTGGTCGCCGGGTGCGGCGGGCGGCGCGTCGACTTCGTCCTGATGCGGGTCGTGGACGTGCTGCTGGGCTTCCCGGAGCTGCTGCTCGCTCTGCTCGTGGTGGCGCTGCTGGGCGGCGGAACCGTCAACGTGGCCATCGCGATCGGCATCGCCGGGGTGCCCAACTACGCCCGGCTGGTCCGCGGCCAGGCGCGGCTGGTGCTGCGCTCGGAGTTCGTGGAGGCGGCGCGGGTGCTCGGGGTGCCGGCCTGGCGGTCGGTGCTGCGGCACGTGCTGCCGAACGTCGGCGGACCGCTGGTCGTCCTGGCCTCCATCGGTCTGGGGTCGGCCATCATCTCGGGTTCCGGGCTGAGCGTGCTCGGTCTCGGCCCCGTCCCGCCGGAGGCCGACTGGGGATCGATGGTCGCCGACGGCAAGGACTTCCTTCAGACCGCCTGGTGGATCTCGATCGCGCCGGGCCTGGCCATCTCGGTCGTGGTGGTCTGCACCACGCTGATCGGCCGCGGTCTCCAGCTCAGGGCGGTGCGATGAGTACGGCGAGGACGACAGGTCCCACGGGGACGACGGATCCGACGGACAAGGCGGGGAGGACGGACCGGGCGGGGACGACGGGCGGGTTCGCCACCGTGGCCTCCCCGGCCGGGGAGGCCACGGCCGCCGGGCGGACGCCGCGCGACCTCGTCCGGGTGGAGGGCCTGCGGGTCTCCTTCCCCGGCGCGCCGCGGCCCGCCGTGGACGGGGTGTCGCTGGCGATCGGCCCCGGGGAGTGCGTGGCGCTGGTCGGCGAGTCCGGCTCGGGCAAGTCCGTCACCTCGCGCTCCCTGATCGGGCTGGCGGGCACCCGGGCGCGGGTCGGCGCCCGGACGCTGGAGGTCGGCGGGGCCGACACCACCGGCTTCGGCGAGCGGCAGTGGCGCGCGGTGCGCGGCCGGCAGGTCGCCATGGTCTTCCAGGACGCGCTCACCGCGCTGGACCCGCTGCGCACGGTCGGCGCCGAGATCGCCGAGGCGGCCCGGCTGCACGGCGGCGCCGGTGCGGACGGCGGCACGGCCCGGGTGGTGGAGCTGCTGACCGCGGTGGGCGTGCCGGAGCCTGAGGCCCGGCGCACCCAGTACCCGCACCAGCTCTCCGGCGGGCTGCGGCAGCGCGCGCTGATCGCCTCCGCCCTGGCCGCCGACGCCCCGCTGCTGATCGCCGACGAGCCGACCACGGCGCTGGACGCGATCGTCCAGGCCCAGGTGCTGCGGCTGCTCGGCCGGCTCAAGGACGAGGGCCGGGGCCTGCTCCTGGTCAGCCACGACCTCGCGGTGGTGGCGCAGTTGGCGGACCGCATCCTGGTGCTGCGGCACGGTGAGGTGGTGGAGAGCGGGGAGGCCCGGCAGGTGCTGTCCGCCCCGGAGCACCCGTACACGCGGATGCTGCTGGACGCGGTGCCCTCGGGCCGCCCGGCGACGCGTCCGCCCCGGCCGGCGGCGGGCGCCGGCGGGGACGAACCGGTGCTGTCCGGGCGGGGCCTGGTGAAGTCCTTCGGCCTCGGCGGCCCGAAGGCGCTGGACGAGGTCTCGTTCACCCTTCGGGCGGGCGAGGCGCTGGGCGTCGTCGGCGAGTCCGGCTCGGGCAAGACCACGCTGGCGCGGGTCGCGATGGGCCTCTCCCGACCGGACGCCGGGGAGGTCCTGCTGCACGGACGGCCCTGGTCGGCGCTGTCGGAGCGGCAGCGGCGGCCCGGCCGCTCGGCGCTCCAGTTCGTCCAGCAGGACCCGTACGCCTCCGCGGACCCCCGGTTCACCGTGGCGCGGATCATCGGCGAGGCGCTGCCGGGGCTGCGGCGCGCCGAGCGGACCCGGCGGTGCGAGGAGTTGCTCGCCCAGGTCAGACTCCCGGCGGAACTCCTCCCCCGGCGGCCGCACCAGCTGTCCGGCGGCCAGCGCCAGCGGGTGGCCATCGCCCGGGCCCTGGCGAGCCGCCCGGAGGTGCTGGTCTGCGACGAGCCGGTGTCCGCCCTGGACGTCTCGGTGCAGGCGGAGGTGCTGGAGCTGCTGGACCGGCTGCGGCGCGAGACCGGCATCGCGCTGCTGTTCATCACCCACGACCTGGCCGTGGTGCGGCAGGTCGCCGAACGGGTGATGATCATGCGCGGCGGGTCGGTCGTCGAGGAGGGCGAGACCGAGCGGATCTTCGAGGCCCCCGCCCATCCCTACACCCGGGCCCTGCTGGACGCCGTCCTGCGGCTGCCCCCGTCCACCGCGCCGGACGCGACGGACGGGACGGACGCGGCGGGCTCCGCGCCCGGCTCCGGACACGCGGGCACCCCGGACGACCAGGGCACCGGCCACCCCCCGGTGCTCCGCACCAGGCACGACACGAAGCTCGACACCGAGCCCGTCACGAAGTGGGAAAAATGACTGACACGACGACAGCAGGCGTCCTCGACGACGCCGCCGTCCACGCCGGCCCGGCGGTGGACGGGGCCGAGGTGTGGCTGCGGCGGGCCGAGGCGGTCGCCGTCCAGCTGGCGGCCGGCGCCGCCCGGCGCGACCGCGAGGGCACCGCCCCGCTGCGGGAGGTCCGGCTGCTGAAGGAGTCCGGGCTGGTGACCCTGCTCGGCCCGGTCGAGTACGGCGGCGGCGGCCAGGACTGGTCCACCGCGCACCGGGTGGCGCGGACCGTCGCGGCGGCCGACGCCTCCGTCGGCGAGCTGCTCGCGCACCACTACGTGTGGGTGTCGATCGCCGAGTTCATCGGCACCGACGAGAAGATCCAGCACATCGGCGAGGTGGCGGCCCGCGCCCGGTGGTTCTTCAGCGGCTCCGCGAAGCCCCGGTCGGCGCCCCTGGTGATCCAGGACGCCGGCGGCGACATGCTCTTCCACGGGCGGCTGGACCGCGCCCTGGGCCACCCGGTGTCGGACATCACCATCCTGGAGGGCTTCCTGGAGGACGGCGACACCCCGATCAGCGCGCTCGCGATGAGCGACCACCCGGGCCTGACCTTCGAGCCCGGGGCCGAGGAGTTCGGGCTGCGCGCGCTGGCGGCCGGCACCGTCGTCGCCGACCACGCCGACATCCCGTGGACCGGGGCGCTCGGCCACGTGGACAAGACCTTCGTGCCCCGCGTGTACAACACGTTCCTCACCCCCGCCTTCCAGCTCGCGCAGGCCAACGTGCTGATCGGCGCGACCCGGGGCGCGCTGGAGGCCGCCGCGGGGCACACCCGCGACCGGTGGTCGCGGGCGCCGCTGACCGAGACCGCCGCGGCGGACGCGGCGCAGCACTACGGCGCACTCGCCTCCCTGCTCTGGGCGGTGGAGGCGTTCGCCGACGCCGTCGGCGCCGAGGCGGACGCCCTGCACGCCCGCCGCCGCACGGTGACCGAGGAGGAGCGCGGGTACCACGCCGTCCGGGTCGCCGCGCTGGCCGCGCAGGCCGGTGCCGCCGCCGACGCCGTCACCGCGGGCGTCTTCGGGGCGGCCGGCGCCGGGGGCGCCGAGGCGGAGGCCGGGCTGGACCGCTTCTGGCGGGACACCCGGGCCCGGCGGGTGCACGACGACGACCCGGGGCGCGGCCGGGTGGTGGGCCGCCACCTCCTGCACGGCGAAGTCCCCCGGCCCACCTGGTATGCGTAAGACCGCGAGAAGGAGCACCCCGGAATGACCAGCAGTTCCCGGACCCAGCTGTCCGTCCTCGACATCTCGTCCATCGACTCCGCCGGGCGCCCGGCCGACACCCTGGTCGACACCCGCCGACTGGTGGCGGCGGCCGACGAGCTGGGCTACGCCCGGTTCTGGGTGGCCGAGCACCACAACTCGCGCGGGATCGCCGGTTCCGTCCCGGCCGTCCTGCTGGCCGCCCTCGGGGAGCGGACCACCCGGATCCGGATCGGCGCGGGCGGGGTGATCCTGCCCAACCACGCGCCGTACGCCGTCGCCGAGTCCTTCCGGACGCTGGCCGCGCTCTTCCCCGGCCGGGTCGACCTGGGCATCGGCCGGTCGGGGGCGGATCCGGTGCTCGCCCACGCCCTGCGCCGGGCACCCGACGAGGACTTCCCGGCGGCGCTGGAGGAGTTGCTCGGCTTCGTCGGGGGCGGCTTCCCCGACGGGCACGTCTACCAGCGGCTGGAGGCCCTGCCGGAGCCGCCGCAGCCGCCCCGCGTCTGGCTGCTGGGCGCCAGTGTGCGCAGCGCGGTGGACGCGGGCCGGCGCGGGCTGCCGTACGCGTTCGCGCACCACTTCTTCAACTCGCGCGGCACCGAGGAGGCCCTGCGGGCGTACCGGGAGAGCTTCCGCCCGTCGTCCCGGGCGGAGCGCCCGCACGCCATCGTCACCGCCTACACCGTGTGCGGCGAGACTGCGGAGCAGGCCCGCCGGCTGACGTACCCGGCGCTCTTCCCGGTGCTGCGGCTGAACGGCGCCTCGCCGACCGCGCCGCTGCCCACCGTGGAGGAGGCGGCGGCCTACCCGTGGACGGACGCCGAGCGCGCCGCCGCCGACGCGCTGCTCAGCACGCAGGCGGTCGGCGACGCGGACGAGGTCCGCCGCGCCCTGGCGGCCCTCCTGGAGCGCACCGGCGCGGACGAGCTGATGGTGACCAACAACGTCACCGACGTGGACGAGAAGATCCGCTCGCTGGAGCGGGTGCGGGAGCTCGCCGAGTCGCTGCCGGTCCCCGCCGGGGTCACCTCCTAGCGGCGGGCAGGGCGCGGTGCGCACGGGCCGGGCGGGCGGGGGACGCCGGCTCGCCGAGGCTGTCCAGGATGCGCCGGTGGTGGGTGGCGAGCCAGACCCGCTCGGGCTCTCCGGGCGGGCAGCGGTCGAGGGCGAGGCCGAGGCAGCTGACCGCGAGCGCGTCGTCGCCCGCGGCGGCGGCGCGCGCGGACGCCCCCACCAGCGCCTCCCAGGCCCGGCGCTCCATCGCCTCCACCGGGGCGCCGTCGGCCTCGGTGAGGGCGACGGCCCGGTCGTAGTGGAAGGCCAGCAGGGCGGGCCGGGGCACGTCCAGGAGGGCCGCCCAGGAGGCCGCCCGCAGGTGACGCTCGACCAGGACGCGGCCCGGCAGCTGGGCCAGCGCGACGTCGCGGCTGACGGCGTACCGGAAGACGTACTCGACGTCGCCCGGCACGCTGCTGCGGCGCACCCGGCGCAGCAGTTCCCGCGACTCCAGGCTGTCCAGGCCGCGGCCCACCTCCTCGGTGTCCCGCAGGCTGACGGCGGCGACCGCGCCGCGCCACAGCGTCCCGCCGACGACGGCCGCGTCGCGCAGCACCGACCGGGCAGTCCGGTCGAGGTCGTCGAGCTGGGCGGCGGCGATGGCGAGGACGGCCGGGGGGTGGGCCACGGCCGGGTCGCCGCCGACGGCCTCGGCCCGGGCGTAGGCCTGCGCGAACAGCGGGTTGCCGTCGGCGAGCGCCGCGCGGCGGTCGTCGGCGGGCGAGGGACGGCGCCGTCCGGAGGCCGCGCCGATGATGGTGCCGGTGGCCGTGGTGGACAGCGGCGCCACGTGCATGAGGGCCGAACGGCGCTTGGCGCACCCCCAGGAGGGGGTGGTGTGGAGCAGCTCGGAGCGGGCGCCGGCGACCAGCAGCAGGGCCACCGGGCCGAGCCGGACGGTCAGGTCCTCGACGAAGGACCGGACGAATCCGGCGGCGCGGTGCAGGTCGTCCAGCACCACCACCAGCGGGCGTTCGGCGGCCGCCTCCTCGATCAGCTGGCGCAGCGCGCCGAGGACCTCCTCCCGGGGGACGGTCCCGCCGCCGGGCCCCTCGGGGGAGGAGGCCGGGGCGGGCAGGCCGAGGCACGCGGCGAGAGCGGTGACGATCCGCCCGGCGACGGCGTGCGGGAAGAGGCCGCGCACGACGGCGGTCAGCGCGGGGACGACGACGGCCGCCGGGGCGCCCGGGCGGATGCCCGCGTAGGCGCGGACCACCCCGGCGAGCGGCTCGTACGAGGTGTGGGCGTCGAAGGCGGGCGTGCCGGCGTAGAGCACCCGGGGTGCGTCCTCCCCCGCCTCGGCGCGCAGCCCGGCGGCGAACTCCCCGATCAGCCGGGTCTTGCCGATGCCCGGCTCGCCGAGCACCGTGATCAGGTGGGGCAGTTGGCGGCGGACGGTGTCCTGGTAGGCGCCGCGCAGCAGGTTCAGCTCGTGGGTGCGTTCCAGGAAGGGCGGTTCGGCGGGGTGCCCGGGCGCCCCGGGGGCGGGGGGACTCTCGGTCGCCAGGCGGTGGACGCCGGGGGTTCCGTCCACCGGGGTGAAGCCGAGGAGCGCGCCGCCGGCCTCGACGGTGGCGGCGCACGCCCACAGCTCCCCCCGGGGGACCTGGAGCAGCAGGTGGTGGCAGGCGTCCAGGACCTCGCCGGTCACCTCCACCGGCTCCGTCGCGCTGTCGTCGTAGGTGACCACCACCTCGCCGCTGCCGACCACGAGGTGGGTGACGAGCCGGGCACCGCCGGGGGCGGGACCGGACGCGGACCCGGAGGCGGGGCGGGGCCCGGATCCGGCCGGGGCGGATCCGGGAGCGGGCTCGGGGGACGCGAAGTGCCGCCGCAGGGCGAGGGCGGCGCGCAGGGCCCGCTCGGCGTCGTCCTCGTGGGCCCGGGGCACGCCGAACACGACCAGCCACACCGACCCGAAGGCGCGGCGCACGAGGCCGCCGAACGGCGCGGTCTCCCGCCGGATGACGGCGGTCAGTTCCTTGGTGGCGTGGTCGATCCGCTCGGGGGCGACGGCGCCGCCGTCGGCCGTCCACCGGGCGCGGACCATGACCACACTGGCCCGGCGCCGCTCGACCCGCTCCCAGGAGGGGCGGTAGGCGTGCTCGGCGACGGGGGCGGCCTCCCCGTCGGCCGGTTCGGGCGTCGCGTGCGCCCCGGGGGTCTCCGGGGCGGCGGGCGGCGACGGTGCGGACGCCGCAGGCCGGGGACGGCGCTGCACCGGGGCCGCGGCCGGGGTCCGGTGCCCGTCCGGGTCCGGGGCCGGGTGCGGGACGGCCGCCAGGGCCCCGCCGGGGGACGGGGCCGCGCCGGCGGGGCCGCCGGTGAGCCGCAGGGCCAGTGCCGGGTCGTGGCTGAGGATCGCGCGCTGGAGCCGCCGCAGGTCGCGGCCCGGCTCCAGGCCGAAGCGGTCGGCGAGGAGGTCCCGGGTGCGCCGGTAGCGGTCCAGCGCCTCGGGCTGCCGCCCGCAGTTGTAGAGGACGACCATGAGCTGGGCGACCAGCCGCTCCCTCGTCGGTTCGGCCTCCAGCAGCGTCTCCAGCTCGCCGATCAGCTCGCGGTCCCGCCCCATCGCCAACTCCGCCTGGATGCAGTCCTCGTGTACGGCGAGCCGGGTGCCCTGGAGGGCGGCCAGCTCGGGCCAGGTCAGCCCGGCGTCGGTCACGTCCGCGAGCACCGGTCCGCGCCACAGGCCCAGGGCCCGGCGCAGCAGTCCCGAGGCCTCCGCCCACTCGCCGGCCGCCAGCCGGGCCCGTCCCAATGTGACAAGCTCGTGAAATTCGGTGAGATCGAGCTGTTCCGGCTCGATTCTGAGGGTGTATCCGGGCACTATGGTATTCAGTGCCACATTCCCGCCCGCCGGATCCCCCACCGCCTGGAATGTACGGCGAAGACCGGCCACCGAGTTCTGCACCATTTTCCGGGCCGTGGACGGACGCTCGTCCCCCCAGAGCGCGGCGATTATCTCGTTGATTCCCACCACGCTATTCGCGCGGAGAAGGAGAACACCGAGCAGTGCCCGCTGCTGCAGGCCGCGAACAGGCACCTCGACACCGTCGGAGAGCACTTCCAGCGGCCCCAGAACGTTGAATCGCACCCTGCCCCCTCGACTCGCGGTAAATCCGGAAAGCACCATTCCACAAATATGTTCCCGATGGTACATCAGGGCGCCCGGAGTTCTCCATTGACAGCACGTCAACTCCAATCCGGCATACCGGTCGACAACCCGCGTCGGTGACCAGCCCGGGCATTTCGCCGCCCCGCGCCGCAGAACGGCGGCAGTGCCCCGCTCATGGGCGGTCAGTTCCCCGCCGATGGGCGGGAAGTCCCCATGATGGGTCCGACCGGGAGGGGCGACCGCCGCCACCTCCCCGGGGAGCCGTCGGCGACCGACGGCCGAACGCCTACAAGAGATGAGGTCGGGGGTACCCGGTGCCTTCCCTGCTGGAACGTGACGCGCACATCGACCGACTCGACCACCTGCTCACCGAGTGTCTCGGCCGGGCGGGCCGGGCGGCCCTCGTCGACGGCCCCCTCGGCAGCGGCAAGACCGAGCTGCTGCGGGTGTTCGCCGCCCGGGCCGCCGACCGCGGGGTCCTCGTCGTCAGCGCCGACTGTTCCGCCCAGGAACGGGACCTGCCCTTCGGCGTCGCCGACCGGATCGCCCGCTCCGCCGCCTGGCCGGCCGGGCACGCCGAACGGCTGGCGGCCCTCGCCGACCCGGCCGTCCTCGCCGACCCGAGCGACACCGCACACGGCCCCGACCCGGCCGGCCCGCCCCCGCCGAAGCTGCTGCGCGCCTGCCGCGACCTCACCGCCGCGCTGCTCGCAGCCGCCGCGGACAACCCGGTGCTGATCTGCGTCGAGGACATCGGCCACGCCGACGAGGCGTCACTGCACTTCCTGCGCCACCTCGTCCGGCACCTGCCGCAGAGCCGCGTCCTGCTGGTGCTCACCGACGGCAGCACGCCGTGGCCCGCGCGCCGCCGGCTGCACGCCGAGCTCTTCCGCCACCCGCACGTCCACCGCCTCGCACTGGCCCCGCTCTCCCGGGCCGGCGCGCTGCGCCTGGTCACCGAAGGGCTCGGCGAGGAGTCCGCCCGGCACAGCGGCCCCGAACTGGTCGACGTCGCCGGCGGCAACCCGCTGCTGCTGCACGCCCTCGTGGAGGAGCACCTCGACCGGGCCGACCCCGAACCGCGCTACGGCCCCGCCCTGCTGAGCTGCCTGCACCGCACCGAGCCCGGTGTGCTGCGGGTCGTCCAGGCCCAGGCCGTCCTGGGCGACGACGCCCCGGACGAGGACGTGGCGCGCCTCCTGGGCGAGCGGGAGAGCCCCGACGCCGTGGCGCGGATCCGCTCCGCGCTCGCCACCGCCGGGCTGCTCGACGGCGACGGGCGGCTGCGCACCGCGGCGGCGCGCACCACCGTCCTGGAGGACCTCGCCCCGCACGAGCGGACCGACCTCCGGCTGCGGGCCGCACAGCTGTGCTACGAGTCGGGCAGCCCCGCCGCCGAGGTGGCCCGGCACCTGGTCGAGGCCGGACGCGCCCCGATGCCGTGGGCGGTGGCCGCACTGACCGAGGCCGCCGAGCACGCCCTGCTGGACAACCGCTACCGCACGGCGGTGGCCTGCCTGCGCCTGGCCCACAAGGAGGCGGTCGAGGAACCCGACCGGGCCGTCCTGCGGCACCGCCTGGTGCAGGCCGAGTGGCAGCTCAACCCGTCCACGGCGGCCCGGCACCTGGCGCCGCTCACCGCGGCCGTCCGGGCCGGCCACCTCGGGCTCGCCGAGGCGCTCGTCCTCGTCCGGCACCTGCTCTGGCACGGGCGCGGCGAGGAGGCCGTGGCCGTCCTGGACCTGCTGCGGTCCCGGACCGGCCCGGCGCAGCGGGCCACCCCGGCCGAGACGGGGGCGCTGCGCGACGTCGAGACCTGGCTCGCCTACACCCACCCGGGCCTCGCCCGGGGCCGCCGCGTCCCGGCCCTGCCCGCCGACCTCCGGCACACGGTGGCCCCGGACATCGACCCGCAGCTCCAGGCCGCCGCCGCGCTCGCCGGCGCACTGACCCGCGGCCGGGCGGCCGAGGCCGTCGGCCACGCCCAGCAGGTGCTGCGCGACGCCCACCTGCACGGCCGGACGGCGTGGGCCGAGGAGGCCGCGCTGCTCGCCCTGCGGGTGCTGCTCCAGGCCGGGCGCGCCGACACCGCGGCGGTCTGGAGCCAGCGGCTGCTGACCGCCGCCGCGCGGCGCGAGGCGCCCACCGCGACGGCCCTGTACGCCGCCGCGCACGGCGAGTCGGCGCTCCGGCTCGGCGAGCTGGTGACGGCGGCCGAGAGCAGCCGGGCGGCGCTGACCCACCTCAGCCCGACCGCCTGGGGCATCGCGGTGGGCCTGCCGCTGGGCACGCTGGTGATGGCGGAGAGCCGGATGGGCGAGCACCGGTCGGCGGCCAAGCACCTGACCCACGCCGTCGGCGAGGCGATGTTCCAGACCCTGTACGGGCTGCACTACCTGTTCGCCCGCGGCGACCACTACCTGGCGACCCGGCACGGCCACGCCGCGCTCGCCGACTTCCTGTCCTGCGGCGAGCTCCTGCGCACCTGGGGCCTGGACGGCGCGGGGGTGGTGCCCTGGCGCACCCACGCGGCCGACGCGTGGCTGCGGCTGGACAACCGGGACCGCGCCTGGCGGCTCGTCCACGAGCAGCTCAGCCGGTCCGACGCCGACCTCCCGCACACCCGCGGTCCGGCGCTGCGGCTGCTCGCCGCGGCCGGGCCGCCCGGGCGGCGCGGTCCCCTGCTCACCGAGGCAGTCGACCTCACCGAGACCTCCGGCGACCGGTACGAGCAGGTCCGGGTGCTCACCGACCTCAGCCGCGTCCACCAGGCGACCAACAACAAGCGGCGGGCCCGGCTGCTGCTGCGCCAGGCCCTGCACGTGGCGAACATGTGCGCCATGAAGCCGCTCGCCCAGGAGCTGCTCTCGGTCTCGGCGGACCTCGGCGAGAGCGGCCCGGCCGCCGACGGCGCCGAGGACCCGGGCGGGGTCGGGGCGCTGACCGAGTCCGAGCGGCGCGTCGCCTCACTGGCCGTGCTCGGCTACACCAACCGCGAGATCGCCGGCCGCCTCTACATCACGGCCAGCACCGTGGAACAGCACCTCACCCGGGTCTACCGCAAGCTCGGGGTCCGCCGACGCAAGGATCTGCCCGCCGATCTGTGGGCCAACCTGAGGAAGACGGGATGACACCGATGACCACGACACCGACGGCGCACGAAGACGCCGCGCTCGCCCTGGCGCTGGCCGGTCGGGCCGCCGGCCAGCAGCCGCAGTGGCCGGACCCGGACCGGGTGCGGGAGGTGCGCACCGAGCTCGGCGCGCTCCCGCCCCTGGTGCAGCGCGCCGCCGTGGACCGGCTGCGGGAGCGGCTGGCCGAGGTCGCGCTCGGCCGGGCCCTGGTGATCCAGGGCGGGGACTGCGCCGAGACCTTCGCCGGGAACACCCCCGAGCACGTACGGTCCAACCTGCACGTCCTGCTGCACTGCGCGACGCTGTTCGAGGTCGCGTCGGGGCTGCCCGTGGTGCCGCTCGGCCGCGTCGCCGGGCAGTACGCCAAGCCGCGTTCCAGCCCGGTGGGGCCGGACGGCCTGCCCGCCTACCGGGGCGACATCGTCAACGGCGAGGCGGCGACCGCCGGGGCCCGCACGCCGGACCCGCAGCGGATGCTCACCGCGTACGCCGGGGCCGGGGCCGCACTCGACGTGCTGGAGGCGGTGTCCGCCGCGACCCGCACCGAGCTGTTCACCAGTCACGAGGCACTGCTGCTCGACTACGAGGTGCCGCTGGTGCGCGACGGGTACGGCCTCTCCGGCCACTTCCTGTGGATCGGCGAGCGGACCCGCGACCTGGACGGCGCGCACGTCGCCCTGGCCCGGCGGATCGCCAACCCGCTGGGGCTCAAGCTGGGCCCGACCACGACGCCGGAGCAGGCCGTCGCCTACGCCGAGGCGCTGGACCCGGACCGCACTCCCGGCCGGCTGACGCTGATCAGCCGCATGGGCGCGGACCGGGTGACCGACGTCCTGCCGCCGCTGGTGGAGGCGGTGGAGGCCGCCGGGCACCCGGTGGTCTGGCTCTGCGACCCGATGCACGGCAACACCGAGGTGTCGGCGTCCGGGCTGAAGACCCGCCGCTTCGAGCGGATCGCCGCCGAGGTGACCGGCTACTTCGCGGTGCACCGGGCGTTGGGCAGCCACCCGGGCGGTCTGCACCTGGAGCTGACCGGGGACGACGTGACCGAGTGCCTCGGCGGTCGCGAGGACCTGCGCGAGGAGCAGCTCCCGGAGCGCTACCTGACCGGCTGCGACCCCCGTCTGAACGGCCGCCAGAGCATCGACCTGGCGCGGATCGTGGCGGAGATCCTGGTGGAGCGCCCCGCCCGGCGGACCCCCGTGGCGGTCTGACCGCGCACCGCCCGCCGGGTGGGCCGGGCCCCGCCCGCCCCACCCGGCACCCCGAGGCCGACGGCCCGTTCCTCGACGCGGACGAGGAACGGGCCGTCCGTGTGTCCGCGTGTCCGCCCCGGCCCCGGCACGCCCGGACCCGTGACTGTGCGGGGACCGGTGGCTGTGCGGGGACCGGTGGCTGTGCGGGGGCGGTGACTGTGACGGGCGGCGGCGGCGGGAACGGCGGCGCCCGCCGGGCCGCCCGGGTGGGCGGGCTCGGCGGGCGGTCCCCGGCGGGCTCAGGAGTGGCGGGGCGGCGGGTCAGACGCCCAGGTCGGTGCGGAGCGCGGCGAACAACCCGGCCAGTGCCGTCCGGTCGGCCGCCGCGCCGTAGACGTAGAAGTCGGGCCGCACCAGCACCGCGACCGCACCTGCCCCCGACCCCGCTCCCGCCAGGTACGGCAGGTAGACCCCGTCGACGTCGCCCACCGCACCCGGCGGCGGCTCCTGCCCGCCGTCCTCGACGACCTGCACGGCGTGACCGCCGAGCTCCGCCAGCCAGGCGCCGTCCTCGGCGGAGAGGAGCGTCTCCGGCGGTTCGGTGGTGAGCAGCACGAAGCCGCGCCCCACCACGTCGTCGAAGCGGCCGGCCGGCCGCCCCGCCGCCGTGACGCGCCCCTGGACGACGAGGTCGCCGGCCGGGAAGCCGCCGTGCCGCAGGCCGGCGGTGAGCGGCTGGACCGGGGTGCGCGGGCGCGCGGCGCCGACCGCCGCGCCCTGCCGGGCGCGCTCCTGCGCGGCCAGCATCACGGTGTCGCGGTCGCGCGCCGCCGCCGGGTCGCTCTGGCAGATGACCCGCCCGAGGTCCATCGACATGGTGAGCGCGTGCCGCACGTGCTCGCGCCGCTCGGCGGCGTAGGTGTCGAGCAGCCCCTCGCCCGCCCGGCCGGTGAGCACCAGGTCGAGCTTCCAGGCCAGGTTGGCGGCGTCCCGGAAGCCCGAGCACATGCCCTGCCCGGCGAACGGCGGCATGAGGTGGGCGGCGTCCCCGGCGATCAGCACCCGGCCGCGCCGCCACTGGTCGGCGTACCGCGCCTGGAAGGTGTAGACGGCGTGCCGCAGCAGCGTGGAGTTGCCGGGGCCGATGTCGAACAGCGAGAGCAGCTTCCAGACGTTGGCCTCGCTGCCGAACTCCTCGGGCGACTCGTGGTCGAGCCGCATGAACTCCCAGCGCCGGTGGCCCGGACCGGCGGAGACGGCGGTGCGCGGCCGGGCCGGGTCGCAGACCTGGAGGTTGTTGGGGACGAACTCCCGGCCGTCGTGCGGGACGACGTCGCAGGTGAGCCAGTCGTTGAAGAACGCGAAGTCGGTGGCGGTGAGCCCGGCCTCCTCGCGCACCACGCTGTTCGCCCCGTCGCAGCCGATCACCCACCGGGCGGTGAGCGTGCCGCCCTCGGGGCCGTCGACGGTGAGGGCGACCGCCTCGCCGCGGTCGGCGAGGGCCGTCACCCGGTGGCCGCGCAGCACGCGCAGCCCCGGTTGGCGCTCGCCGTGGGCGGCCAGCACGGCCTCCAGGCCCGGCTGGTAGACGGCGCTGGAGTCGGGCCAGCCGGAACGGCCGGCGTCCTCCACGTCCACCCGGAAGAGCGTGCGGCCGTCGGCGTTGTGCCACACGTAGTCCCGGGAGGACTCGACGTACTCGGCGAGCGCCTCCTCGACACCCGTGGCGGCGAGGATGCGGGCGGACTCGCCGTCGAAGGAGACCGCGCGCGGCATCGGGTAGGGCCGGGGGAACCGCTCCAGGACGGTGACCCGGTGGCCGCGGGCGGCCAGCAGCAGCGCGGCGGTCTGACCGACCGGCCCGTAGCCGACGATCGCGACGTCGGTGTCGGTCCCGGTGTCCCCGGTGCCGGCGTCGGGGCCCGGTGCGGTGTCCGGTACGGCGGAGGCGGCGGGTGCGGTCGTCATGCGGCGGCCGTGCCCTTCCGCAGGATGTCCGCGAGCACCCGGGCGTGCTCCTCGGGGTCGGCGAGGCCGCGCACCCGCTCGGTGCCGTCCTCGACGACCACCAGCCGGGTGCCGATCAGGATCCGCTGGCCACCCTCGAAGGCCCGGCCGCGGACCACGATCCCGGAGCCGGCCAGGGCCCGGGCGAAGCGGTCCAGCTCCGGCGAGGGGACGAGCCACTCCGCGAACGCGCGCGGCTCCGGGTGGAAGCGGTAGACGGCGCGCCAGTCACCGGTCCGGCCGCGGCGCTGGACGACGTGGTGGCCGGTGTCCGCGCGCACGATGCGGAAGTCGGTGCCGCCCTGCGACTGCACCTCGTCGAGCACCACCCGCAGCGGTTCCAGGTAGGACGGCCCGACGAAGCCGACGTCGACCAGCCAGAACTCGCCGTCCAGCCGCACGAAGCCGAGGACGTGCTCCAGATCCGGCCCGAAGGTGTCGTCGACCTGGCGGATCCCGGCCGAGAAGAGCCCGGTCTCGTAGCCCAGTTCGCGGAGCAGGGCGAGGAACAGTCCGTTGAGCTCGTAGCAGACGCCGCCCCGGCCGCCGAGGACGAGGGCGTCGAACACGGCGTCGACGTCGATGTCCACGCCCGCCCAGAGGGCCTCGCCGCGCGCGGTGTTGAGCGAGGAGTCGTAGGGGATGGCGATCAGGTGGCGCCGGTGCAGCTCACGCAGGGTGGCGGCGTCGGGTACGAGCGGCCCGTCGTAGTCGAGGGCCTTGAGGTAGGCGGCGACGTCGATCACGGCGGTCACTTCCCTTCGGTGTGCTGCTCGTCGAGCAGGACACGGAGGTGGCTGGCGAGCCTGCCCGGGGTGGGCTGGTCGAAGACGAGCAGGGCCGGCAGTTCGAGCCCGGTGACGTTCTGGAGGCGGTTGCGGAGTTCGACGGCGGTCAGCGAGACGAAGCCGATGTCGAAGAAGACGTCGTCGGTGCCGACGGAGTCGGCGCCCTCGTGCCCGAGGACGGCCGCGACCTCCGTGCGGACCACGTCGAGCAGGACGGCTTCCTGCTCCTCCGGGCCGCCGTCCGCCAGGCGGCGGGCCAGGGCGGCGCCTGGAGCCTCCTCGGCCTCGGCGGCGGTGCCGGTCTCGGCGGTGTCGATGTCCATCGGGGATTCTCCTGCGTGGGTCGTCACGGGCACCGACTCCAGCCAGTAGTGCCGGTGCTGGAAGGCGTAGGTCGGGAGTTCGGAGGGAGCGAGGGGTCCGGCCCCGGCGTAGGAGGCCGACCAGTCGACCTCCACCCCCCGGACGTGGAGTTCGGCGGCGGAGAGCAGGACGCGGTCCCACCCGCCCTCGTCGCGCCGCAGCGTGCCGGTGACGGCCGCCTCGCGCACGGAGGCCGCCTCCAGCGCCTCGACGATGCTGTGGGCGAGCACCGGGTGGGCGCTGACCTCGACGAACGCGCGGTACTCCGCGGCGGCGAGGGTCTCGACGGCCTCGGCGAAGCGGACGGTCTGCCGCAGGTTGCGGTACCAGTACCCGCCGTCCAGCTCAGGACCCTCCAGCCACCGGCCCTCCACCGTCGACAGGAACGGGACCGCGGCGGGCCGGGGCCTCACCGCGGCCAGGAGCTCGGCGAGTTCCTCCTCGATCGACTCGACGTGGGACGTGTGGGAGGCGTAGTCCACCGGGACGCGCCGCACCCGCACACCCTGCTCCTCGAAGCCGGCCACCAGCGTGTCCAGCGCGTCCGGGTCACCGGCCACCACCACGGACGACGGCCCGTTCACGGCCGCCACCTCCACACCGGCCGGCAGACCGTCGGCCACCCGCCCGTAGGGCAGGCCCACGGACACCATGCCGCCACGACCCGCCAGACCCCGCGCGATCGCCTGCGAACGCAGCGCCACCACGGCGGCGGCGTCCTCCAGCGACAGGATCCCCGCGACATGCGCCGCCGCGATCTCACCCTGCGAATGCCCCACCACCGCGTCCGGCACCACACCCAACGAACCCCACACCCGCGCCAGACCCACCATCACGGCGAACGACACCGGCTGCACCACATCCACCCGCTCCAACGAGGCGGCACCCGGCACCTGATTCACCACATCCATCAACGACCAGTCCACATAAGGCTTCAGCGCACCCTCCACCTCCGCCAGGGCCTGGGCGAACACCGGGGACTCGGCCGACAGACGCCGGCCCATCCCCACCCACTGCGAACCCTGACCCGGGAACACGAAGACGGTCTCGCCGGCGACGTCCGCCGTGCCGGTGACCAGGCCGGGTGCGGCGGCGTCGCCCGCGAGCGCGGCCAGTCCGCCGCGGTGGCCGTCCAGCGTGTCGGCCACCACGACGGCGCGGTGCGACAGGAGCGCCCGGGCCTCGGCGAGCGCGCGGGCGGCAGCCGTCTGGTCCGGGCCCTGCGCGTCGGCGTAGTCGAGCAGCCGCTCGGCCTGGGCACGCAGGGCGACGGCCGAGGCGGCGGACACCAGCCAGGGGACGGCCGGGACGGCGCGCGCCGGGGCGTCCGGGGCCGCGGAGACCTCCGGTGCCTCCGGGGCGTGCGGCGCCTCGGGCGTCTCCGGCGCGGGCGCCTCCTCCAGGATCACGTGGGCGTTGGTGCCGCTCACGCCGAAGGCCGAGACGGCGGCCCGGCGCGGGCGGTCCAGCTCGGGCCACGGCCGGGCCTCGGTCAGCAGCCTGACCTCACCGGCCGACCAGTCGACCTGCCGGGTCGGCTCGTCCACGTGAAGGGTCTTCGGCAGCACACCGTGCCGCAGCGCCTCCACCATCTTGATCACGCCCGCGACCCCGGCAGCCGCCTGGGTGTGCCCGAGGTTCGACTTCAACGAGCCCAGCCAGAGCGGCTGTTCGGCCGGGCGGCCCCGGCCGTAGGTGGCGAGCACCGCCTGTGCCTCGATCGGGTCGCCGAGCGGCGTGCCGGTGCCGTGGCCCTCGACCGCGTCGACGTCCGCCGCGGTCAGCCGGGCGTTGGCGAGCGCGGCCCGGATCACCCGCTGCTGGGCGGGGCCGTTGGGCGCGGTCAGACCGTTCGACGCACCGTCCTGGTTGACGGCCGAGCCCCGGACCACGGCCAGCACCTCGTGACCCAGCCGCCGCGCGTCCGACAGCCGCTCCAGCACCAGGACGGCCACACCCTCCGCCCAGCCGGTTCCGTCGGCCGCGTCGGCGAACGCCTTGCACCGGCCGTCGACCGCGAGGCCGCGCTGCCGGGAGAACTCCACGAACGGCGACGGCTGGGACATCACCGCGACGCCCCCGGCCAGGGCCTGCACGCACTCGCCGTTGCGCAGGGCCTGGGCAGCCAGGTGGACAGCGACCAGGGAGGAGGAGCAGGCGGTGTCGACGGTGATCGCGGGCCCCTCCAGGCCGAGGGTGTACGCGACCCGGCCCGAGGCCACCGAACCCGAGGTCCCGGTGGCGAGGAAACCCTCCAGCCCCTCGGGCACGCTCCGCAGCCCGGTGGCGTAGTCGTGGTACATCACGCCGGAGAAGACGCCGACCGGCGTGCCGCGCAGGTCCGCCGGGTCGAAGCCGGCCCGCTCCAGGGCCTCCCAGGACGTCTCCAGCAGCAGCCGCTGCTGCGGGTCCATGGCGAGCGCCTCGCGCGGCGAGATCCCGAAGAAGGCGGCGTCGAAGTCCGCGGCGCCGCGCAGGAACCCGCCCTCGCGGACGTAGGAGCGGCCCGCCCGGTCCGGGTCGGGGTCGAACAGCCCGTCGAGGTCCCAGCCGCGGTCCTCGGGGAACTCGGCCACGCCGTCACGGCCGTCGGCGACCAGCTGCCACAGCTCGGCCGGGGAGGAGACGTCGCCGGGGAGCCGGCAGGCCATCCCGACGATGGCGATCGGCTCGGTGGCCGCCGCCTCCAACTTTGCCTTCTCGGAGGCGAGTTGCTCGTTGTCCTGGAGTGCGGCCCGCAGCGCCGCGACCAGCCTCGCCGTCTGGTCGGAGGCGGCCGCGCCGTCGATGGTGGTAGTCATGTCAGCCTTTCGGGAAGGAGCGGTGAGCGCGGGATCGGGGGACGGTCAGCCACGGCCGCGCAGCGCGCGGGCGACGAGACCGTCGATGTCCAGGTCGGCGATGGCGGGCCCGTCCGCGGGCGGGAGCTCCGGAGCCGGGCCGGCCGGCGGCACGGTGCCCCCGGCGGCGGCTCCGGCCTCCGGCTCCGGCAGGAGCTCGGACCGCAGGTGACGGGCGAGTTCGAGCGGGGTCGGGTGGTCGAAGACCAGCGTCGCCGGGAGCCGGACGCCGGTCGCCCGGGCCAGCCGGTTGCGCAGCTGCACCGCGCCGAGCGAGTCGAACCCGGTCTCCTTGAACGCCTGGGCGGCGGCGACGGCGTTCTTGGACGGGTGCCCGAGGACGGCCGCGGCGGCCGAACGCACCAGGTCGAGGAGTTCGCGGTGCTGCTCGCGTTCCGGCAGCGCGGCCAGCCTGACGGCGAAGCCGGCCGCGTCGTCGGCCGTGGTGGTGGTGGTGGCGGTGCGGCGGGGAGTGCGGACCAGCCCGCGCAGCAACGGGTTCAACTCACCACTCGCCGCCTGCGACCGCAACACCCCCCAGTCCAACCGCGTCGGCACCAACACCGCCTCCGACGAACCCAACGCCGCGTCGAACAACGCCAACGCCTCACCCGACGCCATCGCCGACAGACCACCACGCTTCAACCGCGCCCGGCCCTCCTCCCCCAGATGACCCGTCAGACCACTCGCCTCGGCCCACAACCCCCACGCCAACGAAATCCCCGGCAAACCCTCCGCCCGCCGCGAACGCGCCAACCCGTCCAGGAACGCGTTCGCCGACCCGTACACACTCTGACCCGCACTCCCGAACACCCCCGCACCCGAGGAGAACAACACGAACGCCGCCAGACCCAACCCCCGCGTCGCCTCGTGCAGATACCACGCCGCATCCGCCTTCGGACCGAACACCTCCCCCACCCG
>NZ_JBHXDN010000049.1:63536-76878 GCF_042726075.1 Kitasatospora sp. NPDC127035 | reverse complement strand
GCCCCCGGGTGGGGCGGCGGCGGCTCCGGGTCGTTCGGTCAGGCCCTGCGCAGCTGGAAGGCGAATCCGAGGGACTCGTCGGAGAAGGTGTCCGACTCCCAGTCGGCCGCGCCGGCGGCGAAGTCGGTCGCGAGGACCTCCTCCGCGACGAGGGAACCGTGTTCAGCGATCGCCTCGGCGGTCTCGTCGTCGGTGGCGCGCCAGCGGAGGACGATCCGGTCGGCGACGTCCAGGCCGGAGTTCTTGCGGGCCTCCTGGATCTGCCGGATCGCGTCACGGGCGACGCCGAGGCGCTTCAGCTCGGGGGTGATCGCCAGGTCGAGGGCCACGGTGGCACCGGACTCGTTGGCGACGGCCCAGCCCTCGCGCGGGGTCTCGGTGATGATCACCTCGTCGGGGGAGAGCGTGACGGTCTCACCGTCCAGCTCGACCGAGGTGGTGCCCCCGGCCCGCAGCTCGGCGGCGAGCCGGGCGGCGTCGGCGGCGGCCACCGCCTTGGCGACGTCCTGCACGCCCTTGCCGAAACGCTTGCCCAGCGCACGGAAGTTGGCCTTGGCGGTGGTGTCGACCAGCGAGCCGCCACCGGTCCGGTCGGCGGAGCCGGCCGCGAGCGACTCCAGGGTGGAGACGTTGAGCTCCTCCGCGATCTGCGCGCGCAGGTCGGCGGGCAGCTCCTCCCAGCCCTGGGCGGCGACCAGCGCGCGGGAGAGCGGCTGACGGGTCTTCACGCCGGACTCGGCGCGGGTCGCCCGGCCCAGCTCGACCAGACGACGGACCAGCGTCATGTGGCGCGAGAGGTCGGCGTCGATCAGCGACTCGTCCGCCTCCGGCCAGGTGGCCAGGTGGACCGAGGCCGGGGCGTCCGGGACCACCGGGACGACCAGGTCCTGCCAGACCCGCTCGGTGATGAACGGGGTCAGCGGGGCCATCAGCCGGGTCACCGTCTCCAGCGCCTCGTGCAGCGTGGCGAGCGCGGCCGCGTCGCCCTGCCAGAAGCGGCGGCGGCCGCGGCGGACGTACCAGTTGGAGAGGTCGTCGACGAAGCCGGAGAGCAGCTTGCCGGCCCGCTGGGTGTCGTACGCCTGGAAGGACGCGTCGACCTCCCGGACCAGGGTGTTGAGCTCGGAGAGCACCCAGCGGTCCAGCTGCGGGCGGTCGGCCGGGGCCGGGTCGCCCGCGGACGGGGCCCAGCCGGACGTCCGGGCGTACAGGGCCTGGAAGGCGACGGTGTTCCAGTAGGTGAGGAGGGTCTTGCGGACCACTTCCTGGATCGTGCCGTGGCCGACCCGGCGGGCCGACCAGGGGGAGCCGCCGGCGGCCATGAACCAGCGCACGGCGTCGGCGCCGTGCTGGTCCATCAGCGGGATCGGCTTCAGGATGTTGCCCAGGTTCTTGGACATCTTGCGGCCGTCCTCGGCCAGGATGTGGCCCAGGCAGACGACGTTCTCGTACGCGTTCCTGTCGAACACCAGGGTGCCGACGGCCATCAGCGTGTAGAACCAGCCGCGGGTCTGGTCGATCGCCTCGGAGATGAACTGCGCCGGGTAGCGCTGCTCGAACAGCTCCTTGTTCTGGTACGGGTAGCCGTACTGGGCGAAGGGCATCGATCCCGAGTCGTACCAGGCGTCGATCACCTCGGGCACCCGGGTCGAGGTGCCGCCGCAGTCACGGCAGGCGAAGGTGACCTCGTCGATGTACGGGCGGTGCGGGTCGAGGCCGCTCTGGTCGGTGCCGGTCAGCTCGGAGAGCTCGGCCAGCGAGCCGACGCAGGTGAGGTGGCCCTCCTCGCAGCGCCAGATCGGCAGCGGGGTGCCCCAGTAGCGGTTGCGGCTGAGCGCCCAGTCGACGTTGTTGTTCAGCCAGTCGCCGAAGCGGCCGTGCTTCACGTTCTCCGGGTACCAGTTGGTGGCCTCGTTCTCGCGGACCAGGGCGTCCTTGACGGCCGTGGTCCGGATGTACCAGGACGGCTGCGCGTAGTAGAGCAGCGCGGTGTGGCAGCGCCAGCAGTGCGGGTAGCTGTGCTCGTACGGCAGGTGGCGGAAGAGCAGGCCGCGCTCCTTGAGGTCGGCGACCAGCGCCTCGTCGGCCTTCTTGAAGAACTGGCCGCCGACCAGCGGGACCTCGGGGGCGAAGGTGCCGTCGGCCAGCACCGGGTTGACCACCGGCAGGCCGTACCGGCGGCAGGTCGCGAGGTCGTCCGCGCCGAAGGCGGGGGACTGGTGGACGATGCCGGTGCCGTCCTCGGTGGTGACGTAGTCGGCGTTGAGGACGTAGTGCGCGTTCTCGATCGCGACCAGGTCGAAGGGGCGGCGGTAGGCCCAGCGCTCCATCTCGGCGCCGGTGAAGGACTCCCCGGTCGGCTCCCAGCCCTCGCCGAGGGCCTTGGCCAGCAGCGGCTCGGCGACCACCAGCTGCTCGGTGCCGTCGGTGGCCACCACGTAGGTGACGTCGGGGTGGACGGCGGCGGCGGTGTTGGAGACCAGGGTCCACGGAGTGGTGGTCCAGACCAGCAGCGCGGCGCGGCCGGCCAGCGGGCCGCCGGTCAGCGGGAAGCGGACGAAGACCGAGGGGTCGACGACGGTCTCGTAGCCCTGCGCCAGCTCGTGGTCGGAGAGGCCGGTGCCGCAGCGCGGGCACCAGGGGGCGACCCGGTGGTCCTGGACCAGCAGGCCCTTGTCGAAGATCTGCTTGAGCGACCACCAGACGGACTGCACGTAGGACGGGTCCATGGTGCGGTACGCCTGGTCGAGGTCGACCCAGTAGCCCATGCGCGAGGTGAGCTCGGTGAACGCGTCCGTGTGGCGGGTCACCGACTCGCGGCACTTGGCGTTGAACTCGGCGATGCCGTACGCCTCGATGTCCTGCTTGCCGGAGAAGCCCAGCTCCTTCTCGACGGCCAGCTCGACCGGGAGGCCGTGACAGTCCCAGCCGGCCTTGCGGGCGACGTGGTAGCCCTTCATCGTCCGGTAGCGCGGGAAGACGTCCTTGAAGACGCGGGCCTCGATGTGGTGGGCGCCGGGCATGCCGTTCGCGGTGGGCGGGCCCTCGTAGAAGACCCACTCGGGGCGGCCCTCGGACTGCTCCAGGCTGCGCTGGAAGACCTTGTTGTCCTGCCAGAAGGAGAGGATCTGGTGTTCGAGGACCGGCAGGTCGACCTGGGCGGGGACGGGGTTGTAGGTACTCATCGCGGGCGTCTACCTCCGACGGATGCGTGGACGGGATCCGACGGAGGGACGAGACGGCATGCCGTCCCGCGGTACCACCCTCCTTGGCCGCGGTGGTGCGTGCGGCCCTCTTGTTTGGGCTTGCTGCCGGGTCTACGGGCCGGTGCGACGGGAATCGCGGGCCGTTCTTCCGGCGGCTCCGGGGTGATCTTCGCGCCGTGCACACCCCCGGGCTCGCACCGTCCCCGGGTCGCTGGTGGCTGCGTACTGCGGTACTCGTCCCCATCTGCGCCTTGCAGGCTCAGTGTATCGGCCCGCCGCAAGTCGTTTCGGGCCACCTGTCCGGGGCGGGTCCGGAGGGCCTCGGCGTCAGGCCGGGGGCGGGCCGGGGGCGGCGCCCCCGGAGCCCCGGGGCGCCCCGGGCGTCGTGGGGGCGGGGCCTCCGGTGCGGCGTCCGGGGGTGGTTAGGCGGGGGCGTACGGGGCACAACTCTGGTCGGCGCATGGGCGTGGCGCCTGTGACGGCTGCCCGGGTGGGATCATTGTGAGGCGTCGGTATGTCATGTTGTGACCGTTTTTGATCGGGATTATCGTTCCGGCACTGGAGGCCGCCGGGAACCGGCGGCTCGATTCGTTCGTAGATGGGGTCGAAGCCATGGCTGAGAAGGCAACCGGCGCGGGTACCGCCACCAAGCGGACACGCAAGGCCGTGGCAGGCGATCCAGGGGAGGGGACCGTGACCACTACCGCACGGCGAAAGAACACCACCGACACCGCTCTCGTGGCCCCCGGCCGCACCCGCACGCCGGCCCAGAACGGGGCCGTCCGGGCCACCGGCGGCGCCGAGTCGGTCGATCCGGCGGAGCTGCCCGTCCGCCCCGGCGAGGACCCGTGGACCTCGAACGAGGTGCACGAGCTGCACGCCGAGCTGATCAGCGAGCTGGAGCGGCTGCAGCACGAGATCGACGCGGCCGAGGCGGCCATCACCGGCCTGATGCGCGACTCCAACGACGGCGCCGGCGACGACCAGGTGGACGCCGGCACCAAGAACATCTCGCGGGAGAGCGAGGTGGCGCTGGCCAACAACGCCCGTGACAGCCTCGCCCAGACCGAGCACGCGCTCGCCCGGCTGGAGGGCGTCGGCTTCGGGACCTGCGAGTCCTGCGGCCAGGCCATCGGCAAGGCGCGGATGCAGGCCTTCCCGCGGGCGACGCTCTGCGTCCAGTGCAAGGCCAAGCAGGAACGCCGCTGACCGGGGCGACGCGGGGGGTCGGGCTTGCCGTAGGCTCGACCCCGTAACGTCGCCTGATCTGTCGGAGGTCGGGCGTTCCCCGGCCCACCCACGTCACGGCAGCGGAGCGGATCATCAGTACGCAAGGTTCCCCCCAGACGCGGGACGAGTCCGTCCCGACGCCCGCCGAAGCCGTGGCGGAGACCGTGACCGAGTCCGGTGAGACGCGTACCTCCGCCGTCCCCGCCGAAGCCCCCGGTGCCACGGCCGTCGGGGTCGCACCCGCCGGTGCCACCGCGGTCGGGGCCACCGGTCTCGGGGCCACCGCGGCCGGGGCGACTGCGGTCGGTACTGCGGCGGTCGGGGCCACCGCGGTCGGTGCCGTCGACGGGGCGGAGCCGGGGCAGGAGGCGTCGAAGGGGCGCCGCCGGATCGGCGTGCTGCTGGTGGTCGCGCTCCTGGCCTTCCTGATCGACTTCGGCAGCAAGCTGCTGGTGGTGGCCCGGCTGGAGAACCACGCGGCGATCAAGGTGATCGGCGACGTGGTGACCTTCCAGGTGATCCGCAACTCCGGCGCCGCCTTCGGCATGGGGCAGGCGCTCACCGTCGTCTTCACCATGATCGCCTCGGCCGTCATCGTGGTGATCTGGCGGATCGCCCGGCGGCTGTACAGCCTGCCGTGGGCGATCGCCCTGGGGCTGCTGCTCGGCGGAGCCCTCGGCAACCTCACCGACCGGCTGTTCCGCTCGCCCGGCGTGTTCCGCGGGCACGTCGTGGACTTCATCTCCGTCCAGCACTTCGCCGTCTTCAACCTCGCCGACTCGGCGATCGTCTGCGGCGGCATCCTGGTCGTCCTGCTCTCCTTCCGGGGCAGCAACCCCGACGGCACCGTCCACCAGCCGGCGGAGAAGGGGTCCAAGGGCGAGCGCGCGGAGGACCCGGCCGAGTAGGGCGGCGGACCGGCCGCGTAAGGGGTGGCCCCCGCGTCCGGCATACTCGTACGGGTGAGTACCGCAGCGCAGATCCGCAGCCTCCCCGTACCCGACGGCCTCGAAGGCGAGCGTCTCGACGCCGCCCTCGCCCGGATGTTCGGCTTCTCCCGGACCAAGGCCGCCGAGTTGGCCGCCGACGGCAAGGTGACGCTCGACGGCGCCGTCGCCGGCAAGTCGGACCGCGTCACCGCCGGTTCCTGGCTGGAGGTCGAGATCCCCGCCCCCGCCGCACCCGTGCAGATCGTCGCCGAGCACGTCGAGGGCATGCGCATCGTCCACGACGACGAGGACATCGTGCTCGTCGACAAGCCGGTCGGGGTCGCCGCGCACCCCAGCCCGGGCTGGACCGGCCCCACCGTGATCGGCGGCCTCGCCGCGGCCGGCTACCGGATCTCCACCTCGGGCGCCGCCGAGCGCCAGGGCGTCGTGCACCGGCTCGACGTCGGCACCTCCGGGCTGATGGTCGTCGCCAAGTCGGAGCGCGCCTACACCGACCTCAAGCGGCAGTTCCACGACCGGATCACCGAGAAGAAGTACCACACGCTGGTCCAGGGCCACCCGGACCCGCTCAGCGGCACCGTCGACGCCCCGATCGGGCGCCACCCCAGCTCCGACTGGAAGTGGGCGGTCACCCGCGAGGGCAAGCCGTCCGTCACGCACTACGACCTGATCGAGGCCTACCGGGCCGCCTCGCTGCTGGACATCAAGCTGGAGACCGGGCGCACCCACCAGATCCGCGTCCACATGTCCGCACTGCGCCACCCCTGCGTCGGCGACCTCACCTACGGCGCCGACCCCACGCTCGCCAAGCGGCTCGGCCTCACCCGTCAGTGGCTGCACGCCGTCTCGCTCGGCTTCGAGCACCCGGCGGACGGCGAGTGGGTGGAGTTCTCCAGCGAGTACCCGGCCGACCTGCGGAAGTCGCTCGACATCATCTCGTCCGAGAGCTGAGGCGGCCGGCATGAGCGCTTTCGCGGCACGGATCCGGATCGCCGAGGGGGAGGACGACCTCGCGTTGGTCCGGGGCGTCCGGCGGACGGTGTTCGTCGAGGAGCAGGGCGTGCCGGAGGAGCTGGAGTACGACGAGCTGGACGCCACCTCGGAGCACCTGCTGGCCGTCGGGCCGGCGGGGGAGCCGTGGGGGACGGCCCGGCTGATCTTCGGCGAGCAGGCGCTCGGGCTGACCGGGGGGACCGAGGGGCGGGTACTGCTCGGCCGGCTCGCGGTGGTCGGGGCCGCCCGGGGCACCGGGCTCGGAGCGGAGCTGGTGCGCGCCGTGGAGGCGGCCGGACGCCTGCGCGGGGCGCGTGAGGTGGAGCTGCACGCACAGGTGCAGGCGCTGGGGTTCTACGAGCGGCTCGGGTACGTGGCCGAGGGCGGGGTCTACGACGACGCCGGGATCCCGCACCGGACGATGACCCGGGTGTTGTAGGGCTGCCCTCCGGGTGGGTTCGTGAGGCTTCGGGCGGGTCCGCTTCGGCGGGCCCGCCCGGTTTTCGATCTGGCGGGCCTGTCGGGCCTGTCGGGCCTGCGCGGGGCCGGGCCGGGGCGCTCTTATCAGCCGCCTACCCGAGCGGCGGCTACGATCACGGACCATGGAGCTCGGTGGGGCGTGGCGCCGGTGGCGCGGTCGCGGTACGGCGGCCGGACGGAGACTGCTGGCGGGTGCGGTGGCCCTGGTGGTGGTGGCCGGCGTGGGTACGGCGGCCGTGGCCGCCGGTGGGGAACAGGCGGTCCGGCAGGAGGATCGTTTCCTCGCGATGCCCGAGACACCCGGCAGCCAGCAGGTGGTCCAGCTGGACACCTCCTTCTTCACGACCGGGGAAAGCCCGCGCCCGGCCGTCCTGCTCGGCCACGGCTTCGGCGGTTCCAAGGAGGGCGAGCGGGAACGGGCCGAGCAGCTGGCCCGGCAGGGGTACGCGGTGCTCACCTGGTCGGCACGCGGCTTCGGACGCTCCGGCGGGAAGATCGGGCTGAACGCGCCGGACCGCGAGGTCGAGGACGTCAAGCGCCTGGTGGACTGGCTGGCCCAGCGGCCCGAGGTACGCCTCGACGGACCCGGCGACCCCCGGGTCGGCATCACCGGCGCCTCCTACGGCGGGGCGGTGGCGCTGCTCGGCTCGGCGTACGACCGCCGGATCGACGCGGTGGCCAGCCAGATCACCTGGTGGAACCTGGCCGACGCGCTGTTCCCGCAGGGGGTGCAGGGCTCCGGCGCGGTCGACGGGGTGTTCAAGAAGCTGTGGGCCGGGATCTTCTTCACCACCGGATCGGCGGGCGACCTCGGTCCGTCGGGGGGCGCGGCCCGGCCGTCGGTGGCGTCGGAGGGGGCCGGGCAGGTCGGCTGCGGACGGTTCCTGGAGGAGCTGTGCCGGATGTACGACCGGGTGGCCACCACCGGGCACGCCGACCCGGAGGCGGTCGCGCTGCTGGACCGGTCCAGCCCGTCCTCGGTCGCGGACCGGCTGAAGGTGCCGACGCTGGTCGTCCAGGGACAGCAGGACTCGCTGTTCCCGCTCGACCAGGGGGACGCGATCGCGCGTGCGGTGGCGGCCAACGGCGCCCCCGTCGCGGTGGACTGGTTCGCCGGCGGGCACGACGGTGCGACCGACACCAGCGAACGGGTGGACGCCCGGGTGGGTGCCTGGTTCGACCGCTACCTGAAGGGCGGCGGCGCTGCGAGCGGCGATGCCCCGAAGGGGGACGGTGCCCCGAAGGACGGCGACGCCTCGCAGGGTGACGGCGGTACCGGGGCGGCGTTCCGGGTGACCCGGACCGGTGGGGTGGACTCCACCGGCTTCCAGCCGGTCCTGCGTGGGGCGACGGCCGAGGCCTACCCCGGGCTCGGCGGCACCGGCTCGCGGCAGTACCGGCTGACCGGTCCCTCCGCCGACGGCGAGCAGGCCTTCGCCAACCCGCCGGGCGGCGCCCCGCCCAACATCTCCGCGCTGCCGGGTATCGGCGCGCTCAGCCAGGCCGCCGCACTCGGTGCCTCGGTCTCCCTGGACTTCCCCGGGCAGTTCGCCGCCTTCGAGTCGGAGCCGCTGGACGCCTCGGTGCACCTGACCGGCCGGCCCACCGTCCCGATCAGGGTCCGGGCGGACCGCCCGGACGCGGTGCTCTTCGCGAAGCTGTACGACGTCGCCCCGGACGGCAAGCAGACCCTGCCGCAGCAGCTGTCCGCCCCGCTCCGGGTGACCGGCGCGGACGGGCCCGACGGGCGGACCGTCACGGTGGGGCTGCCCACCGTCGACCACACCTTCGACTCCGGGCACCGGCTCAGGCTGGTGCTCGCCTCGACCGACCTCGCGTACGCGTCACCCGCCGAACCGGCCACCTACCGGGCCGCCGTCACCGGACCGCTGACCCTGCCGACCGTGGACGGGCTGGTCACCGAGGCCGCGCCGCTGCCGTCGCGGACCTGGGTGCTGCCGCTGGTCGCCGTCGCGGTGGCGGCGGCCGTGCTGCTGCTGCCCCGGCTCCGGCGCCGGGCGCGGGCGGAGCGGGGCGCGGCGTACGACCCGGTGCTGGGCGGGGTGCCGCTGCAGATCACCGGACTCAGCAAGCGGTACAAGGGCGCCGCCGACCGGTACGCGGTCAAGGACCTGGGCTTCCGGGTGGAGCAGGGCCAGGTGCTCGGTCTGCTGGGCCCCAACGGCGCGGGCAAGACCACCACCCTGCGGATGCTGATGGGCCTGATCCGGCCCGACGCCGGCGAGATCAGGATCTTCGGCCACCTGGTGCGGCCGGGTGCGCCGGTGCTGTCCCGGGTCGGTGCCTTCGTCGAGGGCGCGGGCTTCCTCCCGCACCTCACCGGGCGGGCCAACCTGCGGCTCTACTGGCAGGCCACCGGCCGGCCCGAGGCCGACGCGCACCTGGACGAGGCCCTGGCCATCGCCGGACTCGGCGAGGCGCTGGACCGCGCGGTGCGCACCTACTCGCAGGGCATGCGGCAGCGACTCGCCATCGCCCAGGCGATGCTGGGCCTGCCCGACCTGCTGATCCTCGACGAGCCGACCAACGGGCTCGACCCGCCGCAGATCCGCGAGATGCGCGAGGTGATGATCCGGTACGCCGCCGCCGGGCGGACCGTCATCGTCTCCAGCCATCTGCTGGCGGAGGTCGAACAGAGCTGCACCGACCTGGTGGTCATGGACCGCGGCCGGCTGATCACCACCGGCGCCGTCGCGGAGATCGTCGGCGGTGGCGAGCAACTGCTGGTCGGGACCGACGCCTCGTTCGGGGCCGAGGAGCTGGCGGCGGCGGCCGACAAGGTGGCGGTCCTGGCCGGCGTCGCGTCGGCGGAGGCGACCGAGGGCGGGCTGCTCGTCCGGCTGGACGGCATGGCTGCCAGTCAGCTGCTGGCCGAGCTGGTGCGGCTCGGGGTGCCGGTCGCGTCGGCCGGGCCGCAGCGCCGGCTGGAGGATGCGTTCCTGTCGCTGATCGGAGGTACGGCGTGAGCGCCGTGGTGTCTTCTGGGGTGTCGTCGTCCGGTGGCTCGTCGGGCGGGGTGTCGCCGGACCACGCCCCCGGGTACCGGGCCGGTCGGACGCTGCCGCTGCGCGTCGAGGTGGTCCGTCAGCTCCGGCGCCGGCGGACGATGGTGATCGGTGGCGTGCTGGCCGCGATGCCGCTCATCGTGCTGGCGGCGTTCCAGGTGGCCGGCACCCCGAACCGGGCCGACCGGACCACGTTCATCGAACTGGCCACCTCGTCCGGGCCGAACTTCGCGGCCACCATGCTCTTCATGGGCACCGGCTTCATGCTGGTGATCCCGGTCGCGCTGTTCTGCGGCGACACGGTGGCCTCCGAGGCGAGCTGGTCCTCGCTGCGGTACCTGCTGGCCGCGCCGGTGCCCCGGGCCCGGCTGCTGGCCCGCAAGTTCGCGGTCGGGCTGCTGTTCTCGGCGGTCGCGGTGCTGCTGCTGCCGCTGGTCGGACTGGGCGTCGGCACCGCCGCGTACGGGTGGGGCGACCTGAAGCTGCCGGCCGGCGCGAGCCTGACGGCAGGGGAGGCACTGCCCCGGCTGGCGGTCGCGGTGGTGTTCGTCTTCCTGAGCGAGGTCGTGATCGCCGCGCTGGCGTTCTGGCTCTCCACCGCCACCGACGCGCCCCTGGGGGCCGTGGGCGGGGCGGTGTTCGCCTCGATCATCACCGGGGTGCTGGACGCCATCACCGCGCTCGGTGACCTGCGGGCGTGGCTGCCCGCGCACTGGCAGTACGCGTGGGCGGACGCCCTGCAGCCGCAGCTGGAGTGGGGCGGCATGGTGCAGGGCGTGTCGCTGTCGCTGTCCTACGCGGTGGTGCTGCTGGCGCTGGCGTTCCGCGGCTTCGCCCGCAAGGACGTGGTGTCCTGACCGCCCCGGCCGCGCTCCTCGGGCGGGGCCCTCGGCCGGGGCCCCGCCCGCCGCTGACCGGCGGGCGGGGCCGTCGTGCCGGCGGCTACTTGACGGGCGAGTAGACGCGCTCGACCTGCTGGGTGCCGGACCTGGTGCGGTAGGAGCGCGTCCACTTGGTGGTGGCGTCCTTGCGGGTCCGGTCGGAGACGACGTAGTAGTCCATCTGCGTCCGGCTCGGGGTGATGTCCAGCACGCCGTAGCCGTGCGAGTCCAGGTCGACCCACTTGATGTGCCGGTTGGAGGCCTGGAGCGCGGCGGTGGCGGCCAGCGAGAGGGTCTGCGGCGCGACCTTCAGGATGTCGTCGATGTTGTCCGAGGTCACCGAGGTGACCACGAACTCGGTCGCGGCGCTGCCGGACAGCGGGTACGTGGCGGCCTCGTTCGGGACGTCCGACGCCCAGGCCGAGTGGATGTCGCCGGTCAGGAAGACGGTGTTGGTGATGCCGTTCGCCCTGAGGTGGCCGAGCAGCTCGCGGCGGTCGTGGGTGTAGCCGTCCCACTGGTCGGTGTTGATCGCCAGACCCTCGCCGGGCAGGCCGAGCAGCTTGGCCAGCGGGCGAAGGATGTAGTCGGGGAGGGCGAAGAGGGCGACCGGGGAGATCATCACCTCGTTGCCGATCAGCCGCCAGGTGGTGTCGGAGGCGGAGAGGCCGGACTTCAGCCAGTCCATCTGCGCGCGGCCGGTGATGGTGCGCTCGGCCGAGTCGACGTCGCCGTTGCCGACCTTGACCTGCTGGGAGCGGAACGAGCGCTGGTCCAGCAGGTGCAGGTCGGCGAGCTTGCCGTAGCGCAGACGGCGGTAGGTGGTGCCCGCGACGGACGGACGGACCGGCATCCACTCGAAGTAGGCCTGCTTGGCGCCGGCCACCCGGGCCGCCCAGTCGCCCTCGGCGCCCGGGGTGTGGTTCTCGGCGCCGCCGGACCAGGCGTCGTTGGCGAACTCGTGGTCGTCCCAGATCGCGATCGTCGGGACCTGGGCGTGCAGTGCCTGGAGGTCCTCGTCGGTCTTGTAGCGGCCGTGCCGGGTGCGGTAGTCGGCGAGGGTGAGGATCTCGTGGGCAGGGGCGTGCGGGCGGACCACCGAGCCGCGGGCGCAGAACTCGCCGGTCTTGTACTCGTAGATGTAGTCGCCGAGGAAGAGGAAGGCGTCGAGGTCGCCGCGGGCCGCCAGGTGACGGTACGCCGAGAAGTAGCCGGCCTCCCAGTTGGCGCAGGACGCGACGCCGAAGCGGAGCCGGTCGAGGGCGGAGTCGGCGGCCGGGGTGGTGTGGGTGCGGCCGAGGGGGGAGACCGTCCCGCCGGCGGTGAAGCGGTACCAGTAGAGGGTGCCCGGGGTGAGGCCGCGGACGTCCGCCTTGACGGTGTGGTCGGTGGCGGCGGTGGTGGTCACCGTGCCGCTCGCCGCGAGCCGGGTGAAGCCCTTGTCGGTGGCGAGCTCCCAGCGCACGTCGGTGTCGGCACCGAGGCCGGAGCCGGGAACGGCCTCCGGGGCCGGGGTGACGCGGGTCCAGAGCAGGATGCCGTCGGGGAGCGGGTCGCCGGAGGCGACGCCGTGCAGGAACTGCGGGGCGGTCGCGGCGTGGGCCGAGGTGCCGAGGGTGAGCGGCAGGGCGGCGGCGCCGGCCGCGAGGGCGGTGGCCTTGAGCACCTGGCGGCGGTGCGGGCGGGCGGCGGTCATGTCATCGACAAGGTCAGTCACGGCGGACAGGCTACCGGTCGGTAATGCGCTGTTCCATACGTTGAACTGACTGTTCGTCGCTGCTTCACCGAGGTGTGGCGTCCCGCCATCGTGGCGGGTGCGCTCGGCCACCCGGCGGCCATGCGCGATGATGGGAGGCTGTTCCGGCCCCCTGTCGCAAGGAAGTCCCGCCCGTGGCACAGATCCTGCTCCTCCACTCCGTGTACGGCCTGCGCCCCGCCGTCCACGCCGCCGCCGACCGGCTGCGCGCCGCCGGGCACACCGTGCACACCCCCGACCTCTTCGAGGGACGGACCTTCGACGACGTCGAGGAGGGCATGGCGTACAAGGAGGAGGTCGGCAGCGACGAGCTGCTGCGGCTGGCCGTCGGAGCCGCCGCCCCGCTGCTGGGCTCCGGGGCGCCGCTCGTCTACGCGGGCTTCTCGCTCGGCGGCTCGCTCGCCCAGAACCTCGCGCTCGCCGACGAGAAGGCCCTCGGCCTGCTGCTCCTGCACGGCACGTCCGACATCCGCGAGGACGCGGCCACCTCGATCCCGGTCCAGCTGCACATCGCCGAGCCCGACCCGTTCGAGCCCGAGGACTGGCTGAACGCCTGGTACCTGGGCATGCGCAAGGCCGGCGCCGACGTGGAGATCCACCGCTACCGGGGCGCGGGGCACGTCTTCACCGACCCCGACCTGGCCGACTACGACGCCGAAGCGGCGGAGCGGGCGTGGGCCGTGGCCCTGGACTTCCTCGCCGAGCTGGACGAACAGGCCGCCTGAGGTCGCCGCTGTCCTGCCTGCGCGGGAAGTCGGCCCGGCCGACTTCCCGCGCAGGGGATCCGGCCCGCCGGGGGGGGGGCCACCAGAGGCGGGCG
>NZ_JBHXDN010000049.1:0-63526 GCF_042726075.1 Kitasatospora sp. NPDC127035 | reverse complement strand
TTTTATGATACGGCGACCACCGTTTTATACACTTACAAATTCGTCGGCAGCTTCATATGTTTATAAGAGACCGGCCCGGCCGACTTCCCGCGCCGGGTATCCGGCCGCCTTCGTCGTGCACGACGAAGGCGGCCGTGTGGTGGGGCGGTGAGGGGAACCAGGGGCGGGGGCGAATGCGCCGACTGCGGTTCGGACCTCGAAGTGGGCGGAAGCCGGGGAGGCTGTGCTGAGCCGCCGAGGAGCTCGGGCCGTGATCATTAGTCGATGACGTGCATAGCCGCGGTTATGCGTGGACGGTCTGCGCCCGGCGTCGCTAGCTTGGCTGTCAGCTGGTCAACCATGCTCGGCCCAAGGAGGCTTGACGTGTCCGGACGTGCAGTGCTCACTCGGCTCACAGGTAGCGGCAGTGGCGAGTGCGGGGAGAAGGACTGTCCCAACGTCTACCGGACGGAGGCGGGGTCGTTCGTGGTTCAGGGCGAGCTGTCCGAGGCCTTTGCCCCGCCCGCGGGCGAGGGGCTGGTCGAGATTCCCGAGAGCGTGTTGAGGGAGGCGTTCCGTGCTCTTGGCTGGTGATGCCTGGGAGCAGTGCTTCGACTCCATGCGGTTGGAGGCGTGGAGGCTCGAAACGCTGCCCGCCTACGCCGTGCCACAGGAGGCGGAGAAGCTGGCGCGCTTCCTGGACGGAGAGAATTCCCCCGATGACTATGAGTCCGGCTGGATGAGTGAAGTCCGGCAGTGGTCGGCCGAGGGGAAGAAGGTCGGGAGGGTCCATGTTGTCACTCGCCCACTCTCGGACTACCTTCGTTTCGAGTTCGATCACTACTACCGGCATCACGTCACTGCCGGCGAGGGTATTCGAATCCTCGATGTGACCGACCGGGAGAATCCCTTGGTGGGTGCTCAGGACTTCTGGATGTTCGACAGGTCAAAAGTCGTCCTGATGAATTACCGGGCGGACGGGACGCAGATCGGCCGCGAACTCTTCGATGGTGATCCTGCGCCCTTCATCGAGTATCAGCGCATTGCTGTTGCGGAATCCGTGCCGTTCCTGGAGTACGTCGGGTCGTGACGCTCCACCCGGAGCAGCTGGGCCGCTCGAAGCAGGAACTGGCTGCGACATTGAAAGAGCTCTGTGGGTGATGCAGTCGCGTGGCTGGCGGCTCGATACCGGGAGCACTTGCCGGAGGGTGACCACTGGTTGCCGCTGGCGGAACGCCGTCAGGCTGCAAGTGAGCAGCTGGCTGTTGGATCCGACGCGGTGTGGTCCTGTTGGGTGTCGGACAGCCGGTGGTCGGGACAGTACGTGATCGTGTGTCCCAACAGGATCTGGCCAGGGCTTCCGTGCCCGACCAGGCGTGCCACCTCAGTTGTGAGTTCAGGAACGCAAGGGTAGGGCCCGGCCGCCTTCGTCGTGTGCGACGAAGGCGGCCGTATCGTGTCGGAACCGGAGGAAGTTCAGCGCAGGTGGTCGAAGGCGCCGGCCTTGGCGCCGTCGACCATGGCGCGGATCTCGGAGCGGGTGTAGACCAGCGGGGTCTGTGCGGGGTTCTTGGAGTCGCGGACGGCGACGAACTGGCCGATCACGCCGAACTCGACGCAGTTGTCACTGCCGCCGCTGAACGGGGACTTCTCCCAGGCGACATCGGAGAAATCGGTCTCGGCGGGATCGGGCTTGTTGATCACGTGTGACTCTCCTTGAGCATGCTGGTCAGCCGAGCGTAGGTCTCGGGTGGGCCGAGAGCCCGAGCCCGTAGATGGTCGAAACTTCGGTGTAGTTCTTCGGCACGTGTGCTCCCCGCGAGCCCGGGGAGTGCGGGCGGGGCCTCGTTGCGGTGCGGGGGCTGGTGGTGGGAGCCGATGCCGGACGGCAAGGTGGTCTGCGCCGTGGGGGATGTGCCGTGGAGGGGAGGATGGGGGGATGGTGATGAGTGAGGGGCGGTATGCGCCGGCGGCGACGCTGGCGGGGCTGGTGCAGCGGGGGCGGGGGCTGGGGGCGCGGATGGCCGTCGAGGATCCTGCGGCCGCTGCCGAGATCGTCTACGGCTGCGTCCGGTGGGACTGGCGGTGGGACTCGGTCGACCAGCGGGGGCTCTATCTGGCCCGGCTGGTGAGGGACTTGGAGCTGCCGCTGGGGCCGGTGGCGGAGGGGCTCGGCGCGGGGGAGGAAGCGAGCGGGCGAGCCGCGCGGGTGTTGGCGCTGCTCGCGCTGGACGGGTCGGGGGAGGCCCGGGAGTCGCTGCGGGAGTACGTGGAGGAGGGGGAGCACTGGGTCGCGGCGCTGGAGGAGATGGCGCACCGGTGGCCGGTGGAGTGGTGGGACGACCTGGCGGAGACCGGGCGGGAGCGGGCGGAGCGGGACCCGGAGGACCGCTGGGGGGAGCCGTGGTACCGGTGGGAGCTGGCCGGGCCCGGGCCGGTGCACGGGCCCCGGGAGCGGAAGCCGTTGGCGGACGTCGACAACGCCGGGCTGTTGGAGCTGCTGGCGGATCCCGGGGAGTCGGAGGAGCGCAGGACCGCCGCGCTCGACGTGATCGACGACCGGGGTCCGGAGCCCGGGGTGATCCCCCTGGTGCCGTCGCTGGGGACGGCGGACGGGACGTACGTCCTGTGGCCGCTGATCGGGGTGGTCGAGAAGCTCGGGCCCCTGGCGGTGCCCGCCGCCCGGGAGTGGGCCGCCGTCACGGAGCCCGGATGGCTGCGGTTGCTGGGTCACGCGGTGCTGGCCGGGCACGGGACGGCCGAGGACGTTCCGGTGCTGGTCGCCGACCTGGAACGGGACTGGGTGGAGCGGCGGTGGTGCGGGCCGATGAGGACGGCCGACGGGCTGCGGCGGTTCGGGACGGCGGCCCGGGACGCGGTGTCGCTGCTCCGGCGGTTCTGGTTGTGGACGCCGCACTCGTACGAGCGCGTGCGCTACCTGGAGGCGCTGGCGGAGATCGATCGGACGGGCCTGGACAAGGTGTACCTGGAGTGTCTCTGGGACTGTGAGGCCGGGGCCCGGCTGCTCGGGGCGCGGCACGCGCCGGACCGCGCGGACGTCAGGGAGCGGCTCGCGTACCTGCGGGACGACGCGCTGGAGGAGCCCGAGGTCAGGGCCGCCGCCGGGGAGCGGCTGGCGGCCCTGACCGGCGGGTGATCAGAGGCCGGGGATGCGGCCGTTGCGGTAGAGGTCCACGAAGAGCTGGTGGTCGGCGCGGGCCCGGGCGCCGTAGGCGTGGGCGAAGTCGACGAGCATCGCGGTGAAGCCGGCCTCGTCCCGGGCGAGGGCTTCGTCGATCGCGTGCTCGGTGGAGAACGGCACCAGGGTGTGGCCGCTGGAGGACTCGTCGGCCGCCGCGTGCATGGTGGCGGTGGCCCGGCCCAGGTACCTGGTCACGGCGAGCAGGTCGGGCAGTTCGTTGAGGTCGGTCCAGTCGAGGTCCGTCGCGTACGGGGAGACCTCGGCGACCAGCTGGCCGCGGCCGCGCAGCGTCGTGTACCCGAGCCACGGGTCGCTGTGGGACTGGAGGGCGCGCTGGGAGATGACCGTGCGGTGGCCCTCGTGCTCGAAGTAGTCGGCGATGGTGGGATCGGTGACGTGGCGCGAGACGGCCGGCGTCTGCCCCTGCTTCATGTAGATGATCACGTCGTTCTCCAGGGCGTCGGTGTGCCCTTCGAGCAGGAGGTTGTACGACGGCAGGCCGGCCGAGCCGATGCCGATCCCCCGGCGGCCGACGACGTCCTTGACCCGCAGCGCGGCCGGGCGGGTGCGGGAGGCCGGCGGCAGGGTGGTCAGGTAGTCCTCGAACGCGGCCAGCACCTCGGTCTTGGTGGGCTCGTCGAGTTCGATCGCGCCGCCGCCGAGGCGGAAGCGGCGGTCGTAGCCCTCGACGACGGTGTCGCCGTCGAGGAGCGAGACCCGGGTCCGCACCCGGGCCTGCCGGAGGGTGTCGAGGACCGGGCCGGTGGTGGTGTCCAGCGTGTACGGGTCGGCGTCGCCGGTCGTGACGTGGGCGGAGATCCGGGCCCGGTAGGCGGTGGCGAAGGCGGTGACCAGCTCGGTGATCGTCGCGTCCGAGAGCGCCTTGGCGTAGCCGATCAGCGCGAGGGAGGCGGCGAGCCGCTGGACGTCCCAGGTGAAGGCGCCGACGTAGGCCTCGTCGAAGTCGTTGACGTTGAAGACCAGGCGGCCCTCGGCGTTCAGGTAGGTGCCGAAGTTCTCCGCGTGGAGGTCGCCGTGGATCCAGACCCGGCTGGTGCGCTCGTCGAGGAACGGCGCGCCGAAGGACGCGAACGGCTCGGTGGTGAGGTCCGCGTAGTAGAGGCCGGCGGTGCCCCGGTAGAACGCGAAGGCGGACGCCGCCATCTTCCGGAACTTGACCCGGAACGCCGCCGGATCCTGGGCGAGCAGGTCGCCGAAGGCTGTTTCGAAGACGCTGAGTACCGTTTCGGCACGGTCGGTGGCGGTGGGCTGCTGGTGAGGCATGGGCGATCCTTCGGGGCGCGGCGCGTGGCCGGAGGCGGGTGCGTCCGGAGGCTAGAGTAGGAGCGTGAACGCGTGAGTGCTGGTCCGGGCCCCGGGAGTGGCTCGGGCCGCAACTGTTTCCAGGCGCACTGCCCGTGACCTGCGCGTTCGCCGGCCAGCCAGACAGCACGAGCCTCCGGAGGCCCCGCCTTGAGCGACCAGCCGTACGCGCATCTGCACGTCCACACCGAGTACTCGATGCTGGACGGTGCCGCCCGGCTGAAGCAGTTGTTCAAGGAGGTCGAGCGGCTGGGGCAGACCCATGTCGCGATGACCGACCACGGCAACATGTACGGCGCGGCCGAGTTCCACAAGCAGGCCACCGCCGCGGGCATCACCCCGGTGATCGGGATCGAGGCGTACGTCGCCCCGGAGTCCCGGTCCAACACCAAGCGCATCCTGTGGGGCCAGCCGCACCAGAAGAAGGACGACGTCTCGGCGTCCGGCGCTTACACCCACAAGACCATCTGGGCCCGGAACAGGGAGGGCCTGCACAACCTCTTCAAGCTGACCTCGCGCTCGTACGCCGAGGGCTGGCTCGTGAAGTGGCCCCGGATGGACAAGGAGATCATCGCCGAGCACGCGGCCGGCCTGATGGCCACCACGGGCTGCCCGTCCGGCGAGGTGCAGACCCGGCTGCGGCTGGGCCACTTCGACGAGGCGGTCAAGTCCGCCGCCGACTACCAGGACATCTTCGGCAAGGAGAACTACTTCCTTGAGCTGATGGACCACGGCCTGGACATCGAGAAGCGGGTCCGGGACGGGCTGCTGGAGATCAGCAAGAAGCTGAACATCCCGCCGGTGGTCACCAACGACTCGCACTACACCACCGAGAGCGACGCCGGCGCCCACGACCTGCTGCTCTGCGTGCAGACCGGCAAGAACCTCTCCGACCCGGACCGCTTCCGCTTCGACGGCACCGGCTACTACATCAAGTCGGCCGCCGAGATGTACGGGCTGGACTCCTCGGACGCCTGGCAGGAGGGCTGCCGGAACAGCCAGCTGCTGGTCGCCTCCCGGGTCGACACCGCGGGCATGTTCGAGTTCAAGAACCTGATGCCGCGCTTCCCCATCCCGGAGGGCTTCGAGTCCGAGGCGGACTTCTTCAAGTCCCAGGTGTGGAAGGGCATGGACTGGCGCTTCCCCGAGGGTTACGACGAGGAGCACAAGAAGCTCGCCGAGTACGAGATGGACACCATCATCCAGATGGGGTTCCCGGCGTACTTCCTCGTGGTCGCCGACTTCATCATGTGGGCCAAGGAACAGGGCATCGCGGTGGGCCCGGGCCGTGGTTCGGCGGCCGGCTCGCTGGTCGCGTACGCGATGGGCATCACCGACCTCGACCCCATCCCGCACGGTCTGATCTTCGAGCGCTTCCTCAACCCCGAGCGCATCTCCATGCCCGACGTCGACATCGACTTCGACGAGCGTCGGCGCGGTGACGTGATCCGGTACGTGACGGACAAGTGGGGGTCCGACAAGGTCGCCATGATCGTCACGTACGGCACCATCAAGGCGAAGGCCGCCATCAAGGACTCCTCGCGGGTCCTGGGCTACCCGTACGCGATGGGTGACCGGATCACCAAGGCGATGCCGCCGGACGTCATGGGCAAGGGCATCCCGCTGTCCGGCATCACGGACACCAGCCACCCGCGCTACGGCGAGGCCGGTGAGATCCGCGGGCTGTACGAGACCGACCCGGACGTGCGCAAGGTCATCGACACCGCGCGCGGCATCGAGGGCCTGATCCGCCAGCCCGGCGTGCACGCCGCCGGCGTCATCATGTCCGCCGAGCCGCTGACCGACCACATCCCGGTCTGGACCCGGCACACCGACGGCGTCACCATCACGCAGTTCGACTACCCCACCTGTGAGGGCCTCGGCCTTCTCAAGATGGACTTCCTCGGCCTGCGCAACCTGACGATCATGGACGACGCCGTCAAGGCGATCGAGAAGAACAAGGGCATCAAGATCAACCTGCTTGATCTGCCCCTGGACGACAAACCGACCTACGAGCTGCTGGCGCGCGGCGACACGCTCGGCGTCTTCCAGCTCGACGGCGGCCCCATGCGCTCGCTGCTGCGCCTGATGAAGCCCGACAACTTCGAGGACATCTCCGCGGTGCTGGCGCTGTACCGGCCCGGTCCGATGGGCGTCAACTCGCACACCAACTACGCGCTGCGCAAGAACGGCCAGCAGGAGATCACCCCGATCCACCCGGAGCTGGAGAAGCCCCTGGAGGAGATCCTCAAGCCGACGTACGGCCTGATCGTCTACCAGGAGCAGGTGCAGAAGGCCGCGCAGATCCTGGCCGGCTACTCGCTCGGCCAGGCCGACCTGCTGCGCCGGGCCATGGGCAAGAAGAAGAAGGAGATCCTGGAGGCGGAGTTCGTCCCCTTCCAGCGGGGCTGCCGCGAGCACGGCTACTCGGACGCGGCGATCCAGGCGGTCTGGGACGTCCTGGTCCCCTTCTCCGGCTACGCGTTCAACAAGGCGCACACGGCCGGGTACGGGCTGGTCTCGTACTGGACGGCGTACCTCAAGGCCAACTACCCGGCCGAGTACATGTCCGGCCTGCTGACCTCGGTCAAGGACGACAAGGACAAGTCGGCGGTCTACCTCAACGAGTGCCGCAAGATGGGCATCCAGGTGCTCCCGCCGGACGTCAACGAGTCGGACTCCGACTTCACCCCGCACGGGGACACCCTGGTCCGCTTCGGCCTGACCGCCATCCGCAACGTCGGCGGGCCGGTCGTCGAGTCGATGATCCGGACCCGGAAGGCGAAGGGGAAGTTCGTCTCCTTCCCCGACTTCCTGGACAAGGTGGAGTCGGTGGTCTGCAACAAGCGGACCGTGGAATCGCTGATCAAGGCGGGTTCGTTCGACTCGCTCGGGCACACCCGCAAGGGCCTGACCGCGCAGTTCGAGCCGATGATCGACAACGTGGTCGGGGTCAAGCGCAAGGAGGCCGAGGGGCAGTTCGACCTCTTCGGCGGCGACGCGGACGCCGACGAGCCGAGCTTCGGGCTGGACGTCGTCTTCTCCGAGGACGAGTGGGAGAAGTCGTTCCTGCTGACCCAGGAGCGGGAGATGCTCGGCCTGTACGTCTCCTCGCACCCGCTGCACGGCATCGAGCACGTGCTCTCCGACAAGGCGGACTGCGCGGTCGCCGACCTCGCCGAACGGCCGGACGGCACCATCGTCACCATCGGCGGCATCATCTCGGGCCTCCAGCGGAAGATGACCAAGCAGGGCAACGCCTGGGCGATCGCGACGGTCGAGGACCTGGCGGGCTCGATCGACTGCATGTTCTTCCCGGCCAGCTACCAGCTGGTCTCCTCGCAACTGGTCGAGGACGCGGTGGTGTTCGTCCGCGGCAAGCTGGACAAGCGGGAGGACGTGCCGCGGCTGATGGGGATGGAGCTGTCGGTTCCGGACCTGTCCAACGCGCACGCCGACGCGCCGATCATCATCAACATCCCGAGCGTGAAGGTGACGCCGCCGCTGGTGGCCAGGCTCGGCGAGGTGCTGAGCAGCCACCGGGGGACGACCGAGGTGCGGGTGCGGCTGGAGGCGCGGGACAGGACGACCGTGCTGCGGCTGGACCGGCACCGGGTGAAGTCGGATCCGGCGCTGTTCGGGGACCTGAAGCAGCTGCTCGGGCCGAGCTGCCTGGCCGGCTGACCGGTCCTTGACCGGCCGGCCGTGCCGCGGCCGGCCCGGTGCGGCCGCGGGCCGAGCGGGGCGTCCACCCTTCCGGGGGTGGGCGCCCCGGCGCGTTCAGGCCGAGCCGCGCAGCCCCGGCGGGACGGCGGTGTACAGGGCCGAGACGAACGCGGAGATCGCGGGGTGGGCCCCGGCGCCGGCCCGGAAGGCCGTCCGGGTGCGGCGGTACATCGGCAGCCGGGTGAGGGTGACGCCGGGCGGCGGCTCCGCGGTGCCGAGGTGGGGCACCAGGGCCACGCCCTGGCCCGCCGCGACCAGGGCGAGCACGGTGGCGAAGTCGTCGATCTGGTGGCGGATCCGGGGCGCGAACCCGGCGCTCTCGCAGGCCCGGACGGCCATCGTGTGGCAGAGGGTGCCGGCCGGGGCGAGGATCCAGGGCTCGGTGCGCTGGTCGGCCACGCTGCCCGGACCCCGGGCCGCGAGGTACATCGGCTCGGTGAAGACCGGCCGGGTCACCGCCAGCCCCGGCTCCGGATCGGCCGGGACCAGGTCGTACTCGTGCACCAGGGCGACGTCCAGCTCCCCGGCGCGCAGCGCCGCCGCCACGGCGGCCGGGTCGACCTCGGTGACCATCGGCTCCAGCCCCGGGTGCCAGCCGGCCAGTTCGGCGAGCAGGGCGGGGATGATCGCACGGGCCGCCGACGGGTAGGTGCCGATCCGGAGCGGGCCGGCCAACCCCTCACGGGCGTGGGCGAGTTCGGCGTCGGCCTGTTCCAGCCGCTCCAACACCGCCTCGGCGTGCCGGACCAGGTTCAGGCCCGCCGGGGTGAGGGCGACCCGGCGGCCGGTGCGTTCGAGGAGCGGGACGCCGGCCTCCTTCTCCAGGACGGACAGTTGCTGGGACACCGCCGAGGGGCTGAACGAGAGCGCCTCGGCGACGGCGGCGATGGTGCCGAGGTGGGCCAGTTCGCGCAGCAGGCGCAGGCGTCGGACGTCGAGCATCGGCTCAGCTTACGAGAAGCCTCGGAAATGTGAACTGGACCTGTGCGATCGGCCGGCCGCAGGATCGTCGTCATGGAACACACCACGGCTCTCCACGGCATCCACGTCCCGCTGATCACCCCCTTCGCGGCCGACGGCTCGGTCGCCCTCGACGCGCTGGAGAAGCTGGCCGGCTCGCTGCTGGACGCCGGCGCGGCCGGGCTGGTGGCCCTCGGCACCACGGGGGAGCCGGCCACCCTGGACGACGCCGAGCGGCGCGCGGTCGTCGAGGTCTGCGCGGCGGTCTGCGCCGACCGGGGCGCCCGGCTGCTGGTCGGCGCCGGCGGGCCGGACACCCGGGCGGCCGGGGCGGAGCTGGCGGGGCTCGCCGGGCGGGTGCCGGGCGTGACCGCCGCGCTGGTCACCGTGCCGTCCTTCGTGCGGCCCGGCGAGGCCGGGACGGTCGCGCACTTCCGGGCGCTGGCCGAGGCGAGTTCGGTACCGCTGGTCGTCTACCACATCCCGTACCGGACCGGGCAGGACCTGTCGGCCGGCGCGCTGCTGGAGCTCGCGGCCCTGCCGGGCGTGGTGGGCGTGAAGTACGCCACCGGCGGGGTGGACCAGGCCGCGGTGGAACTGCTCGCGGCCGCGCCGGAGGGGTTCGCGGTGCTGTCGGGGGAGGACGCCTTCCTCTCGCCGCTGCTGGCCCTGGGCGCCGCCGGTGGTATCCCCGCCGCCGCCCACCTGGCCACCGCGCGCTTCGTCGAACTGGTGGAGGCGTGGGAGGCCGGGGACGCGGCACGCGCCCGTGCGCTGGGCCACCGGCTGACCGGGCTGGCGCTCGCCGCCTTCGCGGCGCCGAACCCGTCGGTGGTGAAGGGCGTGCTGCACGCGCAGGGGCGGATCCCGACCCCGGACGTCCGGCTGCCGCTGCTGCCGGCCGGGCCGGCCGAGGTCGCGCGGGCCCTGGAGCTGGCCACTGGTCTGGACCACTGAGGGGTCCGGGCCTCTCACACCGTGGAATACCAGGCCGGATTCCGCCCGTGACAAGGCATGATGGGCGGAGTGTTGCGGCTGTGAACAGCACGATCAAGAGGAGTAGTCGGAAATGAAGATCGGCATTGTCGGGGCCACCGGTCAGGTCGGCGGCGTGGTCCGCGAGATCCTGGCGGAGCGGAACTTCCCGGTGGAGCAGCTGCGGCTGTTCGCCTCGGCCCGTTCGGCCGGACGCACCCTGCCGTGGCAGGACACCGAGGTCACGGTCGAGGACGCGGCCACGGCCGACTACACCGGCCTGGACATCGTGATCTTCTCCGCCGGCGGCTCCACCTCCAAGGAGCTCGCCCCCAAGGCCGCCGCCGCGGGCGCCGTCGTCATCGACAACTCCTCCGCCTGGCGCCGCGACCCCGACGTCCCGCTGGTCGTCTCCGAGGTCAACCCGCAGGCCATCGCCGACCGGCCCAAGGGCATCATCGCCAACCCGAACTGCACCACCATGGCCGCCATGCCCGTGCTGCGCCCGCTGCACGACGAGGCAGGACTCGCCGCCCTGGTCGTCTCCACCTACCAGGCGGTCTCCGGCAGCGGCGTGGCCGGCGTGGCCGAGCTGCAGGACCAGGCCGCCAAGGTGGTCGACGGCGCCTCCGCGCTCGCCCACGACGGCTCCGCGGTCGAGTTCCCCGAGCCGCAGGTCTACAAGCGCCCGATCGCCTTCAACGTGCTGCCGCTGGCCGGCGCGATCGTCGACGACGGCTCCAACGAGACCGACGAGGAGCAGAAGCTCCGCCACGAGAGCCGCAAGATCCTCGGCATCCCCGGCCTGAAGGTCGCCGGCACCTGCGTGCGCGTCCCGGTCTTCTCCGGCCACTCGCTGCAGATCAACGCCCGCTTCGAGCGTCCGATCAGCCCCGAGCGGGCCGCCGAGCTGCTCGCCGGCGCCGCCGGCGTCGAGCTGAGCGAGATCCCCACGCCGCTCCAGGCCGCCGGCCGCGACCCGAGCTTCGTCGGCCGCATCCGTGCCGACGAGACGGTCGAGAACGGCCTCTCGCTGTTCGTCTCCAACGACAACCTGCGCAAGGGCGCCGCGCTCAACGCCGTCCAGCTGGCCGAGCTGGTCGCCGCCGAACTCAAGGGCTGACCCGGGGGCCGGGCACCCGGCACCACCGGTACGAAGGGCCCCGCCGAGCCGGCGGGGCCCTTCGACCTGTTGCGGGACCGCGACGGACCGCCGAGGTTCGGCCGGCGAACCAGGGGGAAAAGGTGACCCAACGATCGGGCGGTTGCGGGCACCCCCTCACCCCCTCCCCGCCCGGGAGCCGGGCGGACCGCGCCCACCACGGAACCGCCGCCCCCGGCGGAGCCGGACCCCGAGGGCGAGCGGAACGAGGTGCGCGATGGACCGCTGTGTCGTCCTGGTGGACGCCGGATACCTGCTGGGCGCCGCCGCCAGCCTGCTCGCCGGAGACCCGTCGCGGTCCAAGATCTCCGTCGACCACACCGCGCTGATCGCCGCCCTGCGCGAGCGGGCCGAGGCCGAGACCGGCCTGCCGCTGCTGCGCATCTACTGGTTCGACGCCGCCCCCGAGCGGCGCCCGATGCCGGAGCACCGCCGCCTCCGGGTCCTGCCCCGGGTCACCGTCCGGCTCGGCGCGCTCACCCGGGCCGAGGGCCGCTGGGTGCAGAAGGGCGTCGACGCGGCGATGCACGCCGAGCTGTCCGAACTCGCCCGCAACCGGGCCTGCGCCGACGTCGTCCTGATCACCGGGGACGGGGACCTGCTGCCCGGCATGATGTCCGCCAAGGAACACGGCGTCGTCGTCCACCTCTGGGCGCTCCAGGCCGCCGACGGCGACTTCAACCAGTCCGAGGACCTGGTCGGCGAGGCCGACGAACGGCGGGTCCTGGACCGCGAGTGGATCGAGGGCTCGTTCAGCCTCCGCGAGACCTCCGCCGTCTTCCCCGCTCCCGGCCCCCGCCACGAGATCGTCAAGATCCTCGCCGCCCCGCCCACCGCGCCCCCCGCCGCCCTTCCCGGCACGCTGCCCGGCACGTTGCCCGCCGCCGCGTCGGCCGCCGTCCGCCCGGCCGCAGGCGCTCCCGCCCCCGCCCCCGCCGCCGTCACCGTCCCGGTGGCCAACGGTCGACCGCAGTCGGCCACCGCGCTCAAGGTCGTCCCCACCCCCAAGGACCTCGCCGGGCGCAGCGTCGACCGGCCGGCCCCCGCGGCCCACCACCAGCAGGCCGGTCCGGTGCTGCGCTGGTCCTCCGACCGCGGCTGGGTCGACCGGCCCGTCCCCGAACCGGCCGTCACCGCCGGCGACGGCCTGCCCACCCTCGCCCAGCTCACCACCGCCGAACAGCGCTGGGCCGACCGTGAGGAGGACATCACCACGATCGGCGGCGACGCCCACGAGGTCGGCCAGGTCTTCGCCCGCCGATGGACCGGGCGGCTCGGTGACGTCGAACGGCTCACCGTGCTCTGGCCCGACTACCCGCGCATCCCGCACCGGGTCGACGGCGAGCTGCTCCGCTACGCCGCCCGGTTCGGCCTGCTCGCCCACAAGGACGACCAGATCGACGAGCACGACCGGTACGCGATCCGGGCCGGCTTCTGGAAGGAGCTCGCCGCCCGTGTCCCCGGTGGGGAGCTGGTCGTCGACGACTGACCTGCCGGGACGACTGACCTGCGAAGGGGTGGCGGAACGGGCCCCCTTGTCCGGTTCGCCGGTTGCACCGCGTAGAGTCGTCGGTCGTGAGCGAGACGGCCGGGCGGGCACCCCAGAAGACCTCGCCGTGCTGCGCCGTGCGCGACCTCGTGAGGACGTACCGCGCCGGGCGCGGCGCCGCCGCCACCGAGATCCGGGCCAACGACGGCATCACCCTGACCGTTCGGCAGGGGGAGATCTTCGGGCTGCTCGGACCCAACGGCGCCGGCAAGTCCACCCTGGTCCGCCAGCTGACCGGGCTGCTGCGGCCCGACTCCGGTTCGATCGAGCTGCTCGGCCACGACGTGGTCAAGCACCCCGAGCGGGCCGCCAGGCTGCTGGGCTACCTCGGGCAGGAGTCGACCGCGCTGGACGAGCTGACCGTCGCCCTCGCCGCCGAGACCACCGGCCGGCTGCGCGGCCTCGGCCGGGCGCAGGCCCGGGCGGCGGCCGACGAGGTGATCACCGAGCTGGCGCTGGAGCCGCTCGCCCACCGGCCGCTCGCCAAGCTCTCCGGCGGCCAGCGCCGGCTCGCCTGCTTCGCCGCCGCCCTGGTCGGCGACCGGCCGCTGCTCGTCCTCGACGAGCCCACCACCGGCATGGACCCGATCGCCCGCCGGGCCGTCTGGGCCGCCGTGGAGCGGCGCCGGGCCGAGCGGGCCGCGACCGTGCTGCTGGTCACCCACAACGTCATCGAGGCGGAGACCGTGCTGGACCGGGTCGCCGTGGTCGACGACGGCCGGATCATCGCCTGTGACACTCCGGGCGGCCTCAAGGCGCTGGTCGACGGCGACGTCCGGCTCGACCTGGTCTGGCGGGACGAGGCGCCGCTCGGCGTCCCCGCCGTGGCCGCGCTCGCGGAACGGGCCGAGCGCACCGGCCGCCGCTGGACCGTCCGCACCACCCCCGAGCAGGCCCGCGAACTGGTCGCCGCCGTCACCACCGGCCCGGCCTTCGCGGCCCTGGACGACTTCACTCTGGCCACCCCGAGCCTTGAGGACGCGTACCTCAAGCTGGGCGGCCGCCACGGAGGACTGGCCAAGTGACGCTGCTCTCGGCTCCGCCACGGACCGCACCGGCCACGGGCGGCGGGCCCGCCCCGCTCGCGCCGGCGGCCCGGCTGCTGCCCGCCCTCGCCGCGGTCTACCGGGCGCAGCTGGCGCGGGCCCGGGTGGCGCGGATCCCGCTGCTGTTCGTGGCCACCTTCCAGTCGCTCGGCATCCTGGTGATGATGCGGGGCGTGGTCGACGCCGGGCAGACCTCGGCCGCCCGGTACGTGGTGGCCGGCTCCAGCGTGCTGGTGGTCGCGTTCGTCGCGCTCAACCTGCTCGCCCAGTACTTCGGCCGGCTGCGGGCCACCGGCGGCCTCGACCACTACGCGACGCTGCCGGTGCCGGCCGCCTCGGTGGTGCTCGGGGCGGCCGCCGCGTACGCCTCGTTCACGCTGCCCGGGACGCTGGTCACGGCGGGCGCGGGCGCCGTCATGTTCGGGCTGCCGCTCGGACAGCTGTGGGTGCTGCTCGCGGTGGTGCCGCTGGCCGGTGCGGCGCTCTCCGGGCTCGGAGCGATCTGCGGGCTGCTCGCGCCCCGGCAGGAGCTGGCCACCATGCTCGGGCAGCTCGGCATGTCGGCCGCGCTGCTGCTCGGCGTCCTGCCGGTCGACCACCTGCCGCAGCCGGTGCTCTGGATGCGCGACCTGCTCCCCTCCACGTACGGGGTCGAGGCGTTCGCACGGACCTTCGAACCGGACCCGGACTGGGCGGCGGTGCTCGGCGACCTGGCGGTCTGCGCCGGGGTGGGCGTGGCGTCGCTGGCGGCCGCCACGTGGGCCTACCGGCGGGCGACCCGGCGGTAGGCGCGGCCCGCGCCCGCCGGGCCGGGGTGCGCGGGTGGCGCGGTCGCCGCGGCGGCGGTCGTGAAACGATGGCACCGTGACCGTACCGAACACACCTCCGGATCCCGCGCGAGCCGACGCCGACGCCGTCGCGGACGCCGTTCCCGATCCGTACGCGCCGCCGCGGGCCCCGGCGCCGGGTTCCTACCCGGTGCTGGACCTGGTCTCCGCGAAGCGGTCGAACGAGCCCTCCCTGCAGCGGCTGGCGCCCGAGCTGCGGATCGGTGCGATCACGGTCCTGGCCTGTCTGGTGCTGGGCGTGGCGATGGCCGGGCTGTGGGCCTGGCTGGCGCCCAAGGTGCCGCTGGTGGTGGACGGCAACAAGATCCTCTACGGCGACCCGGAAGGGGAGCAGCGGGCCGGCGCGGACAGCGTCTTCGTGCTGATCGGGCTGGGCATGGGCGTGCTGACGGCGCTCGGGGCGTTCCTGGTCACCCGCAAGCGCGGCGGCGGGATCGCCGTCGCCCTCGGGCTCGCCGTCGGCGGGCTGCTCGCCTCGGTCGGCGCCTGGGGGCTGGGACGCTGGCTCGGGCCGAGCCGCGACCTGATCGCGGAGGCCCGGCGGGTCGGGAACGGCGGGCACTTCCGGGCGGACATCGACCTCGGTGCGTACGGGGCGGTGCTGGCCTGGCCGATGGCGGCGATGGTGGTGCTGCTCGCGCTGTCGGCGGCGTTCGGGAAGCGCGAGGAGGACCCGCCGCCGTACTGGGCGGGGCCGTACGGCGCGCCGGTGCCCCCGGAGGGCGCGGGGCAGGCGTTCCCGGGACACCCGGAGCATCCGGGGCCGGTGCCGCCGGTGGACGCCCGGCCGCTGCCGCCGGAGGACGCCCGCCCGCTGCCGCCGGAGGACGGGCGGCGGGGCTGACTCCCCCGGGCGCTCCCCGGGCGCTCCCCGGGCGCTCCCCGGGCGCTCCCGGAGCCCTGAGGGGCCTCAGCGGGTGATCGGGGCGGTGCGCGCCGCGGTGAGGGTGATCAGGTCGGCCGGGGCCAGCTCGACCTCCAGGCCCCGGCGGCCGGCCGAGACGTAGACGGTGGGATGGGCGAGCGCGCCGTCGTCGACGACGGTGCGCAGCGGACGGCGCTGACCCAGGGGGGAGATGCCGCCCAGGACGTAGCCGCTGCTGCGTTCGGCCGCCGCCGGGTCGGCCATCACGGCGCGCTTGCCGCCGACGGCGGCGGCCAGGGCCTTGAGGTCGAGCCGGCCGGCGACCGGGACGACGCCCACGGTGAGGACGCCGTCGACGTCGGCGACCAGGGTCTTGAAGACCCGGTCGGCCGGGACGCCGAGGGCCTCGGCGGCCTCGCCGCCGTAGGAGGCGGCGGCCGGGTCGTGCGCGTAGGCGTGGACGGTGAACGGCACGGCGGCGGTCTCCAGGGCGACGGTGGCAGGGGTGCCCTGGCCGCCCTTCTTCGGCTTCTTGGCCATGTGCGGGTCTCCGGTGGACGGGCTGCCCGGTCCCGGGGCCGCCCGGGTCGGGCCGGCCCGGGCCGGTCAGTTGGGGCTGAAGGACTGGCGGGTGAGGTCGGCGGCGGGCAGCGAGGGGAGCCAGCCGAGCACGGCCGTCTCGCGGCGGAGCAGGTCGAGTTCGAGGCGCAGCCGCTGGGCGTTGTCGGGGGAGGCGAGCAGCTTCTGCTTGAGCGGGGTCTCCAGGACGGTCGCGGCGGCGACCAGGTAGGAGAGCACCTGGGGGTCGTCGGGCAGCTCCTGGCGGCCGACGGTGCTGGCCTCGCGGGCGCCGGCCAGGCGCTTCTGGTACGTCCGGAAGGCGCGTTCGACCTCGGAGGCGAGGGCGCCGGAGCCCTCCCCGGTGCGCTCCTCGATCGGCTCGGCCTCGCCGGTCAGGTACGGGCCGCCGGTGTCGGCCGAGCGGAGCCGGAACCGGGTGGTGCCGGTGACCAGCAGCTCGTACCGGCCGTCCGGCTGGGGCTGGACGGAGGTGAGGTCGGCGACGCAGCCGATGTGGTGGAGCGCCTCCAGCGGGTCGCCGGTGACGGTGCCGAGGCCGTTCAGCGGGCCGGCCGGGCCGTCGTCGGGGCGGACCGGGGCGACCTCGCGGCCGTCCTTGATGGCCAGCACGCCGAACCGCCGGGGCTGGTCCTCGGGCAGGGCGAGCAGGTCGGCGACGAGACGGCGGTAGCGCTCCTCGAAGACGTTCAGGGGCAGCACCAGGCCCGGGTAGAGCACGGTGTTCAGCGGGAAGAGGGGCAGCCGTTCTGTCACGGCGGACAGCGTAGTTCCCCGGGGCGGGCGGGCGCCCGGGGGTTACCGGCACGGGGCCCCGGCCGGGTGCCCCCACCCGTCCCGGGGGCCCGTGCCGGGGCCGGTTCTAGCCGCGCTGGAGCATCCGGCTGGCGCCGGCGGCGACGGTGGTGGCGAGCACCCACCCGACGATGACCAGGCCGGCGGCCACCCACTGGGAGGTCCCGCCGGGGTTCCAGCCCTGCTGGCCGAGGTCGACCACGGGCAGCAGCTGGCCGAGCGCGTAGAGCACCGGGTTCCAGTGCGGCCGCTCGTCGGCCTTGAGCGGCTGCAGCTCGTGGGTGGCGAAGTAGAGGCTGCCGAGCGCCCAGGCGAGCAGCAGCCAGAGGGCGGCCCGGTTGGGGCGGAAGCCGTAGCCGACGGTGGCGTCCTGGATCCGGCCCCAGATCCGGGACGGCAGCGGCAGGGTCTGCCGGCGGCGGCGCTGCTTGGCGTAGAGCACCTCGCGGGCGTCGTCGTCGGCGCCGTCCCGGCGCAGGGCGGCGGCCAGCTGCTCGTACGACTCGGGCTGGAAGTCGACCGAGGAGCCCTCCAGCCAGGCGATCCGCTGCCGGACGGTGAACGGCACGGCCGGGCGCAGGCACTCGTAGGTGAAGCCGGTGAGGCCCAGGTGGCGGCCGTGCGGCCAGGCCTCGGGGGAGTCGACCAGGTTGCCGATCCGCGCGCGGGAGAGCGAGACCGGCCCGGTGGGCGGGGTGCGGCAGGTGAACCGCAGCTCGGGGGTCTGGATCCGGCGCAGCGCGAGCTCGTCCCCCTCCCCGAGGTGGAACTCGGCGCCGGAGATCAGGCAGGCGTTCTCGAACCGGCCGTCGGAGAGCCGGACCCGGCCGTACGCGCGGAACGGGGTGCTGGAGGCGCTGGGCGGGATGACCTGGCCGTAGCCGGAGCCGTAGTAGGACTGCGAGTCGGTCCAGCCCCGGTCCGCCGAGCTGCTCAGGTACAGCGTGTGGCCGACGGTTATTCGCGGGGCGTTGAGCGCGTTGGGGTTCTCCGGGACGGCCTGCAGCCGGGCGCCGCGCAGCGAGAACCGGCCGCCGATCCGGGCGGTGCGCAGGCTGATCTCGCCGACGGCCTCCAGCCGCTCGGCCTCGAAGTCCTGGCTGACGGCGAGGCCGTCGGCGGACAGCGCCCGGCCGAACCGGTCGCCGCCGAGCACGGCCTGGTTGAGCAGCAGGTCGGTGCCGATCCGGGCGTCGGTGAGCCGGACCCCCTGCGGGAAGCGGCAGCGGGCCAGGTGCAGGTCGCCGGAGGTGGCGAGCCGGGAGGCCTCCAGGCGCGGGATCAGGCAGCCGACGAAGCGCACCGTGCCCGCCTCGGCCTCGGACATCAGGACCTTCTGCTCGAACCGGCACTCGTGCAGTTCGACGTAGTGGCTGATGGTGCCGCCGGCCAGCCGCAGCGGGCCGGCGATCAGGGCGCCGGTCAGCTTGAGCGAGGCGACCCGGCCGGAGACGGCGGTGGGCCCGTCCAGCAACAGCCGGGAGAGCACCTCGGCGCGGACGGTGCGCCCGGGCCCCCAGTCGGCGTCGCCGAACGGGTCGTCCTGCTCGGCCGCGCCGACCCGCAGGTCGTGGATCCGGCCGTGCCGGAACGCGTGCCAGAGCCCCTGCTCGGTCACCGTCCAGCCGTCGGGTGCCCGTTCGGTCATGGTTCCCCCCTGCTTCCCCCGGTCGTCTCGCTCTTCGTATCACGGACTGAAATGCGGGGCCGCCCGTTCCGGCCACTCCTTACACTGGGTGGCGTGATCTCTCGAATCGACCTCCGCGGCTCGCTCGACGACCCGCGTGACCTGCTGCCCCGTGCCGAGTTCGACGTGGCGGCCGCCCTGGAGACGGTGCGGCCGATCGCCGAGGACGTGCACCATCGGGGCGTACGGGCGCTGATCGAGATCACCGAGCGCTTCGACGGCGTGCGGCTGGAGACCACCCGGGTCCCCGCCGAGCAGCTCGCCGAGGCCCTGGAGACGCTCGACCCGAAGGTGCGCGCCGCACTGGAGGAGTCGATCCGCCGGGCCCGCACGGTGCACGCCGACCAGCGCCGCGAGGGGCACACCACCCAGGTGGTGCCCGGCGGCACGGTCACCCAGCGCTGGGTGCCGGTGGACCGGGTCGGGCTGTACGTACCGGGCGGCCTGGCGGTCTACCCGTCCTCCGTTGTGATGAACGTGGTGCCGGCCCAGGAGGCCGGTGTCCGCGGCATCGCGGTCACCTCGCCGCCGCAGAAGGCCTTCGGCGGCCGCGTGCACCCGACCATCCTGGCGGCCTGCGCGCTGCTCGGCGTCACCGAGGTGTACGCGGTCGGCGGCGCCCAGGCGGTCGCCATGTTCGCGCTCGGCACCGAGGAGTGCGAGCCGGTGAACATGGTCACCGGCCCCGGGAACATCTACGTCGCCGCCGCGAAGCGCTACTTCGCCGGCCGGATCGGCATCGACTCGGAGGCCGGCCCGACCGAGATCGCCGTCCTCGCCGACGACAGCGCCGACCCGCGCGAGGTCGCCGCCGACCTGATCAGCCAGGCCGAGCACGGCCCGACCTCGGGTTCGGTGCTGGTCACCGACTCGCCCGAGCTGGCCGAGGCGGTGGAGGCCGAGCTGAAGGTGCAGGTCACCCGGACCCGGCACAGCGAGCGGGTCGCCGAGGCCCTGGGCGGCCGGCAGTCCGGCGTCATCCTGGTCGACGACCTCGACCAGGGCCTCGCGGTGGTCGACGCCTACGCGGCCGAGCACCTGGAGATCCAGACCCGGGACGCCCACGCGGTCGCCGCCCGGGTCCGCAACGCGGGCGCGATCTTCATCGGCCGGTACACGCCGGTCTCACTCGGCGACTACGCCGCCGGCTCCAACCACGTGCTGCCCACCGGCGGCTGCGCCTGCCACTCCTCGGGCCTGTCCGTGCAGACCTTCCTGCGCGGCGTGCAGGTCGTCGAGTACGACCGCGAGGCACTGGCCGGCATCGCCGCGCACGTCGTCACCCTGGCGGACGCCGAGGACCTGCCCGGTCACGGCGACGCGATCAAGGCCCGATTCGACTGGAGTGTGCCGGGCGCGTGAGCACCATCGACTCCCTTCCCATCCGCGACGAGCTGCGCGGGCAGTCCCCGTACGGCGCGCCCCAGCTCGACGTGCCCGTCCAGCTGAACACCAACGAGAACCCGTACCGGCTCCCCGAGGAGCTGGTGGCCCGGATCGCCGAACGGGTCGCCGAGGCCGCCCGCGGCCTCAACCGCTACCCGGACCGGGACGCGGTCGAGCTGCGCGAGGGCCTGGCGGCCTACCTGACCCGCACCACCGGCTTCCCGGTCGCCCGGGCGAACGTGTGGGCCGCGAACGGCTCCAACGAGGTGCTCCAGCAACTGCTGCAGACCTTCGGCGGCCCCGGCCGCACCGCGCTCGGCTTCGAGCCCTCCTACTCGATGCACGCCCTGATCTCCCGGGGCACCGGCACCGGCTGGATCTCCGGGCCGCGCAACGAGGACTTCACCATCGACCTCGACGCGGCCGTCGCCGCCATCGCCGAGCACCGGCCGAACGTCGTGTTCGTCTGCTCGCCGAACAACCCGACCGGCACCGCCGTCGAGGCCGACGTCGTGCTGCGGCTGTACGAGGCCGCGCAGGCCGCCCGGCCCAGCCTGGTGGTGGTCGACGAGGCGTACGTCGAGTTCTCGCACCGGGACTCGCTGCTGGAGCTGATCGAGGGCCGCCCCAACCTGGTGGTCACCCGCACCATGTCCAAGGCCTTCGGCGCCGCCGGGCTGCGCCTGGGCTACCTGGCCGCCGACCCGGCGGTGGTGGACGCGGTCCAGCTGGTCCGCCTGCCCTACCACCTGTCGGCCGTCACCCAGGCCACCGCGCTGGCCTGCCTGGAACACACCGACACCCTGCTCGGCTACGTCGGCCGGCTCAAGGCCGAGCGCGACCGGCTGGTCGACGCCCTGCGCGGGCTCGGGCTGGAGGTGACCGACTCGGACGCCAACTTCGTCCAGTTCGGCCGCTTCGCCGACACCCACGCCGTCTGGCAGGCCATCCTCGACCACGGCGTCCTGGTCCGTGACAACGGCGTCCCGGGGTGGCTGCGCGTCACCGCCGGCACCCCCGCCGAGAACGACGCCTTCCTGGACGCCGTCGCCAAAGTGATCAAGGAGCTGTAACCCCGCATGACCCGCATCGGACGCGTCGAACGCACCACCAAGGAGACCTCGGTCCTGGTCGAGATAGACCTCGACGGCACCGGGAAGACCGACATCTCCACGGGCGTCGGCTTCTACGACCACATGCTGGACCAGCTCGGCCGGCACGGACTCTTCGACCTCACTGTGAAGACCGAGGGCGACCTGCACATCGACACCCACCACACCATCGAGGACACCGCCCTCGCCCTCGGCGGCGCCTTCAAGCAGGCCCTCGGCGACAAGGTCGGCATCTACCGGTTCGGCAACTGCACCGTGCCGCTGGACGAGTCGCTCGCGCAGGTCACCGTCGACCTCTCCGGCCGCCCCTACCTGGTGCACACCGAGCCGGAGACGATGGCGCCGATGATCGGCACCTACGACACCACCATGACCCGGCACATCCTGGAGTCCTTCGTGGCCCAGGCGCAGATCGCCCTGCACGTCCACGTGCCGTACGGGCGCAACGCGCACCACATCGTGGAGTGCCAGTTCAAGGCGTTGGCCCGGGCGCTGCGCTACGCCGCCGAGCGCGACCCGCGCGCGGCCGGCATCCTCCCGTCGACCAAGGGTGCGCTGTGAGCAAGTCTGCGATCGTCCTTCTCTTCGTCGGCCTCTTCCTGGCCGGCGGCGTGATCTCGTTCTGGAAGCAGAAGATCCCGAAGGGCGTCATCGTGGTGCTCGCGCTCGGCTCGGTGATGTGTCTCGTCTCCGGCCTGATGCGCCTGTAATCCGTCGAGCGACCGAAAGACTGGACACCTGAACATGGGCAAGAACGTCGTCGTGCTCGACTACGGCTCCGGCAACCTCCGCTCGGCCCAGCGCGCCCTGGAGCGCACCGGGGCGAACGTCACCGTCACGTCCGACTTCCGGACCGCGATGGACGCGGACGGCCTGCTCGTCCCCGGCGTGGGCGCCTTCGAGGCCTGCATGCGCGGGCTGAGGGCCGTCCGCGGTGACTGGATCATCGGCCGCCGGCTCGCCGGGGGCCGCCCCGTCATGGGCATCTGCGTCGGCATGCAGATCCTCTTCGAGCGGGGGGTCGAGCACGGCGTCGAGACCGCCGGCTGCGACGAGTGGCCGGGCACCGTGGAACCGCTGGAGGCGCCGGTCGTCCCGCACATGGGCTGGAACACCGTCGACGCCCCCGCGGACGGCCGGATGTTCGCCGGCCTCGACGCCGACACCCGCTTCTACTTCGTGCACTCCTACGCGGTGCGCAGCTGGGAGCTGGAGGTCCACAGCGCGCGGATCAACCCCCCGCTGGTGACCTGGGCCACCCACGGCGAGCCGTTCGTGGCGGCCGTCGAGAACGGTCCGCTCTGGGCCACCCAGTTCCACCCGGAGAAGTCCGGCGACGCCGGCGCCGCCCTGCTGACCAACTGGGTCAGCACCCTCTGACGATCTGAGAGTTGCCAACACTATGAGCCGCCTCGAACTGCTCCCCGCCGTCGACGTCCGGGACGGCCAGGCCGTCCGCCTGGTCAAGGGCGCCTCCGGCACCGAGACCTCCTTCGGCGAGCCGCTCGCCGCCGCCCTCGCCTGGCAGAGCGCCGGCGCCGAGTGGCTCCACCTGGTCGACCTCGACGCCGCCTTCGGCACCGGCTCCAACCGCGAGCTGCTCCGCGAGGTCACCGCCGCCCTCGACATCAAGGTCGAGCTGTCCGGCGGCATCCGCGACGACGAGTCGCTGGCCGCCGCGCTCGCCACCGGCTGCACCCGGGTGAACCTCGGCACCGCCGCCCTGGAGAGCCCCGAGTGGGTCGCCAAGGTCATCGCCGAGCACGGCGACAAGATCGCCGTCGGCCTGGACGTGGTCGGCACCACCCTGCGCGGCCGCGGCTGGACCCGCGACGGCGGACAGCTCTTCGACGTGCTGGCCCGCCTCGACTCCGAGGGCTGCGCCCGGTACGTGGTCACCGACGTCAACCGCGACGGCACCCTGACCGGCCCCAACCTGCAGCTGCTGCGCGACGTCTGCGCCGCCACCGACCGCCCCGTGGTCGCCTCCGGCGGCGTCTCCTCGCTGGACGACCTCCGGGCGATCGCGACGCTGGTCGGCGAGGGAGTCGAGGGCGCGATCGTCGGCAAGGCACTCTACGAGCAGAAGTTCACCCTCGAAGAGGCCCTGGAGGCAGTGTCCCGATGAGCGAACCCCCGGCCGCGCGGCGGCTCGACCGAGTACCGGGCTCCTTCCCCCAGGAGGAGGAGTTCGGCTTCTCCCGAGCCGTCGCGGCCGGGGACTTCCTCTTCGTGTCCGGCGCCACCGCCCTCGACGTCGACGGCGTCGTCCACCACGAGGGCGACCCGTACGGGCAGACGCTCGCCGCCTTCGGGACGGCGCGCGAGGCCCTCGAACGGTTCGGCCTCACCCTCGCGGACGTGGTCCGCACCCGGATGTACGTGACCCACGCCCGGGACTGCTCCGAGGCCGGCCGCGCCCACAAGTTCCTCTTCGACACGGTCCGTCCGGCCGCCACCATGGTGGTGGTCGAGGGCCTGGTCGACTCCCGGATGATGGTCGAGGTCGAGATCGACGCCTATCGTGCCGGGCTCGCCAAGACTCTGGAAGGCAGACAGCAGTGACCCTCGCAGTACGTGTCATCCCTTGCCTGGACGTCGACGCCGGCCGCGTGGTCAAGGGCGTCAACTTCCAGAACCTGCGGGACGCCGGCGACCCGGTCGAGATGGCCAAGCTCTACGACGCCGAGGGTGCGGACGAGCTGACCTTCCTCGACATCACCGCCTCCTCCGGCGACCGCGAGACCACCTACGACGTGGTGCGCCGCACCGCCGAGCAGGTCTTCATCCCGCTCACCGTCGGCGGCGGCGTCCGCGCCGTCGAGGACGTCGACAAGCTGCTCCGGGCCGGCGCCGACAAGGTCGGCGTCAACACCGCGGCCATCGCCCGGCCGGAGCTGGTCCGGGAGATCGCCCGGCGGTTCGGCCGTCAGGTGCTGGTCCTCTCGGTCGACGCCCGGCGCTGCCCGCCCGGTACCGAGACGGAGTCGGGCTTCGAGGTCACCACGCACGGCGGGCGCCAGGGCACCGGCCTGGACGCCGTCGAGTGGGCCGGGCGCGCCGCCGAGCTGGGCGCGGGCGAGATCCTGCTCAACTCGATGGACGCGGACGGCACCAAGGACGGGTACGACCTGGAGCTGATCCGGGCCGTCCGCAAGACCGTCTCGGTGCCGGTGATCGCCTCCGGCGGCGCCGGGAAGCTCGCCGACTTCGCCCCGGCGGTGGAGGCCGGTGCGGACGCGGTGCTGGCCGCCAGCGTCTTCCACTTCGGCGACCTGCGGATCGGCGAGGTCAAGAACGCGCTGCGGGAGGCCGGGCAGCCGGTCCGCTGAGGGCGGGCCGGGCACCCGGCGCCCCGGGACTCCGGGGTGCCCGCCCCGGAGTCACTTCAGGGCGAGCAGCACCAGCAGGACGAGCACCAGCAGGCTCAGTGCTCCGATGACGGCGAGGGCGGGACGGCCGAATCCGCCCGGGACGCCCGGAGCCCCCGGCGTCCCGGCGGGCGCTACCGGTCCGGGGCCGCGAGCGACTCCAGGATCCCGCCGAGCAGGATCAGCCCCCGCCCCGCCGAGGTCAGGACCCGCGCGGTCCCGTGCAGCAGACCCGGCGGGATCGGGAGCGGGCGCGGGCCCGGTGGCCCCGCTCCGCCCCCCGGGTGGGAGAGGCACGTCGACGACGTGCAGGAGCTCCTTCGTCCGGCGCGGTTCCAGTTCGGTCAGCGGCAGCTCCTCGCCGCCCTCGGCCGGGCCGGGGAGGTCGGTCGTGCCCGGGAGCGGATCCACGGGGCGGCGCGGGTTGTCGGCGAGGAAGTAGCTCCGGACCGAGCCCCGGACCAGCTCGTGCACCGCGTCGAAGTACGCGGCGGTGGGCCGGCCGGTGGGCCGTTCCAGGGTGACCACCCCCTCGACCAGGGGCGCGATCCGGCTGCCGCTGCGGGCGACCTCGCCCTCCTGGTCCACCTCCCGGGCGCTCAGCGGGACCATCCGGTAGAGCAGCCAGAAGCTTCCGCCGTCGGCGCCGATCAGCTGCACCAGGGAGGCGGAGCCGTTCAGGCTGCCGCCCGCGGTGCTGCTGAGGACGGACGCCCGGCGGCGTTCGACCAGGAAGTCCGGCGCGGCGGCGAGCCCGTAGCCGGTGGTCGGGGCGCAGACGATGGCGAACGGCCAGACCGTCTGGCGGCGGGTGCCGGCGGCGGCGCTCATGCCCGGGCCGTCCAGAGGTCGAGCCGGGAGCCGGGGTGCTCGTCCTCGAACTCCTCCAGCCGGGCCTGGAACGCCTTGGCGATGCGGACCAGTGCCTGCTGGTCGGTGGCGGCCTGCTCGACCGCCCGGCGCAGCTGGGCGGCACTCTCCTCGATCCGGCGGCCGTGGCGCCGCGCCTGCTCGTCGACGTACTCGGCGAGGGCGTCGACGACGACCTCGCCGGCGGTCTTCAGCAGCGGGTTCCTGGTGGCGCGGGTGGCGAGGAACGCCCGGACCAGCGGCATGCCGGCGCTGACCCGCCGGAAGATCCGCAGCAGGCCCTCGGAGTTCCCCGGCGCACGGACGGCGGGGTTCTCCCGGGCCCGGGTGTACTTCCTCAGCTCGGTCGTGAAGAGGTCCACCACGACGGCCATGAACGGCACCTCGACGTCGAGCGGGTCGGGCCGGGCGCCGGGCGTCTTGACCACGTGGCCGTTCTCGTCGAGGCGGGCGAAGCCGCGGCCCACCGAGCTGACGGGGATGAGCCGGATCACGCCGCCGTCGCCCTGCAGCGCGCGTCGGCCGTCGACGAAGAGCCGGAACTCCCGCGTCGCGCAGAGCCGGTCGGCCACCTGCTCCAGGGTGTGGCCGGCCGTCTCCAGCAGGTCCCACTTGGTCAGGACGAAGTGGACCACCGCGTCCTGGTTGGCACCGAGGTGGCTGAAGACGGGCCGGTACTCGCTGATCAGCCGGTTGTCGCCGGCCAGGAAGCGCAGAACCCTCTCGCCGTCCAGCAGGATCAGCAGGAAGGGCGAGGCGGTCATCAGCCGGTCGAGCTTCTCCAGCGACTCCGGGTACAGGTCCCCCTGGGTGAGGAGCTCGCCGCTGTAGTCGACGTAGGAGACGGCGAACGGGGTGAGCCGCCGCCGCGCCGGTGTGCTGACGGTGCAGGTGAAGTCCCAGACCGGGAAGTCCGCCGGGGTGGAGGGGATCGGCCAGTCGCCCGGGCCGACGACCTGCTCGTAGACGGCGTTGAGCTGCTGGGACTGGCCGAGCGGCAGGGTCACCGAGAAGCCGAGTTCGGGGTCCTGCTGGGAGAGCCTGGCGAAGAGACTGGCCAGGTACACGGTCTTGCCGGAGGATCGTGGACCCACCACGGTCACCGGGATCGAAGACATGAGCGCCCTTTCCGTACGAGCGGTCCGCACCACGGGCCCCGCGGGCGGGCCCGGGGCGTAGTAGAGCGCGCCGGCGGCGGCCCGAACCCGTCGCAGGACGGGTTCGGGGGCTTCGCAAGGGTTCCGTGACCGGATCTCGGCCGGGCGGCGATCCTCTGCGGGTCAGCGGCCCGGTTCGCCCTCGGCGGCGACGGCGAGCAGCCCGGGCAGCGACAGGACGACGGTGCTGCGGCGGCCGAGCCGGAGCAGGCCGCGGTCGGCCAGCTCGTGCAGGGCGTGGTGGACCCGCCGCTCGCCGGCGCCGATCAGGGCGCCCAGCTCGACCTGGGTCAGCCGGGGGCGGATGGTGATCCCGCGCGGGCCGGCGCTGCCGTACCGCCGGGCGAGGTCGGCGAGGTCGTGGGCGAGCCGGTTGACGACCTGCTCGGAGGCGAGGCCGACCAGGCGGCGGGTGGCGGTGCGACTGCGGTTCACCAGGCAGCGGCTCAGCGCGATGCCGGCGACCGGGTGGGTGCCGAGCCAGTGCAGCCAGTCGGGTTGGGAGATCCGGCGGACGGTGACCGGACCGGCGGCGCTCACCGTGGCGGACCGGGGGCGGTCGTCGAGGGCGGCGGCCTCGCCGACGATGTCCCCGTACGCGCGGACGTCGAGCAGGACGGGCGTGCCGGCGGTGTCCTCGACGGTGGCCTTGGCGAAGCCGTCCAGCAGGAGCAGGACGAAGCGGCCGTGGTCCTGGTCGAGGATGAGGGTCTCGTCGTGGCCGTGCACGCGCCGGGTGCCCAGCCGGAGGATGTCCTGCTCGGCGGCGAGCGCGGCCGGTGACCCGTCGCGGCGCAGTTCGGCGAGGAGGGTGCCCTCGGGCCAGCCCCGGGCCGGCGGGCGTGCCGCCGGTGGCCGCACGGCCGGCGGGCCCGGCCGGGCGGCCGGGTTCGGCTGCCGGGGGTCCTGGCGGTGGGGGTTCGCGTGGTGGTGGTCCGGGTGGTGGTTCGGTGCTGTCGGCTGCGCCGGTCTCAACCCGTGGTCCTCCGCTGCACGGTGGATGGGCGGCGATCCCGCCGGGGGATCGGCCGTGGGGATGCCCTGGTGAGGCTAGCGCAGCGGCCGGGGTACGGGAAGGCCGCGCGCGGCCCCCGCAGAGGCGCCCTTGGTTCGCCAACTTCCTTGTCCTGTAACGGACATGGCGAACGAGGGGGCCGCCTCCGCGGGGTCGGGCGGGCCGGCCGGACCGGTCAGGACTCCTGCGGCGGCTCGCCCTTGATCAGCGCGAACGGGGCACCGAACGGGTCGGCCAGCCAGGCCAGCACGCCGACGTCCGGGACGTGCTCCGGGCCCATCAGCACCGTGCCGCCGGCCGCGGTGGCCCGGGCGACCACCGCCGGCACGTCCGACGAACCGAAGTACGGGGTCCAGGCGGTCGCCTGGTCCTCGCCCATCACCGGGGCGATGCCGCCGAAGGTGGCGTCCTGCTGGTCGCCGTCGGCGGTGGAGACCACCCGGTACGTACCGCCGGGGGAGGGGAGGTCGGCGTGGCGCCAGCCGAACACCCGCTCGTAGAAGGCGAACCCGGCGTCCACGTCGGTGGTGTGCAGCTCGGCCCAGATCAGCGCGCCGTCCTCGGAGACGACGTCCAGGCCGGTGACCGCGCCGGGCTGCCAGAGCGCGAACCGGGCGCCCTGCGGGTCGGTCAGCTGGGCCATCCGCCCGGCGTCCATCACGTCGAAGGGTGGGACGCGGACGGAGCCGCCGGCCTGCTCGACGGCCTTGGTGGCGGCGTCCGCGTCCGGCGTGCGCAGGTACGTCGTCCAGGCGGACTGCGCGCCCTCCTCGGTGAGCGGGCCGATGGCCGCGACCGTCCGGCCGTCCGACTGGAGGAAGCCGTAGCCGCCGGCCTCCGGGCCGGCCGACCGGAAGGTCCAGCCGAACACCGAGCCGTAGAACGCGGCGGCGGCGGCCGGGTCCGGACTGCCGAGGTCGATCCAACAGGGGGAACCGGTGGGGAAGTCGGTGGTGAGCATGGTGTCGCGCTCCTTCGACGGGACGGGGCCGGGCAGCCCTCAGACGGCCGTGGAGGCGCCCCTCCCCGGCCCTCTGCGAGTCTGCACCCCGCCACTGACATCCGCAGCCGGGGCGGGCCCGGCCTGCGGCGACACCGGTTCGGCCGGCAGGTCCTACGGGAGCGGCAGGACGTGGCGGAGGGCCTCGACGGCGTCCGGCGGGCCGTCCACGGCCAGCTCGGCGCGGGCACCCCGGCCGAAGGCGAAGAGCAGCAGCTCGCCCGGCTCGCCGGTGATCCGCACGGTCGACGAACCGGACGGGCCGACGGTCGGGCCCGCGCCGTCCGGACGGTGCAGCTCCAGCCGTACGGGGGAGCGGCGGCCGGCCTCCAGCCGGGCGATCAGCGGCAGCCGGCGCCAGAGCGCCTCCGTCCGGCCGGGCGGCACCGGCCGGCGCACGGGGTCGGCACCGGCCCGCGCGACGTCCTCGGCGTGCACGAAGTACTCGACGGTGTTGGCCGCCTCGTCCGCTCCGGGCAGCGAGAACAGCGAGAACACCGGAGGACCGGAGCGGAACAGCCGGATCAGCTCCTCGTACGGGCGGTCGGCGTACGCGTCCTGCACCCGTCGGGTCCGGCCGGCCAGCGGGCCGCCCCGGATGCCCGCCGCCGCGTCCGGCCGGCGCTCCCGGAGCACCAGGTGGGCGGCGAGGTCCCGGGTGGACCACCCGGCACAGAGGGTGGGCGCGTCCGGCCCGGCGGCGGCCAGCAGTTCGGCGAGGCGGTGACGCTCGGCGAGGGCGTGGTTCGACATGCCGCCCAGCCTAGTCAGATGACGTGCCCCGGGTGAGGGACCCGGGCACTCACGGGCGGAGGTTGCCGGTGAGCTTGGTGGAGTCGAGGCGGTTGCTCGCCGTCAGGGTGCAGGTGTAGTCCCGCCAGCCCTGCTGGTAGAAGGTCTTGGTCGGACCCACGGGGTAGCTGTAGTACGGGCCGCCGCCGCCCTGGCGGGCCTCGGCGGCGGCCTGCGCCTCCTTGCAGCCGTCCCGCATCGCGTTGGCGATCTGGTAGTCGCCGCTCAGACCCTCCGGGAGCAGCAGGTCGGCGATCGCCTCGCCGTCGTGCCGGCCCTCGCAGGGCCGTGCCTCCGGCTTGGTGATGGTCCTGCTGAGCTGCGGGTGGTCGAAACAGGTGCCGACCGTGAAGAACGTGTACGGGACCACCTTGGTGGGCGTCGGGGTCGGGGTCGGCGTGGGGGTCGGGGTGGGTGTGGGCGTGGGCCTCGGGGAGGTCGTGGCGGGGGAGGGCGGGGGCGGCTGGGCGGCCGGCTTCTCCTCCGGCCAGAGCAGCACGGTGGCCACCACCGCGAGCAGGACGGCCAGCACCGCCACGACGGCGAGCAGCAGCCCCCGCGACGGCCCGGCGGCGGGCCCGGTGCCGGGACGGCCGGCCCCCGGCGCGCCGGCACCCGGCCGGTCGCGGCTCGAACGGTCGGTACTCGGACGGTCGGTGCCCGGGGGCTCGGCGGCGGGCGGCTCGGTGGTCATGGGCACGAGGATGGCCCAGAGCGGTGCCGGTCGGCAGCCGGTTGGCACAACTCGTCCGATCCGGGCCCGGACCTCGGGCGGCGTCCCGCGGACCGGGCCCGGGCCGGCCCGGTCGGCAGGGCGTTCCCCGGCCTCCGGGCGGACCGTCCGGGCCGGGCCCGCGGCGGCGGCCGGGATCCGGACGGCGGGCGTCGCGAGCGGACCGGACTGACACAATGGCCCCATGTCCACCACACCCGCCGCCCCCGGCTCCACCGCCCTCGCCCCCGAGATCGCCGCGCGCCTCAAGCGCACCGAGGACGGCCTGCTCCCGGCTGTCGCGCAGCAGTACGACACCGGCGAGGTGCTGATGCTCGGCTGGATGGACGACGAGGCGCTGCACCGCACCCTCACCACCGGCCGCTGCACCTACTGGAGCCGCAGCCGCCGCGAGTACTGGGTGAAGGGCGACACCTCCGGCCACGTCCAGCAGGTGAAGTCGGTCGCGCTGGACTGCGACGGCGACACCCTGCTGGTCAAGGTGGACCAGACCGGCGCGGCCTGCCACACCGGCGACCGCACCTGCTTCGACGCCGACGTGCTCCCCCTCGGCTGACCACCCCCACCCCACTTCCGTAAGGTGCCGCCCGCCATGGACCTCGAAGCCTTCCGCAAACTCGCCGTCGACACCCGGGTCATCCCGGTCACCCGCAGGCTCCTCGCGGACGGCCTCACCCCGATCGGTCTCTACCGCAGCCTGGCCGCCGAGCGCCCCGGCACCTTCCTGCTGGAGTCCGCGGAGCAGGGCCGCAGCTGGTCCCGCTACTCCTTCGTGGGCGTCCGCAGCGAGGCCGCGCTGACCGTCGGCCCGGACGGCGGCGCCCGCTGGCACGGCGCCCCGCCGGTCGGCATCCCCACCACCGGCGACCCGCTGGAGGTGCTGCGCGCCGCGCTGGAGACCCTGCACACCCCGCGCAGCGCCGACGACGGCCTCCCGCCGCTCACCGGCGGCCTGGTCGGCTACCTCGGCTACGACGTGGTCCGCCGGCTGGAGAAGCTCCCGGACCTCAACCCGGACGACCTGAAGCTCCCCGAGCTGACCATGCTGCTCGCCACCGACCTCGCCGTGCTCGACCACGCCGACGGCACGGTGCTGCTGATCGCCAACGCCGTCAACCACAACGACCTGGCCAGCGGCGTCGACGAGGCGTACGCGGACGCGGTCGCCCGGCTGGACGCCATGGAGACCGACCTGCTGAAGCCGGTCGACCCCGGCCTCGCCACCTTCACCCCGACCGGCCCCGGCGAGGTCCGCTCGCCGTTCGGCGGGGAGCCCTACCGGGCCGCGGTCGAGGAGATCAAGGAGCGGATCCGGGCCGGCGAGGCCTTCCAGGTGGTGCCCTCGCAGCGGTTCGAGGCGCCCTGCCCGGCCTCCGCGCTCGACGTCTACCGCGTCCTGCGCACCACCAACCCCAGCCCGTACATGTACCTGTTCCGGTTCCCCGGGCCGGACGGCGCCGCCGAGGGCGGCTTCGACGTGGTCGGCTCCAGCCCGGAGGCGCTGGTCAAGGTCACCGACGGCGAGGCGATGCTGCACCCGATCGCCGGCACCCGGCACCGCGGCGCCACCCCGCAGGAGGACAGCGACTTGGCCGCCGAGCTGCTCGCCGACCCCAAGGAGCGGGCCGAGCACCTGATGCTGGTCGACCTCGGCCGCAACGACCTCGGGCGGGTCTGCGAGCCGGGCAGCGTCGAGGTCGTCGACTTCATGCACATCGAGCGGTACAGCCACGTCATGCACATCGTCTCCACCGTGACCGGCCGGGTCGCCGAGGGCCGGACCGCCTTCGACGTGCTCACCGCCTGCTTCCCGGCCGGCACCCTCTCCGGGGCGCCCAAGCCGCGCGCGATGCGGATCATCGAGGAGCTGGAGCCCACCCGCCGCGGCCTGTACGGCGGCTGCGTCGGCTACCTGGACTTCGCCGGGGACTCCGACACCGCGATCGCGATCCGGACGGCGGTCCTGCGCGACGGCACCGCGTACGTCCAGGCCGGCGCCGGCGTGGTGGCCGACTCCGACCCGCACGGCGAGGACACCGAATGCCGCAACAAGGCCGCCGCCGTCCTGCGCGCGGTGGCCACGGCGAATACGCTGCGCACGCCGGCGGTGTGAGCCGCCGTAAGGAGCCGGGATGTCGCAGGACCAGGGTGCCGGATCGGCCTGGGACGTGCTGGAGGGCGTGAACCTCCCGCGCGGGTACCGGGTGGAGATCACGGACGGGAAGATCATCATGACGCCCCGGGGGGAGAGCCACCGGGCCGTCGTGCGCAGCGCGGCCGCGCAGCTGGAGCAGCAGCTCGCGGGCCGCGGCACCGTTCTCGCGGACGCCATGGTCGACTTCCCCTCGGCCCGCTCCGGCTACGCCCCCGACCTGGCGGTCGTCGCCCCCGGCGCCGAGCGCAACGGCCGCGGCCGGTTCGCGTGGCACGACCTCGAAGCGGTGATCGAGGTGGTGCCGCCGTCCGGCCGGGACCACGACCACGTGACGAAGGTGCGCACCTACGGCGGGTGCGGGATCCCGCTGTACGTCGTGGTGGACCAGGCCGAGGCGGTCTGCACGGTGCACAGTGCCCCGCAGCGCACCGGCGGCTACCGGGAGGCGGAGCGGGTGCCCTTCGGCAACGACGTGTTCCTGCCGTCGGCGGACCGGACCCTGGTGCTGTCGACCGACGACTTCCCGGTCGACCCGGCGTAGGTCCGGCGCGTGGTGTCAGGGATAGTGGACGGGTGAGCGTTCCTACCCAGTCCCGTACCGAGACCGAGCCCGTCCCCGCGAAGGGCGGCGCCGGGCGGCGGACGCTCGGCCTGATGCTGCTGCTGACCGCGCTGGGCGCGGTCCTGGTGCTGACCGCCGCCGGCCGCGTCTGGGCCGAGGGCCTGGCCGGCACCCTGGAGGTCTCCGTCACCGGCGGGAGGATCTCCGAACTGCCCGCCGGGCTGGCGCTGGTGGCGCTGGCGGCTGCGGTCGCGGTGTTCGCGGTGCGCGGCGCCGGGCGGCTCGCGGTGGGCGCCCTGACCCTGCTGGCCGGGCTCGGCGCGGCGGCGGCCGCCGTGGCGGGCGCCGGGGACACCGCGGCGCTGGACGGCGAGGCGGCCCGCAAGCTCGCCCTGACCGGCTCCGCCGCGACCGGGGTCGGGCACACCGGATGGCCGTGGGTGGCGCTGGCCGGCGGGCTGCTGCTGGCACTGGCCGGGCTGCTCACCCTCCGGTTCGGGCGCGGCTGGCCGGCCATGGGCAGCCGTTACGAGGCCCCGACCGGGAAGGCGCCGGTGTCGCGGAAGACCGCGGCCGCGGAGAGTCCGGCCGACCTGTGGAAGGCGCTGGACCGGGGCGAGGACCCGACCGCCGGCTGACCGGCCGGCGCACGGCGCGCGCTGTGACGCGATAGACCCTCCACCCCCTTTGGGGCACCCGTGTGTGGCCCGGCACAATGGAACCGTCAACCCGCCAGGGGCCCGCAGGCCCGGCCGGGACCCGAGAGCCTAGGAGCACCATCAGATGGCAGCAGCAGCACACGGTCACACCCTCGCCGCCTGGACCGGCGTGACCATCTCCTTCATCGGTTTCGGCATCGCGGGCGTCGCCATGATCCTGCCGTCGGTGCTGCTGGTCTGGGCCGGCCTGGCGGTCGTCCTGCTCGGTGCCGTGGTGGGCAAGGCCATGGCGATGGCGGGCATGGGCCAGCAGCCCAGCACCAACGTGTACACCTCCGAGGAGCAGGCCGCGCTGGTCGCTGCCTGAGGAACTCCCGGTACTGCGCGAACGGCGGGCGCCACGCCCGCCGTTTCGTTTCTGGCGGGAGGCCCGGGCGGGCACAATCGTGGGCGTGAACGCCGCTCCCACCGCTTCCGCCGCCACCGCCCGGTCGTCCGGGCCGCGCCGGCTGGTGCCGCCGCTGACCGCCCTGGTCGCGGTGGCCGTCCCCACCGGGTACGTCGCCGCGGTCGACCCGAACGCCCCCGGGCACTACCCGGACTGTCCGTTCCTCGCGGCCACCGGCTGGTGGTGTCCCGGCTGCGGCGGGTTGCGCTGCGTCCACGCGCTGGCCCACGGGGACCTGAGCGGTGCGCTGCACGACAACGCGGTGGCGGTGCTGCTCTTCGCCGTGCTGGCGGTGCTCTGGCTGCGGTGGATCTGGTCGGCGGCGCGCGGTGTGCCGGTGCCCCGGCTCGCGCTCGGGGCGCGGCGCTGGGTGCTGGTGGGGCTGCTGGTGCTGGTCTTCACGGTGGTGCGCAACCTGCCGATCGGCGCGGGGCTGGCCCCGCCGCTGGTCTGAGGACCCCGCGCCGGTCCCGAGCCGGTCCGGCCCGTCCGGGGTGCGGCGGGCGGGGGTGGAGGAGCCGTGAAACCGCAGCTCGGAGGGGGCCCGGAGGCGTCCGCTCCGCGAGACGCGCGCTGGGCGGATGCGCTGGGCGCCCCCCCTTGCCGATACCATCGAAGGGCCGGAGGCCCACTGGCCGTCCGGCTCCTCGCTAGCAGAACTAGCAGACATGATGGGGGCGCTTGGCGTGAGTGTGCTCGACTCGATCATCGAAGGGGTCCGTGAGGACCTCGCCGAGCGGCAGGCCCGAGTGTCGCTGGACGAGCTCAAGGAGCTCGCCGCCAAGGCCCCGGACGCCAAGGACGGCGTGGCCGCGCTCAAGGGCGACGGCGTACGGGTGATCTGCGAGGTCAAGCGCTCCAGCCCGTCCAAGGGCGCCCTGGCCGCGATCGCGGACCCGGCCGCCCTGGCCGCGGACTACGCGGCCGGCGGCGCCGCCGCGATCAGCGTGCTGACCGAGCAGCGCCGCTTCGGCGGGTCGCTGGCCGACCTGGACGCCGTCCGCGCCGCGGTGGACACCCCGCTGCTCCGCAAGGACTTCATCGTCACCGCCTACCAGCTGTGGGAGGCCCGCGCGCACGGCGCCGACCTCGCGCTGCTGATCGTCGCGGCCCTCGACCAGCCGGCCCTGGTGTCGCTGATCGAGCGTGCCGAGTCGATCGGCCTCACCCCGCTGGTCGAGGTGCACGACGAGGAGGAGATCGCGCGCGCGGTGGACGCCGGCGCACGGATCATCGGCGTCAACGCCCGCAACCTGAAGACCCTCGAAGTGGACCGGAACACCTTCGGCAACGTCGTCCACGCCATCCCGGACAACGTCGTCAAGATCGCCGAGTCCGGCGTGCGCGGCCCGCTGGACGTGATCTCCTACGCCAACCTGGGCGCCGACGCGGTGCTGGTCGGCGAGTCCCTGGTGACGGGCAAGGACCCGCGCGCCGCCGTGGCCGACCTGGTCGCGGCCGGTGCCCACCCCGCGATCCGCCACAAGGACTGATCCCGCCGCCATGAAGATCGCCACCCGTCTCGCCCCCGGCTGCCGCCCGCGCGGCTGCCGCGCGCCCGCACGCCGGGTGCTGGGCAGGCGGGTGCGGTACGTCATCGGCTGCGAGCCCGGGCAGGTGCCGGGACGGCGATGGCGCGGGACGCACGGCTGACCAGCCGTTCCGACGTCCCTCTCGTCATCGTCATCTTCCCGAGTTCCCGAAGGACTTCACCATGTCCGACAAGTCCGCCAAGGACTACCTGCCCGGCGCCGAGGTGCCGGACGCACGCGGCTACTTCGGCGCGTACGGCGGCCGCTTCATCCCGGAGGCCCTCGTCGCCGCCGTGGAGCAGGTCGCCGAGGAGTACGAGAAGGCGAAGGCCGATCCGGCCTTCACCGCCGAGCTCGACGCGCTGCTCAAGGACTACACCGGCCGGCCGAGCCCGCTGACCGACGTCCACCGCTTCTCCGCCGAGGCGGGGGGCGCGCGCGTCCTGCTGAAGCGCGAGGACCTCAACCACACCGGCTCGCACAAGATCAACAACGTGCTGGGTCAGGCGCTGCTCACCCGCCGGATGGGCAAGACCCGGATCATCGCCGAGACCGGCGCCGGGCAGCACGGCGTGGCCACCGCCACCGCCTGCGCGCTGTTCGGCTTCGACTGCACCATCTACATGGGCGAGGTGGACACCCAGCGCCAGGCGCTCAACGTCGCCCGGATGCGGATGCTCGGTGCCGAGGTGGTGTCCGTCACCTCCGGCAGCCGCACCCTCAAGGACGCCATCAACGAGGCGTTCCGCGACTGGGTCGCCAACGTCGACTCCACCCACTACCTGTTCGGCACCGTCGCCGGGCCGCACCCCTTCCCGATGATGGTCCGGGACTTCCACCGGGTGATCGGCATCGAGGCGCGGCAGCAGGTCCTGGACCGGACCGGACGGCTGCCCGACGCCGTCGTCGCCTGCGTCGGCGGCGGCTCCAACGCGATGGGCATCTTCCACGAGTTCATCCCGGACGCGGGCGTGCGCCTGATCGGCTGCGAGGCGGCCGGCGAGGGCGCCGAGACCCCGAAGCACGCCGCCACCCTCACCAAGGGCGACCCGGGCGTGCTGCACGGCTCCCGCACCTACGTCCTCCAGGACGAGGACGGCCAGACCATCGAGTCGCACTCGATCTCGGCCGGCCTCGACTACCCGGGCGTCGGCCCGGAGCACGCCTGGCTGAAGGACACCGGCCGGGCCGAGTACCGGCCGGTCACCGACGACGCCGCCATGCAGGCGCTGCGGCTGCTGTCCCGCACCGAGGGCATCATCCCGGCCATCGAGAGCGCGCACGCGTTGGCCGGCGCCCTGGAGCTGGGCCGCGAGCTCGGGCCCGAGGCCACGATCCTGGTCTCGCTCTCCGGGCGCGGCGACAAGGACATGCACACCGCGGCCGAGTACTTCGGCCTGTACGACGAGCCGGGCGCCGGCTCCGCCCACGGGGGTAAGTGATCATGGCTTCGAAGCTCAGTGGCATCCTGGCCGCGGCCAAGGCGGAGAACCGCGCGGCGCTGATCGGCTACCTGCCGGCCGGCTTCCCGAGCGTGGACGGCGGGGTGCGCGCGGTCAACGCGCTGATCGAGGGCGGCTGCGACGTCGTCGAGATCGGCCTGCCGCACTCCGACCCGGTCCTGGACGGTCCGACCATCCAGACGGCCGACGACATCGCGCTGCGCGGCGGCGTCCGGATCAAGGACGTGCTGCGGACGGTGCAGGAGGTCGCGGCCGCGCACCCCGGGGCGGCGGTGCTGGTCATGACCTACTGGAACCCGGTGGAGCGGTACGGGACCGCGCGGTTCGCCGCCGACCTGGCCGCGGCCGGCGGGGTGGGCTGCATCCTGCCGGACCTTCCGGTGGAGGAGTCCGAGGAGTGGCGCAAGGCGGCGGACGAGCACGGTCTGGACACCGTGTTCGTGGTCGCGCCGAGCAGCAGGGACAAGCGGCTGGCCGAGGTCACGGCGGCCGGCAGCGGCTTCGTGTACGCGGCCGCGGTGATGGGCGTGACCGGCAGCCGGGCCCAGGTCGGCGACCTGGCCGAGGACCTGGTCGCCCGGACCAGGGCCACCACCGAGCTGCCGGTCTGCGTCGGCCTCGGGGTGTCGACCCGTGAGCAGGCCGCGCAGGTGGCCGGGTTCGCGGACGGTGTGATCGTCGGATCGGCGTTCGTGCAGCGGATCCTGGACGCGGACGGGGACGAGCGGGCCGGCCTGGCCGCCGTGCGCGCCCTCGCCGGCGAGCTGGCGGAGGGCGTCCGCCGGCGCTGACCCGCAGGACCGACGGCCCGCCGCCCCGCATTCCGGGGGCGGCGGGCCGTCGGCGTTCCCGGTCCCGGCGGGGACGACCCGAACGGGTGAACAGCGGCGGGTGCACGCATCAACGGGGGTTGACCGGCGTTGAGTGGAGGGACGAGTGCACGAACGACGTGCCCCGGTGGTGCGGAGCGAGCGGAAGGGGTCGGCCGGTGCCAGGTCTCCAGCGAGCCGTGCTGCTGCGGGCGGCCGCGGCCGCCCTGGTGCTGGGGGCCGCCCTCGGCGCCCAGGGCGTGGTCGGTCCGGCGCTGGCCAAACGGGGTGTGGAGCGCGCCGAGCGGGACGCCCACGTCTGTGCGGAGGCGGCCCGGGTGGACGCGGTGGTACGGGCCGGCCGCTCGGTCCGGGAGGGGCGACGGGACCTCGACGCGGGCCGCTACGACCTCGGCCGGCCACCGGGCTGCGATCCGAACACGCGCTAGGGCGCAATCGGACAGGGCGTCATAAACATCACTCTTTCGGCTTAACTCCTGAATATGGAGGAACCCGGCGTCACTGGTTACGGTTCATCAGGACGTGACGGTGTTTCCCGAGGGGGTTGTCCGGATGGCCGGGCCGGTGACGGAGTGGATCGGCACGGCCGCCCGACTGGGCCTCGCCGTGGTGTGGGGCTGGGCCGGGCTGGCCAAGATCGCCGACCCGGCCGAGGCCGCGCAGGCGGTGCGGGCGTACGAGATCCTGCCGGAGGGCCTGGTCAAACCGGTCGGCCACGCGCTGCCCTTCCTGGAGCTGGCGCTCGCGCTGCTCCTGGTGATCGGCCTCGGCGTGCGGCTGGTCGCCGTGGTCTCCGCGGTGCTGCTGCTCGCCTTCATCGGCGGGATCGCCTCCGCGTGGGCGCGCGGCATCTCGATCGACTGCGGCTGCTTCGGCGGCGGCGGGGCGGTGGACGCCTCGCAGACCGAGTACCTGCAGGAGATCCTGCGCGACACCGGGTTCCTGCTGCTGGCCGGGTGGCTGATCTGGCGGCCCCGCACCAAGTTCTCGGTGGACGGCTGGCTGGCGAGCTGAACAGCACGTCGGGCCGCCCCGTCGCACCGCATCCCCACCCCCGAACCTGGAATGTCCAAGGCTGATGAGCGAGAAGAACCGAGAAGGCAAGCGCACCGCCCGCGAGCGGATGCTGGCGGAACGGGCCGAGGACGAGGCCCGCGGCCGGCGCAAGAAGAAGCTGATCATCGGCGGGGTGGCACTGGCCGTGATCGCCGCCGCGGTGGTCACCGGCGTGGTGGTGCAGAACGAACGGTCCAAGCCCGAGACCCCCGCCGCCGCCCCCGCCGGCACCATCGGTGACAAGAACCTGGTCATCCCGGTCGGCGCGGCCGACGCCCCGGCCACGCTCACCGTCTACGAGGACCCGCGCTGCCCGGCCTGCGCGATCTTCGAGAAGGAGTTCGCCGAGACCATCGACCGGCTGCAGGACGAGGGCAAGATCGTCGGGAACTACCACATCGTCTCGTTCATCGACCGGGCGGTGGGCGGCAAGGGCTCCAAGTACGGGGCCAACGCGCTGGGCTGCGCCCAGGACGCCGGGAAGTTCCGCGCCTACCACGACGTCCTCTACCGCAACCAGCCGCAGGAGACCGACGACGCCTTCGGCAAGACCTCGACCCTGATCGAGCTGGCCAAGCAGGTGCCGGGGCTGAACACTCCGGAGTTCGAGGCGTGCGTCAACGACAACAAGTACAGCGGATGGGTGTCGGCGGTGCAGCAGGACTTCGACAAGTCCAGCTACAAGTCCACGCCGACGGTGCTGCTCAACGGGCAGCCGATCTACCCCAAGTACAACAACGAGGAGATCACCCCGGCCAACCTCACCAAGTGGGTGGACGCGGCCAACCAGGGCAAGCAGCCGGGTACCGCGAGCGCGTCGGCCGCCCCCTCCGGCCCGGCCGCCACCCCGACCGCCGGCTGACCCGTACCCGTGCGGATACCGCCGTCTCCTCCCCGTCCGGAGGGGGCGGCGGTGCGCTGTGCGCCGATCTGTGACCCTGGGGGTGCCCGGCGGAGGCCGTGGACCCTGTAGCGTCGGAGCTGCCATGGATATCGCCTACATTCCCAGCCCGTCGCGGGGCGTCCTGTACATCGGACCGGTCCCGCTGCGCGCGTACGCCTTCTGCATCATCCTCGGTGTCGTCGTGGCCGTCTGGCTCGGCAGCAGGCGCTGGGTCGCCCGCGGCGGTGGCAAGCACACGGTCGGCGACATCGCCGTCTGGGCTGTGCCGTTCGGCCTGGTCGGCGGCCGGCTCTACCACGTGATCACCGATCACCAGCTGTACTTCGGCGAGGGGAAGAACCCCTGGAACGCCCTCAAGATCTGGGAGGGCGGCCTCGGGATCTGGGGCGCGATCGCGCTCGGCGCGGTCGGTGCCTGGATCGGCGCCCGCCGCCGGGGCGTTCCGCTGCCCGCCTACGCCGACGCGATCGCACCGGGCATCGCGCTGGCCCAGGCGCTCGGCCGCTGGGGCAACTGGTTCAACCAGGAGCTGTACGGCCGGGAGACCACGCTGCCGTGGGGCCTGGAGATCCAGAAGACGCTGCCCGGCGGCGAAACGGTCACCGGGATCTACCACCCGACCTTCCTCTACGAGTCGCTCTGGTGCGTCGGTGTCGCGGCGCTGGTGATCTGGGCGGACCGCCGGTTCACCCTGGGCCACGGCCGGGCCTTCGCGCTGTACGTGGCCGGGTACACGGTGGGCCGGTTCTGGACCGAGTACCTGCGGATCGACGACGCGCACCACGTGCTCGGCCTGCGGCTCAACGGCTGGGTCGCGGTCGTGGTCTTCGTGGGGGCCGTCGCCTACTTCGTGATCGTGGGGAAGAAGCGGCCCGGCCGCGAGGACCCCGCGAGCATCGACCCGACGGCGCCCGACTCGGCGTCCGCGGCGGCCGTGACGGACCCGGACCCGGCCGTGGACGAGGAGTCGGAGGGCGCGTCCGGCGAGCCGTCGGACGGGAGGACCGGCTCGAAGCCCGGCTCGACGTCCGGCTCGACGTCCGACGCCAAGTCGGAGGACAGGCCCGGCGCGGGATCGGCCGACACGCTCGCCGAGAAGCTCGACAGGTTGGAGAAGGGCGCCAGGAACCCCGCCTGACCTGCGACGTTCATCGACTCCGGCCGCCCTCCGCACCCTGTGCGAGGGCGGCCGGAGCTTTGTTCGGACAGCCTTGCTTTGCTGGAAATGCCCAGCTCAGGAGGGCTACGGTCGATTCGTCAGCCGAACTGACGATCATTCGACCGTATGGAGGCCGGAGTACCGTGAGCGCGACCACCCTCGACCCCGAGGCCGGGCACCACCCCCGGATCCCCGCCGCCGGGCACCACCGCGACGTGAACGGCGGCTGGCTGCGACCGGCCGTGTTCGGCGCGATGGACGGGCTGGTCTCCAACGTCGCCCTGATGACCGGCGTCGTCGGCGGCGCCGTCTCCGGCGGCACCGTGGTGCTCACCGGTCTGGCGGGCCTGGCGGCCGGTGCCTGCTCGATGGCGGCGGGGGAGTACACCTCGGTCGCCTCCCAGCGCGAGCTGGTCCAGGCCGAGATCGAGGCTGAGCGGCGGGAGCTGCGCCGCAACCCGCACGGCGAGCTGGCCGAGCTGGCGCAGCTGTACGTCGAGCGCGGGGTCGATCCGGCGCTGGCCCGCGAGGTGGCCCGGCAGCTCTCGGCCGACCCGGACCGGACGCTGGAGACACACGCCCGGGAGGAGCTGGGCGTCGACCCCAACGACCTGCCCTCGCCGTGGGTGGCGGCCGGGTCCTCGTTCGTCTGCTTCGCGGCCGGTGCGCTGCTGCCGCTGCTGCCCTACCTGCTCGGTGCGACCTCGCTGCTGCCGGCCCTGCTGCTGTCGGCGGCCGGGCTGTTCGCCTGCGGGGCGGTGGTGGCCCGGGTGACGGCGCGCAGCTGGTGGTTCAGCGGGCTGCGGCAGCTGGTGCTGGGCGGGGCGGCGGCCGGGGTGACGTACCTGCTCGGGTGGCTGATCGGCGGGCAGGTCGGCTGACGGGCCCGCCGGGGCCGCTCGGCCGGCCCGCCGGGCCGGCCCGAGGGCTGGGCGGGTGTGCGGGCGGCGCCGTAGGATGGTACGGAAGTGTGCATGATTATGCGGCCGACTGCGTGACGTTCCGCACATGAAGTCCGGATGCGACCTTGCCTAGTCTCACCATTCGGGCTCGGGGTCCGATGATTCGCATCCTGCGGTCGACTCCGGGGATGGATTCGCAGGCGGCCATGATCGGCCTCTGTGGCGTGCGGGTTTCGCCCCTGTTTCGGGCCGCCGAACGCCGGGCACAATCGTCGGTACGTGCGCTGCTGCACGTCCTCTCATTGCACCCTTGACCTGCGGATCAGTCCGCGATGTGGACGCGATATTCCGCTTCCCGGGTTCTTGGGCATCATGTAACTTGCATGAAATCGCATCAGGGCCAACGTCGTCCCTACTGCACCAGCTTCGAAAGACGACGACGGGAGAGCCGATGCTGTCTGCATCCATGCACTCCGCCAACGAGCCCCAGGTCGGCGCCGCGCGCCCGCCGTACGCGCTCGTTCCGGATGCGCGACCTGCTGCTCAGGGCCTGTACGACCCGCGAAACGAGCACGACGCCTGTGGCGTCGGTTTCGTCGCCACGCTGACCGGCATCGCCGACCACACCGTCGTCGAGCAGGCGCTGACCGTCCTGCGCAACCTGGAGCACCGCGGTGCGACCGGCGCCGAGCCGGACTCCGGCGACGGTGCGGGCATCCTCACCCAGGTCCCGGACGCCTTCCTGCGCGCCAGGACCTCCTTCGAGCTCCCGGCGGCCGGCGCCTACGCGGTCGGCATCGCCTTTCTGCCCGACGAGGACGCCGCCGACGCGGCCGCCGTCGCGCAGATCGAGACCATCGCCGCCGAGGAGGGCCTGACCGTCCTCGGCTGGCGCGACGTCCCGGTCACCCCGGACCTGCTGGGCGCCACCGCCCGCAGCGTGATGCCGCGCTTCCGGCAGATCTTCCTGAGCAAGGACGGCGTCGAGGGCATCGTCCTCGACCGGATCGCCTTCGTCGTCCGCAAGCGCTCCGAGCGTGAGGCCGGTGTCTACTTCCCGTCGCTCTCCGCCCGCACCGTCGTCTACAAGGGCATGCTGACCACCGGCCAGCTGGAGCCCTTCTTCCCCGACCTGTCGGACCGGCTCTACGCCTCCGCGCTCGGTCTGGTGCACTCGCGCTTCTCCACCAACACCTTCCCGAGCTGGCCGCTCGCCCACCCGTACCGCTTCGTCGCGCACAACGGCGAGATCAACACGGTCAAGGGCAACCGGAACTGGATGACCGCCCGGGAGTCCCAGCTCGCCACCGACCTGATCCCCGGCGACCTCGGGCGGATCTTCCCGATCTGCACCCCGGACCACTCCGACTCGGCCTCCTTCGACGAGGTCCTGGAGCTGCTCCACCTCGGCGGCCGGTCGCTGCCGCACTCGGTGCTGATGATGATCCCGGAGGCGTGGGAGAACCACGCCACCATGGAGCCGGCCCGCCGTGCGTTCTACCGGTACCACTCCAACCTGATGGAGCCCTGGGACGGCCCGGCCTGCGTCACCTTCACCGACGGCACCCAGATCGGCGCCGTGCTGGACCGCAACGGTCTGCGCCCGGCCCGGTACTGGATCACCGAGGACGGCCTGGTCGTCCTCTCCTCCGAGGTCGGCGTGCTCGACATCGACCAGGAGAAGGTCGTCCGGAAGGGCCGGCTGCAGCCCGGCAAGATGTTCCTCGTCGACACCGCCGAGCACCGCATCGTCGACGACGAGGAGATCAAGTCGGCGCTGGCCTCCGAGCACCCCTACGCGGAGTGGGTCGAGGCCGGCCAGATCCAGCTCGCCAAGCTCCCCGAGCGCGAGCACATCGCGCACACCCACGCCTCGGTCACCCGCCGCCAGCAGACCTTCGGCTACACCGAGGAGGAGCTGCGCGTCATCCTCGCGCCGATGGCCAGGACCGGCGGCGAGGCGCTCGGCTCGATGGGCACCGACTCGCCGATCGCCGCGCTGAGCGAGAAGCCCCGCCTGCTGTTCGACTACTTCGTGCAGCTCTTCGCGCAGGTCACCAACCCGCCGCTGGACGCCATCCGCGAGGAGCTGGTCACCTCCCTGCTCTCCAACCTCGGCCCCGAGGGCAACCTGCTGGCCGCCGAGGCCGCCGCCTGCCGCTCCGTCGGCATCACCTTCCCGGTGATCGACAACGACGAGCTGGCCAAGCTGGTCCACATCAACGCCGACGGCGACCAGCCCGGCCTCAAGGCCGTCACGCTGTCCGGCCTGTACAAGGTCTCCAGCGCCGGCGAGGGCCTGGCCGCCCGGCTCGCCGCGATCGCCGCCGAGGCCGACGCCGCGATCGCCGACGGCGCCCGGATCATCGTGCTCTCCGACCGGCACTCGGACGCCGAGCACGCCCCGATCCCCTCGCTGCTGCTCACCTCGGCCATCCACCACCACCTGATCCGCACCAAGCAGCGCACCCAGGTGTCGCTGCTGGTCGAGGCCGGTGACGTCCGCGAGGTGCACCACGTCGCCCTGCTGATCGGCTACGGCGCCGGCGCGGTCAACCCGTACCTGGCCATGGAGTCGGTCGAGGACCTCGTCGCCCAGGGCGTCTTCATCGAGGGCGTCGAGCCCGAGAAGGCGATCAAGAACCTGATCAAGGCGCTCGGCAAGGGTGTGCTGAAGGTGATGTCCAAGATGGGCATCTCCACCGTCGCCTCCTACCGCGGCGCCCAGGTCTTCGAGGCGATCGGCCTCTCCCAGGAGCTGGTGAACGGCTACTTCGCCGGCACCACCACCAAGCTCGGCGGCATCGGCCTGGACGAGATCGCCCGCGAGACCGCCGCCCGGCACGCCAAGGCGTACCCGGCCTCCGGCATCCCCGCCGCGCACCGCGCGCTGGACATCGGCGGCGAGTACCAGTGGCGCCGCGAGGGCGAGCCGCACCTGTTCGACCCGGACACCGTGTTCCGGCTCCAGCACTCCACCCGCAACCGCCGGTACGACATCTTCAAGCAGTACACGGACCGGGTGAACGAGCAGTCCGAGCGGCTGATGACGCTGCGCGGCCTGTTCCGGCTGGACGGCCTCGGCCGCACCCCGATCTCCGTCGACGAGGTCGAGCCGGTCTCCGAGATCGTCAAGCGGTTCTCCACCGGCGCCATGTCGTACGGCTCGATCTCCCTGGAGGCGCACGAGACCCTGGCGATCGCGATGAACCGCCTCGGCGCCAAGTCCAACACCGGTGAGGGCGGCGAGGACCCGGACCGCCTGTACGACCCGGAGCGCCGTTCGGCGATCAAGCAGGTCGCCTCCGGCCGGTTCGGCGTCACCTCCGAGTACCTGGTCAACGCGGACGACATCCAGATCAAGATGGCCCAGGGCGCCAAGCCCGGCGAGGGCGGCCAGCTGCCCGGCCACAAGGTCTACCCGTGGGTCGCCAAGACCCGGCACTCCACTCCGGGTGTCGGTCTGATCTCGCCGCCGCCGCACCACGACATCTACTCGATCGAGGACCTGGCGCAGCTGATCCACGACCTCAAGAACGCCAACCCGGCGGCCCGCATCCACGTGAAGCTGGTCTCCGAGGTCGGCGTCGGCACGGTCGCGGCCGGCGTCTCCAAGGCGCACGCGGACGTGGTCCTGGTCTCCGGCCACGACGGCGGCACCGGCGCCTCGCCGCTCACCTCGCTGAAGCACGCCGGTGGTCCCTGGGAGCTCGGCCTCGCCGAGACCCAGCAGACCCTGCTGCTCAACGGTCTGCGCGACCGCATCGTCGTCCAGACCGACGGCCAGCTGAAGACCGGCCGCGACGTCGTCATCGCCGCGCTGCTCGGCGCGGAGGAGTTCGGCTTCGCGACCGCCCCGCTGGTCGTCTCCGGCTGCATCATGATGCGCGTCTGCCACCTGGACACCTGCCCGGTCGGCGTCGCCACCCAGAACCCGGTGCTCCGCGAGCGGTTCTCCGGCAAGCCCGAGTTCGTGGTCAACTTCTTCGAGTTCATCGCCGAGGAGGTCCGGGAGATCCTGGCCGAGCTGGGCTTCCGCACGATCGAGGAGGCCGTCGGCCACGCCGAGCACATCAACGCGCAGGCCGCGGTCGACCACTGGAAGGCCGCCGGGCTCGACCTGGCCCCGCTCTTCCACGTCCCCGCGCTGCCCGAGGGCGCCTCGCTCCACCGCACCACCACGCAGGACCACGCGCTCGACAAGGCGCTCGACAACCAGCTGATCGACCTGGCGCAGGACGCCCTGGAGAACGGCGACGCCGTCCGCATCCAGCTGCCGATCCGCAACGTCAACCGGACCGTCGGCACCATGCTCGGCCACCACGTGACCAAGCGGTACCGCGGTGAGGGCCTGCCGGAGGGGACCATCGACGTCACCTTCACCGGCTCGGCCGGCCAGTCCTTCGGCGCCTTCGTGCCCCGCGGCATCACGCTCCGGCTGGAGGGCGACGCCAACGACTACGTCGGCAAGGGCCTGTCGGGCGGTGTGATCGTGGTCCGCCCGGCCCGCGACGCCGCCGCCATCGGCAACGACGCGCAGAACCACGTCATCGCCGGCAACACCATCGGCTACGGCGCCACCAGCGGCCGGATCCACCTGCGCGGCAAGGCCGGCGAGCGGTTCGCCGTCCGCAACTCGGGCGCCACCCTGGTCGTCGAGGGCGTGGGCGACCACGGCCTGGAGTACATGACCGGCGGGCGGGTCGTCGTCCTCGGTGAGACCGGGCGCAACCTGGCGGCCGGCATGTCCGGCGGCATCGCCTACGTGCTCGACCTGCGGCCGGCCAACGTCAACGACGGCATGGTGGGCATCGAGGCCCCCACCGCCGCCGACCGGGACTGGCTGCGCGAGACCGTGCAGCAGCACTACGAGGAGACCGGCTCCACCGTCGCCGCCGAGCTCCTGGCGGACTGGGGCAGCGGTGTCTCCCGCTTCTCCACGATCATGCCGACCGACTACAAGGCAGTGCTCGCCGCCAAGGACGCCGCTGAGCGCGATGGCCTCTCCGAGGCCGAGACCACTCGCAAGATGATGGAGGCGGCACATGGCTGACCCCAAGGGCTTCCTGACCACGCCCAAGCAGCTGGCCGAGCGCCGTCCCGTGGACGTCCGTCTGCGGGACTGGAACGAGGTCTACGTCGAACGCAGCCTCCTGCCGATCATCACCAAGCAGGCCGGCCGCTGCATGGACTGCGGCATCCCGTTCTGCCACAACGGCTGCCCGCTCGGGAACCTCATCCCCGAGTGGAACGACCTCGCCTACCGGGACGAGTGGTCCGGTGCCATCGAGCGTCTGCACGCGACCAACAACTTCCCGGAGTTCACCGGTCGCCTCTGCCCGGCGCCGTGCGAGTCGGCGTGCGTCCTCGGCATCAACCAGGACGCGGTGACCATCAAGAACGTCGAGGTCACCATCATCGACAAGGCCTGGGACCGGGGCGGCGTCACCGCCCAGATCCCGGAGCGGCTCTCCGGCAAGACGGTCGCCGTGGTCGGCTCCGGGCCGGCCGGCCTGGCCGCCGCCCAGCAGCTCACCCGGGCCGGGCACACCGTCGTGGTGTACGAGCGGGCCGACCGGATCGGCGGCCTGCTGCGCTACGGCATCCCCGAGTTCAAGATGGAGAAGCGCCACATCAACCGCCGCGTCGAGCAGATGCGGGCGGAGGGCACCCGGTTCCGCACCGGCGTGCACGTGGGCGAGGACATCACCGGGCAGCAGCTGCGCGAGCGCTTCGACGCCGTCGTCGTCGCCGCCGGTGCGACCACCGCCCGTGACCTGCCGGTGCCCGGGCGCGAGCTCAAGGGCGTCCACCAGGCCATGGAGTACCTGCCGCTGGCCAACAAGGTGCAGGAGGGCGACTTCGTCGAGGCCCCGATCAGCGCCAAGGGCAAGCACGTCGTCGTCATCGGCGGCGGCGACACCGGCGCCGACTGCGTCGGCACCGCCCACCGGCAGGGCGCGGCCTCCGTCACCCAGCTGGAGATCATGCCGCGGCCCGGCGAGGACCGCCCCGGCAACCAGCCCTGGCCGACCATGCCGATGACCTACAAGGTCACCTCCGCGCACGAGGAGGGCGGCGAGCGGATCTACTCCGTCTCCACCACCCACTTCAGCGGCGACGAGGACGGCAACGTGCAGGAGCTGCACCTCGTCGAGGTGGAGTTCAGGAACGGGAAGTTCGAGCAGGTTCCCGGCAGCGCGCGGGCCCTCCCGGCGCAGCTGGTCACCCTGGCCATGGGCTTCACCGGCACCGACGTGAAGAACGGCCTGGTCGAGCAGCTGGGCGTGGACCTCGACGCACGGGGTAATGTTGCCCGTGACGGTCGTTTCGCCACCAACGTCGATGGCGTGTACGTCTGCGGCGACGCCGGGCGTGGCCAGTCCCTGATCGTCTGGGCCATCGCGGAGGGCCGTTCGGCCGCCGCGGCCGTGGACACGTACCTGGGCGGCAAGACCCCGCTGCCCGCCCCGATCCGGCCGACCGACCGCCCGCTGGTGGTCTGACGCACCCCTGAACCGCCCGGCGCCGCATCGCCGGGTTGCACCGAGCCGCATCCCGCCAGAGTCGCCGGGCCACCGCGGTCCCTGGCGCCTGCCCTCTCCCCGACCAGTCAGAGGGCAGGCGCCGCTGTGCGTTCCCGCGCGGCGGTGCCCCCCGCACGGCGGTTCGGCCGTCGTACGGCAGTCCGGCCGTCGCCGTGGTCGCGTGGGCTACCGGCCGTCCAGCAGGAGTTCGGACGCCTCGGTGCGGGCGTACAGCACCGTGCGGCCGGTGCGGTGCCGGGCGGTGAGGCCGGCCCCGCGCAGGGCCGTGAGGTGGTGGGAGACGTTGGCGGGGGAGAGGCCGGTCCGGGCGGCCAGCTCGGTGGTGGAGGCGGGCGCGGCGAGTTCGGCGAGCAGCCGGGCACGGGTGCGGCCGATGACCCCGGCCAGCCCCTCGGGGACGGCGGGGCCGGTGGTCTCCCAGAGCGTGGCCACGCCCCGGGGCGGGTAGACCAGGCCGGGCTGGCCGGCGTTCCCGCTCTGCCAGACCATGCCGGGCCAGATGAACGCGCACGGCACCAGCACCAGCCCCCGGCCCGCGTCCAGCCGCTCCTCGATGTCGTAGCGCCGCTGGGCCAGCGTCAGCCGGCCGTCCCGCCAGCTCACCTTGTGGTGCAGCCCCTCGAACAGCGCCGCCGGCCCCGCCGCCGCCATCCGCCGCGCCCGGTACAGGATCTCGCCCTCCGCCAGTCGCTCGATGCGGGGCCAGTACGGCGCGACGGCCACCGCCCAGTACGCCCGGACCTCGGCCACCAGTCGGGCGATGCCGGCCCCGGGGTCGGCCCGCAGCGCGGCGACCAGCGGGGGCAGCGGTTCGGCCAGCGGGGCGAGGCCGGTGCGGACGGCGGCGGGCGTGGTGGAGGCCAGGAGGGCCAGCTCGGTCTCCAGGTCGGGCGCGGTGGCGGACGGCATCGGGATGAGGAAGCCGGGCAGGTGCCAGGCCGGCATCGGGACGAGCTGGGAGAGCAGGTCGTAGCGGACGCCGGCCGCGGCCAGCCGCTCGCGGGTGCGGCGCACCCACGGCAGGTGGACGGCCTTGGCACCCGGGTCCTTGAGGACCTGGACGCTGGTCACCACCTCCAGGAGGCGCGAGCACGCGAACCGGGTGGCGGCGACGTCCTGGGCGGAGAAGTCCAGGGTGAGCACGAGGTCCTCCGGCGGGGAGCGGGGAGCGAGCGGCGAGGATTCGAACAGGGTCGAATCTCTGGGCGTGGTCGATCATCGCCGAAAGGCTCGGCCCATGACCACCACCGTTGCGCCTGTCGCACTCCGGGACCGCCTCGGACTCCCCGTCACCACCGGCCGCCACCGGCTGATCGCCGCCCACCTCGTGGACAGCCTCGGCACCGGTCTGATCCTCGCCTTCACCCTCGTCTACTTCGCCCGCACCACCTCCCTCACCGTGGCGGCGATCGGCGCCGCCGTCTCCGCCGCCCGGTTGCTGGCGCTGCCCACCGCGATCGTCGTCGGCCCGCTGATCGACCGTTACGGCGCCCGGACCACGGCCGTCTGCGGCAACGCGCTCTCCGCCGTCGCCTTCGCGGGCTACCTGGTCGCCGGGCAGCTGTGGCAGATCGTGCTGGTCTGCCTGCTGGCCCAGATCGGGCACGTCGGCTACTGGACGTCCAGCAGCGGGCTGGTGGTGCTCGCCTCGGCCGACGGCGAGCGGACCCGCTGGTTCGCGCTCGTCCAGACCCTGCGCAACACCGGGATGGGGCTCGGCGGGGCCCTGGGCGCCGTCCTGGTGGCCGGGGGCGGCACGGGCGGGCTGCGGGCGCTGGTGGTGCTCAACGCGGTCAGCTTCGCCCTGGCCTCGGTCATGCTGGCCTCCTGGCGCCCGGCGGCCGATGCGGCCCCGGGGAGGGGCCCGGACGGGGCCGCGGGGGCGGCCCGGGGCGTGGCGCCCGCCGCCCGCGAGCGCGGCGGCTACCGGGCGGTGCTCCGGGACCGGCGGTACCTGCTGCTGGTGGCCGTCAACCTCACCTTCGTCTTCGGCTCGATGATCATCAGCATGCTGCTGGCCGTCTACCTGGTCGAGGGCCTGCACCGGGAGGCCTGGGTGGCCGGCTCGCTGCTCGTCCTCAACGGCGTCCAGGTGGTGCTCACCCAGAGCGCCGTCGCCCGCCGGCTGGAACGGTTCCGGCCGACCCGGGTGGTGGCGGCCGGCGCGCTGCTCAACGCCGTCGCCTTCGGCCTCTTCGCCGCCGTGGCCGCCGCCTCCGGCTGGGCCGTCCTGGCCGGCCTCTACCTGGCGATGGCCGTCTACAACCTCGCCGAGACCGTCTCCACCCCCTACGCCGAGGAACTCTCCGTCTCGCTCGCCGACCCGGCCCGCCGCGGCCGCTACCTCGCCGTCTACCAGCTCTCCTGGAACCTCGGCCAGGCCGTCGCCCCCGGACTCCTCACCCTCCTCCTCGGCCACGGCACCGCGCTGCCCTGGATCTTCCTGCTCGTCCTGAGCCTGGCCGCCGTTCCCGCCCTGATGCGGCTGGAACGCTTGCGGTGACCGGGATCCGGGGATGTCCAGAGGGCCGTCCGACGGCTAGAGTGCAATCCGAGCAGCTACGGGACAACTACCGCGCGTGTCCGGGCGGCAGGTCGGCCCCGGGCACGAAGCCGACGGCGGCCGGGTCACCGGGGACCGCGTCGGGCGGGCTGTTCGCGGGGGCGTACCGAGGACTGTTGTTTGTCGGTCCCTGATGGAAGACTGCGGCCGACGGCCGGGGGGCTGCGCGAGGTGCGGAGGTTGAGGCGATGAGTGCGACTCAGGCGGGCGGCGGTGCCACGGTGCGGCGTCTGCTGCTGGGGTCACAGCTGCGCCGGCTCCGGGAGGCGAGGGGAGTCAGCCGCGAGGAGGCCGGGTACTCGATCCGGGCCTCCGAGTCGAAGATCAGCCGGATGGAGCTCGGCCGGGTCGGCTTCAAGGAGCGCGACGTCGCCGACCTGCTGACGCTGTACGGCGTCGAGGCGGAGCAGGAACGGGCCTCGGTACTGGGGCTGGTCCGCGCCGCCAACGCCACCTCCTGGTGGCAGGGGTACGGGGACGTCCTGCCGGGCTGGTTCCAGAACTACCTGGGGCTGGAGGAGGCGGCCACCCTGATCCGCAGCTACGAGGTCCAGTTCGTGCACGGGCTGCTGCAGACCGCCGACTACGCGCGGGCGGTGATCACCCACGGTGGGCACGTCACCGAGGCGGAGGAGATCGAGCGCCGGGTGGAGGTGCGGCTCAAGCGGCAGGCGGTGCTGACCGCCGAGCAGTCGCCCCGGCTGCTCGCGGTGCTGGACGAGGCCGTGCTGCGCCGCCCCTGGGGCGGGCCGGAGCTGATGCGGGCCCAGGTCGACCGGCTGCTGGAGCTGACCGAACTGCCCAACGTGGTGCTCCAGGTGATGCCGCTGGGGTTCGGCGGCCTGCGGGCGGAGGGCGGCGCGTTCTCCGTGCTGACCTTCGACGACCAGGACCTCCCCGACATCGTCTACCTGGAGCAGTTCACCACCGCGCTCTACCTGGACAAGCCGGCCGAGGTGGCCGAGTACGCCGGTGCGATGGACGGCCTGCTGGCCGACAGTCTCTCCCTCGACCGGACACGGGAACTTCTTCGCTCCGTACGCCAAGAGCTGTAGACGCTCAGTACGATGAGCCTCGATCAGATCTGATCGCGAACTGCTCGCGGGCGTTCACGAATCGGCACGAGAGGGACTTAGATGTCGTACCTTTCCGAGTTGGCGCTGCAGTACATCGACGGCGAGTGGCGCAATGGCAGCGGCTCCTGGGACATCGTCGACGTCGACCCGTTCACCGGTGACAAGATCGCCACCGTCACGGTCGCCACCGTCGACGAGGTCGACCAGGCGTACCGGGCCGCCGAACGGGCGCAGAAGGAGTGGGCGGCCACCAACCCGTACGCCCGCCGGCTGGTCTTCGAGCGCGCGCTGCGGATCGTCGAGGAGCGCGAGCAGGAGATCACCGAGGCCATCATGGTCGAGCTCGGCGGCACCGCGCTCAAGGCCGGGTTCGAACTCGCCCTCACCAAGGACATGCTGCGCGAGGCGATGCAGCTGGCGCTGCGCGCCGAGGGCCGGCTGCTGCCCTCGCCGGTCGACGGCAAGGAGAACCGGCTCTACCGCCTGCCGGTCGGCGTGGTCGGCGTGATCAGCCCGTTCAACTTCCCGCTGTTCCTCTCGATCAAGGCCGTGGCGCCCGCGCTGGCGCTCGGCAACGGCGTGGTGCTCAAGCCGCACCAGGAGACCCCGGTGGTCGGCGGCACCCTGCTCGCCAAGATCTTCGAGGAGGCGGGCCTGCCGGCCGGCCTGTTCAACGTCGTGGTCACGGACATCGCCGAGATCGGCGACGCGTTCATCGAGCACCCGGTGCCGAAGGTGATCTCCTTCACCGGCTCCGACAAGGTCGGCCGGCACGTCGCCACCGTCGCCGCCTCGCACTTCAAGCGGACCGTGCTGGAGCTGGGCGGCAACAGCGCGCTGATCGTGCTGGACGACGCCGACCTCGACTACGCGGTCGCCGCCGCCGTGTTCAGCCGCTTCGCCCACCAGGGCCAGGTCTGCATGGCCGCCAACCGGATCCTCGTCGACCGCAGCGTGGCGGAGGAGTTCACCGCCAGGTTCGTCGCCAAGGTCGCCGGCCTGAAGGTCGGCGACCCCAAGGACCCGGCCACCCAGATCGGCCCGCTGATCAACCCCGTCCAGGCCGCCGCCATCGGGGCCGAGGTCGACCAGGCGCTCGCCGCCGGCGCCACGGCGCTGCTGCGCGGCGAGACCAACGGAAGCCTGATGGACCCGGTCGTCCTCGGCGACCTGCCGGCCGACGCGCCGATCCTGCGCCGCGAACTGTTCGGGCCGGTGGTGCTGGTGGTGCCGTTCGACGGCGAGGACGAGGCGGTGCGGATCGCCAACGACACCCCGTTCGGACTCAGCGGCGCGGTGCACACCGCCGACGTCGAGCGCGGCGTGCGGGTGGCGCAGCGGATCGAGACCGGCATGATCCACGTCAACGACGGCACGATCGCGGACGAGGCGATCGTGCCCTTCGGCGGGGAGAAGAACTCGGGCGTCGGCCGGCTGAACGGCGAGTCCACGGTCGACGCGTTCACCACGGTGAAGTGGATCTCGATCCAGCACGGACGCAGCCGCTTCCCGTTCTGAGGCGCCGCGGCCGGTGCGGCCGTACGGGTCCGGCCGTCCCCCCGCCGTGGCGGGCGGACGGCCGGGTTCCACCTTGTTTCCGTAGGTGTACGGCAGATGCCCTATGCTGCCCGGCATATGACCGGAACGGACCCAGGGGGTATCGGGGATGACCGACTATCAGGAGATCGGCCGGGACTGGCTCGTCGGCGGTGAGGGCGACGAGGCCCGCCCGCCCACCGACCTCCGTCCGGAGATCCCGCACCCCGCCCGGATGTACGACTACTACCTCGGGGGCAAGGACAACTTCCCCGCCGACCGCGCGGCCGCGGAGAAGGTCCTCGCGATCAGCCCGCTGGTGCGGATCAGCGCCGTCGCCAACCGGGCCTTCCTCGGCCGCGCCGTGCGACAGCTCGCCACCGAGGGCATCCGGCAGTTCGTCGACGTCGGCACCGGGATCCCGAGCGCAGGCAACACGCACGAGATCGCCCAGGCGGTGAACCCCGACGCGCGGGTGGTCTACCTGGACAACGATCCGATCGTGCTGGTCCACGGGCGCGCCCTGCTGAGCGGAACCGCCGCCGGGAGCACCTCCGTGGTCCAGGCCGACCTGCGTGACCCCGCGGCGATCCTGGCGACCCCCGAGGTGCGCAGGGCGCTCGACTCCGGCGAGCCGGTCGGCCTGCTGCTCGTCGCGGTGCTGCACTTCGTCGACGAGGAGCGCGACCCGTACGGCATCGTGCGCACCCTCGTGGACGCGCTGCCGGCCGGCAGCCGCCTCGTCCTCTCGCACGGCACTCTCGACTTCACCCCCGACGTCGACGCCTCCCGCGGTCCGGCCGTCTACCGCAGCGCCACCGCACAGCTGACCATGCGCAGCCGCGCGCAGGTGCTGCGCTTCTTCGACGGCCTGGACCTGGCCGAGCCCGGCCTGGTCACCGCGCCGCTCTGGCGCCCCGACGGGCCCGAGCAGTCCACCGACTCCCAGGTGGGCATCTGGGCGGGCGTCGGCGAGAAGCGGTAGGGGCGGCGGGCCGGGCCTCGCGGCCGTCAGGCCGACGGGTGGCGGAGCGGTTCGGCGGGCACCTGCTTGCCGCCCGGCTCGACGGTGGCGATCGGGACGTAGATGAGGTCGGGACTGCGGAGCTTGCCGGTGCGGGGCGAGGCGAGGTCGGTGTTCTCGCGGGGCATCGGATCGGCGGGGCGGCGGGCGTCGGACCGGCGGCGGACGAGCAGCAGGTTCCGCTGGTGGATCACGGACGGCCGGCCGTCATGATGATCTCGTCGCCGGAGACCTCGATCCTCCACCCCGACGGAGGGGTGAGGCTCTGCGCGCAGGCCGGCAACCGGGCGTGCCGTTCGGCGGCGTGGACTCCGGTTGTGCGGTCATTCTCGCACCGCGGCAGGCTGCGTCACGGATAGTTCGTACCGCGAATTGTAAGGTGCCCGACTGCTAGTCTGGGCGGGTGGACAAGAGTGATGACGACCGGATCGGGATCGTGGGGGCGCTGGTGCGGACGGCGTTCCTGGTGGACACGGTGTACACGGAGTCCGCGCGGGACCACGGGATCACGCCGCAGCAGGGTCAGCTGCTCTGCGTGCTGATGGCGCGGTCGTTCGTGATGGGTGAGCTCGGGTCGGTCCTGCGGCTGGCCAAGTCGAGCCTCACCGGCCTGGTCGACCGCACCGAGCGCAACGGTCTGGTGCGACGGGAGAGCTGCGCGGAGGACGCGCGCGCGGTGCGGGTCGCGCTGACGCCCGAGGGTGCCGCGCTGGCCGAGGAGTTCCACACCGAGACCTGCCGCCGGATCGAGGCGCTGCCGGACGGTCTGGCCCCCGGCGAGCGGGAGGTGCTCACCGACCTGCTCGGCCGGGTGGTGTTGGACAACAAGGTGCCCGCGGTCTTCGGGGAGTCGGGCGTAGGCGTCGGGGGGTGCGCCGGCCACACGTGCTGAGGCCCGGCTTTTCGCCGGAAGGGGTTGCAGTTCGCGAAACGAACTAATATGTTCGTGGAGCGAACTGCAACTCTTTTCTGCTTGGGGGCAAGGGACATGAGTCGTACCGTTGTAGTGGTCGGCGGAGGGTACGGGGGAACCGCGGTGGCCAAGGCGCTCGACGCCGAGGCCGACGTCGTCCTGATCGACCCGCGCGACGCCTTCGTCAACGCCGTCGGGTCGCTGCGGGCGCTCGTCCGGCCCGACTGGGCGGGCAACATCTTCTTCCCGTACGACACGCTGCTCGCCCGGGGCGAGGTGATCCGCGACCGCGCCGCCTCGGTGGACCCCGGCGGCGTCACCCTGGCCTCCGGCCGACGCGTCGAGGCCGACTACCTGGTGCTCGCCACCGGCTCGACCTACGCCTACCCGGCCAAGCCCACCGCCGACTCCGCCGGCGAGGCGCTGGAGCACCTCCGCGGGACCCACAAGGAACTGGCCGCCGCCGCCCGGGTCCTGATCGTCGGCGCCGGACCGGTCGGGCTGGAGCTCGCCGGCGAGATCAAGGAGGTCTGGCCGACGAAGGACGTCACCGTCCTCGACCCGGCCGACCGGTTGCTCCCGGCCTTCCTGCCCGAGGTGCGCGAGGACCTGCACCGGCAGCTGGACGAGCTGGGCGTGCGGCTCCGCCTGGGCACCGGCCTCGCCGGGCAGCCCGCCACCGAACCGGGCCGGGCCGGGGAGTTCACCGTCGCCACCACGGACGGCGCGGAGATCACCGCCGACATCTGGTTCCGCGCGTACGGCGTGCGGGTCAACAGCGACTACCTCGCCGACGGCCTGCTGCTGGAGCGCACCGAGCTGGGCCAGGTCCGGGTCGGCGAGACCCTCGCCGTCGAAGGCCACCCGCACGTGTACGCGGTCGGCGACCTCACCGACGTCGCCGAGCCCAAGATGGCGGGCAACGCGGGCCGGCACGCCGAGGTGGTGGCGCGGAACATCCTCGCCCAGCTGAAGGGCGAGCCGGCCGAGGCGGTCTACCAGCCGCTGTCCCACGCGGCGATGCTGGTGCCGCTCGGCCCGCGGGGCGGAGTCGGCCAGCTGCCCGGACCCGACGGGCCGTTCTTCGCCCCGGCGGCCACGGTCGCCCAGTACAAGGGCGGCGACCTGTTCACCGCGCAGTACATCGAGCTGTTCGGCAGGGTCTGAGCCGCGCCGTCCGCCGAGCCGCGCCGTTCGCCGAGCCGCGCCGTTCGCCGAGCCGCACCGTCCGGGCGCGCGGGGGGACTGCGGCGCCCGGGCGGGAGGCCGCCTCCCCCGCTCCGCCGCCCCCGCTCCGGCGCGCCCGGCGGGGGCGGCGGCGGGCAGGCCCTACGCCGTGCGGGCCTCGCGGCGGTAGCCGCCGGGGGCCTGCCCGTACTCGCGCTTGAACGCCTTGGCGAAGGCGTACTCCGAGCCGTAGCCGGTCTGGGCGGCGACGGTGGTGAGCGGGGCCTCGGACTCGCGCAGCAGCCGGGCGGCCGTGGTCATCCGCCACCGGGTGAGGTAGGCCATGGGCGGCTCGCCGACGAGGTTGGTGAAGCGGCGGGCGAAGGCCGCCCGGGAGAGGCCCACGCGGCCCGCCAGGGACTCCACCGTCCACGCGGTGGACGGCGCCTCGTGGATGGCGGTGAGCGCCGGGGCGACGGCCGCGTCGCCGAGGGCCGCCGCCCAGCCGGCGGCCGTCGCCGCAGGCCGGTCCTCGAACCACGCCCGCAGGATGTAGAGGAGCAACGAGTCGATCAGGGCCGGGACGATGCCGGTCGAGCCGATCCTGGGGTTCTCCAGCTCGGCGCCCAACAGCTGCACGGCCGCGCTGAGTTCGGGGTGCCGGCCGTGCCGGGTCGGCAGGTGGATGATCTCCGGCAGCTGGCGCACCAAGGGGTGTGGGCGCCCCTGGTCCAGGTGGTAGTTGCCGCACAGCAGGCTGGTGCGCGGCCCGTCGCCGCCGATGGAGACCGTGCCGATCGGCAGGCTCGGCCGGAACTGGTCCGGCCGTTCCGGGACGGCCGGGGTGTCCGGGTGGTCGGCGAGGATGTGGCCGCGACCGTCCCGCAGGAAGACCACGTCCCCCGGGCTGAGCGCGACCGGCGCCAGCCCGGGGGCGTCGTCCAGCGGGACCAGCCAGCACGTTCCGTACAGCACCACGTGGAACCCGGCGCCCGCGACCGGGGGAAGACGCAGCCCCCAGGGCGCCCGCCCCTCGGTGCGGACGGAGGTGGGCTGCCCCGTCCGCATCGAGCTCAACGCCTCGGTCAGGATGTCCACGTGTTCTCCCCGGTCAGGTGACGCATGTCCGCAGCCTAGAAGCCCGGGCTCAGACGACGGTGAGGACGATCTTGCCCTGGGTCCGCCCCGAGGCGATCAGCTCGTGGGCCTTGCCCGCCTCCTCCAGCGGGAAGGTGTCGGCGATGTGCGGCCGGATCCGGCCCTCGTCGACCAGCTTGGCGATCGCCTCCAGCGAGGCGTAGTCCGGCTCCACCGAGATGCCCGCGAACCGGCGGCCGGCGGCCTCCACCTCGGCGGCGAGCGCGGTGTTCCAGTGCTCCATGATCGAGACGAGCACGCCGCCCGGCCGCAGCACCCGCAGTGAGGCGGTGCCCTGCGAGGAGGAGTCGAAGACCACGTCGACCTCGTCGACCGCCTCCAGGTAGCCGTCGGCCCGGTAGTCGATCACCTCGTCGGCGCCGAGTCCGCGCACGAACGCGTGCTTCGGCTCGCTCGCCAGCGCGATCACGTGGGCGCCCCGGGCCTTGGCGATCTGGACGGCGAGGTGGCCGACGCCGCCCGCCGCACGGTGGATCAGCACCCGCTCGCCCTCGGAGAGCCGCGCCGCGTCCACCAGGCCCTGCCAGGCGGTCAGCCCCGCCAGCGGCAGGGCCGCCGCCTGCACGTGGTCCAGCGAGGCGGGCTTGCGGGCCACCTGGCGGGACGGGACCGCCACGTACTCGGCGTAGCCGGTGGCGGCCCGCGGGAAGAACGGCAGCCCGAACACCTCGTCGCCCGGCTTGAAACGGGCGCCCGGGCCGACCGCCTCGACCACGCCCGAGATGTCCCAGCCGACCCCGAACGGCGGCTCGCCGAGCAGCGGGTAGTTGCCCGAACGGACCGCCGCGTCCACCGGGTTGACGCCGCTGGCGTGGACCCGGACGAGGACCTCGGCGCCGAGCGGGGAGGGACGGTCGATCTCGACGACCTCCAGGACCTCCGGGCCGCCGACGGACTTCTGGATGACTGCGCGCATGGGACTGTTCCTTCTCTGCCGGGGTGATCCGCTGGTGACGTCTCCAACAGTAGGAAGGCCGTGAGCGCGGATGAATATCCTGCTGTCTCCGGAAGATGTCCCGGCGTCTCGCCGGCCGGCCGCCTGGGCCCGTCCGGACGGCCCAGGCCGTCCGGACGGGCGGCCCCGCCGAAGTGGACTCTCCCCCGGAGGGAGGGTCCACGATGGCGGTGTGCCAGACCACGACGAACTCCTCACCATCGGGCGCTTCGCCCGGCTCTGCCGTCTGAGCGTCAAACAGCTCCGCCACTACGACGAGACCGGCCTGCTGGCCCCCGCCCGGGTCGACGCCGCCACCGGCTACCGCTACTACGCGCCCGGGCAGGCCCGTGACGCCCTCACCATCGTGCTGCTGCGCGAACTCGACCTCCCGCTGGCGGTGATCGCCGCCACCCTCTGCGCCGAGCCTCCCGACCGCGCGCGCCTGCTGCGCGCCGAACGCGACCGCGTCGCCGAACGGATCACCCGCGACCGGGCCCGGCTGGACCTGCTGGAACGTCTCGCCGACGGCGGCGGTCTGCCCGGCTACGAGGTCGTCCGCGGCCGGGAGCCGGACCGGCGGCTCGCGGTGGTCCGGGCGACCGCCGGGCCCGCGGAGCTGGGGGAACGGGTCGGCGCGTGCGTCGGGCTGCTGCTGGCCGGTCTCGCCGGTCCGGGCGGACCGGGTGACCCGCGGTGGAGCCCCCCGCTCTGGGGCCTGTTCCCGCTGGACCTGGGGGACGGGATGCGGATCGCCGTCGGGGCGGAAGTGAAGGCTGCGCTACCGGCGACGGAAGGCGTCGGGACGCCGGTCGGGACGCAGGCCGGGGCGCCGGAGGGGTCACCGGAGGAGTCAGCGGAGGGCGGACGGGTGGAGCGGGGCCTCGCGTACGAGGTGCTGCCCGGCGGGCCGGTCGTCGAGACCGTGCACCACGGCCCGTACTCCCGACTGCCGCTCGCCTACCACGCGCTGCTCTCCGCCGTGCACGAGCGCGGGCTGCGCCCGGTGCCCCCGGTCCGGGAGGCGTACCTGGTCGGCCCCGGTGAGGCGCCGGACGAGGAATGGATGACCAGGTTGGTCGTACGGGTCGAGGAGGACGCGACATGACGGAGCCGCGCGGGGCGAAGCACTGCGAGACGACCACCCTGGGGGTGCTGCTGCGCCACGAGGGCCTGGACCTGTCCGAACCGATGCTGTTCGGGCTCGGGGCCGGGCTGTCGTTCGTCTACTGGGACGGCAAGGGCCTGGACTTCCCGTTCCTCGGCGGCCGGGTCAAGCCGTTCGAACTGACCCGGAACCTGGCCGGGCGCCTCGGGCTGGAGCTCGTGGTCAAGGAGACCGGATCCGCGCGCCGGGCCTGGGAGAACGTGGCCGCCGAACTCGACGCCGGCCGGCCGGTCGGGCTCCAGGTGGACAGCTACCACCTGGAGTACTTCACCTCGAAGGTCCACTTCGGCGGGCACGTCGTCGCGATGTACGGCCATGACGGCCGGGACGCGCACCTGGTCGACACCGAGCAGCAGGGCGGCGCCGTCACCACCAGCCTCGCCTCGCTGGCCGCGGCGCGCGCCGAGCGCGGGCCGATGACGGCGCGGAACCGCTCGTTCACGCTCGCCGTGCGGGGCGAACCGGCCGCGTTGCAGGGGCCGTTGGCGCGGGAGAAGCTGGTGCGGGAGGCGATGGTGCCCGCGCTCACCGCCTGCGCCGACGCGTTCCTCCACCCACCGATCGCCAACCTCGGCCACCGGGGTGTCGACAAGGCGGCGGCGCTGGTGCCGGGCTGGCAGGCACGCGCCGACCGGCCGGAGATCCGGCTGCCGCAGGCCGCCCGGATGATGGAGCTGGCCGGTACCGGTGGCGCGCTGTTCCGCAACCTCTACCGGGACTTCCTCGGCGAGTGCGTGGAACTCCTGGACGACCCGCGCCTCCGGGTCGCCCACGCGAAGTACGCGGAGGCGGCCCGGGGTTGGACGGAGGTGGCCCGGCTGGTGGCCGCCGCCGGCACCTCCGGTGAGGCGGCGCAGCTGGTCGAGGCGGGCGCGCTGCTGCGGGAGCTGGCGGCTCTGGAACGTTCGGCGATGGGGGAGTTGACCCGGCTGGGGGAGTTGAGCCGGCTGGGCGAGTGAACGCCCGCTAGCCGGGGGGCAGTTCGCCGACCCGGGTGACGGCGGCCCGGGATGTCCGGCAGTGCCACCAGGCCGTCCCGTCCGGTCCGCCGGCGGCCGGTTCCAGCAGGTGGGTGTGCCCCGGGCAGGGCGGCCACTGGACGAACTCGTAACCGGCCAGGTGGTCCTGGACCTGCTCCGCCACGTACGCGGTGAGCGGGCCGGGCGGGAGGTAGGGGTCCGTGTCGTGGGTGAACAGCGGGTGCTGTGCGCCCAGCCCCAGCAGGAAGCCGGAGTAGTGCTCCTCCGCGAGCTCCCAGCGGACGCCCGGTGGCAGCTCGCGGTCGGCGAGCGTGCGCAGCAGGTCCCGCCCCACCAGGGTGCAGGGCTCGCGGAACTCGGCCGGCACGGTGGCCGGGGGCTCGCCGTCCAGCGGCCAGCTGGCGATGATGCGCATGCCGACAGGCTAACGGCGGGCGGCACGGACGGGAACAGGCCCCGGGGCGAGGGCCCCGGGGCCTGTTCCTTCGACGCGTACGGCGGACGCGGCGGCGCGGCGGCGCGGCGGTCCGCCGGCCCTCCCGTGGGAGGGGCCGCGAAAGGGTCCGCAGGAGTCCGGCCTAGAAGACCGGCCGGCCGGCGCGGACCAGGCGCCACGACGCGGTGTGGAAGTCCGCCGGGTCGATGACGCCCTTCTCCTTCACCCACCCGATCATCGCGTTGCGGATCTCGTCGGAGTTGGCCCACAGCTTCTGGGCGGCCGCGACGTGCGGGAAGTTGCCGCCGCCGTTGGCGCGGTAGTTGTTGACCGCGAGGACGAACTGCGCCTGCGGGTCGATCGGCTTGCCCTCGAAGCTGAGGCCGACGATCCGGGAGCCGACCGGCTGGGCGATGTCGATGTCGTACGAGACGCCGTACACCGCGTCGTAGTTGTAGTCCGGGGTGTTCTGCGCGTTGGTCAGGGCGGCCCGGTCGATCGGCGCGCCGGGGGCGACCTGGGCGTAGTACTTCGCCGAGTACTCCAGGTAGTCCTTGATCTGAGCACCCGTCAGGACGCGGGCCTCCAGGGTGTTCTCGTAGATGTACAGGCCGGCGGCGTCGCGCAGCTTGACCTGGCCGGCCGGGATGACGGCGGTGCGGTTGAACGGCGCGGCCTGGGCGAGGACCGGCAGCTTGGCGTACTGGCCGCCGGCCAGTGCGGCACGGACCACGTCGGCCTGGACCCGGCCGATGAGGTCGATGATCGGCGTGTCCCGGAACGGGGCCTCGGCGATCGAGAGCTCGATCGCGGCGGTGCCGATGACCTGGTTGACGTACTCGACGACCTTCCTGTGCTGGTCGGTCATCAGGTCGACGATCTCCGGGTCCTCCGGGACGGTGTTGGAGTTCAGCACCCGGGCCGAGAGCGAGACGACCTTCCAGGCGCCCTTGTCCAGCTCGACCTCGAAGTCGAAGCAGGTCAGCCGCTGGCCCCAGCAGAGCGGCTCGGAGAGCACGACGGCCTTGCCGGTCTCCTTGTTGGCGATCAGCCGCTGCGGGATCTCCTTGTGGGCGTGGCCGACCAGGATCGCGTCGATGCCGGGCACCTGCTCGGCGAGCGCGCCGGAGGCGTTCTCCGCCCACGGCAGCTGGTCGCCGTAGGAGGTGGCCTCGTCGATGCCGGAGTGGCAGGCGACGACGACGACGTCCGCGCCGGCCGCCTTCAGCCGGGGCACCCAGACCTTGGCGGTCTCGACGATGCCCGGGAAGGTCATCTTGCCGGCGACGTTCGCCTTGTCCCAGATCGCGATGCCCGGGTTGGTGAGGCCGAGGATGCCGACCTTGAGGGCCGGGCCGTTGCCCAGCTTCAGCTTGCGGATCACGTACGGCGGGAAGGCCGGCTTGTCGTTGCGGGCGTTCAGCGCGTTGGCGCCGAGCAGCGGGAAGTCGAGCTGCTCCTCGAAGGCGCGCAGGGTGTCGATGCCGTAGTTGAACTCGTGGTTGCCGAGCGCGGCGGCGGTGTACTCCATGGTGTTCATGGCGAGCGCCATCGGGTGCTCGGGCGCGGTGTCGGCCTCGGTGGCGATCGGCTCGACCCGGGCGTAGTAGTAGGTCAGCTGGGTGCCCTGGATGGTGTCGCCGGCGTCGATCAGCAGGGTGCGGTCCCAGCCCTTCTCCTCGCGGACCTGCTTGGCCAGCGTGGAGATCTTGGCGAGGCCGACCTCGTTGTGCGCCTTGTCCGCGTAGACCGCGTCGGTGAAGTAGTCCCAGTTGAGCACCCGGCCGTGCAGGTCGGTGGTGCCCATGACGGTGAAGGCCTGCCGCTTGTTCCGGCCCTTGGCGCGGGCGTCCTCCGGACCGGCGGCCGCGGCCGGGGAGGCGGCGGCCAGGGTGGCGCTGCCGGCCAGCGCGGCGCCCGCGGCGGTGGCGGCGGACCGGGCGACGAAGTCACGGCGGTTCAGGGGCATGGACGACTCTCCCGGTGGGGACTGCGAAACGGATCGTCAACAAGGGCCGACGACGGCCGACGGTAGCGGCCCACAGGCTCTGTGACGCGCGTAGAGGTACGCGCGTAGAAGTGTGCCGTGCGCCCCCGGCGATGGGTAGCCCCCCGAGCTGTCCGGCAGGTGAGATCTTGGCGACTCGTTCGTTTGGCGGGGGGGGGGGGGGGGTGGCCCCCCCCCCCCCCCCACACACCCCCCCCCCCCCCCCCGCGGCCC
>NZ_JBHXDN010000048.1:69826-77110 GCF_042726075.1 Kitasatospora sp. NPDC127035 | reverse complement strand
GCCCCGGGATGACCCGGGGCCGGCAGAGCGGCCCGACGCCCGCCCCGACGGGGCGGAGATTCCGGTCCGTCCGGTTGACGCCCGGTCAGGGCGTCCGCCGGTGCGGCCGGTCGGTACGTACGGTCGGTCAGCGGCCGAGTCGGCCGCGCACCATGCCCAGCATGGCGTTCAGCTCCTCGATCCGCAGCCGCTTCGCGATGAGCACGAAGACGGCCAGCTGGAGCCCGCCGGCCACGACGACGGTGAGAATACTGCCGATCCAGCCGTCGAGCACCTGCTGGACCGCCAGGCTCGCGCCGATGCCGACCAGGGCACCCGGAACGCAGGCCGCCGTCAGGCGGGTGTAGGTCCGGCTGATCCGCTTGGTGTCCAGGCCGCCGATCTTCTTCTTCAGCTTGGGCACCGCCACCATCACCCCGATGGCGTAGGCGAGGCCGTAGCCGAACGCCATGCCGACCACCGTCCATTCGGAGGGCAGGGCGAACCAGCAGACCAGCGAGAAGCCGGCCTGGCAGACCGCCACCCAGACGGTGTTGGAGAACGGGGTGCGGGTGTCCTCGTAGGCGTAGAAGCCGCGCAGCATCACGTACTGCGCCGAGTACGGGATCAGGCCGAGGGCGAACGCGGAGAGCATCAGACCCACGTTGGTCGCGCTGTCCAGCGCGGCCTCGCCGCCGCCCACCGCGTAGATCGCCCGGCCGATCGCCGGGCCCAGGGCCAGGAAGAGGAAGGCACCGGGGACGACCGCCACCGCCGTGGTGCGCAGCCCGTACGAGATGTCGTCGCGGACGGCGCCGGCGTCCTCGTCGGCGGCCGCGCGGGAGAGCCGGGGGAGCACCGCGCTCATGATCGAGACGGTGATGACGGCCTGCGGGAGCTGCCAGATCAACAGGGCGTTGGAGAACGCGGCGAGACCGACGCCGTTGTGGCCGCCCTTCTCGGCGGCGCTGCCGGCGGCGGTGGCCAGCTGGGTGATGACCAGGTAGCCGGCCTGGTTGGCGAGGACGAAGAAGAACGTCCACTTGGCCAGCCGGGCGGCCTTGCCCAGACCGTGACCGCGCCAGTCGAAGCGCGGCCGGAAGGAGAAGTCGGCCGCCCGCAGGTACGGGATCATCGCCAGCGCCTGGACGACCAGGCCGACCAGGGTGCCGATGCCGAGCAGCCGGACGCCCTCGGGGCTGATCGTCTCCGGGGTGACGTGGGTGGTGCCGAATCCGCCGTAGACCCAGAGGTAGGCGCCGAAGGTGAAGATGACCACGACGTTGTTGAGGACCGGTGTCCACATCATCGCGCCGAACCGGCCGCGTGCGTTGAGGACCTGTCCCATCACCACGTGGATGCCCATGAAGAAGATGGTCGGCAGGCAGTACCGGGCCATGGCCACGGTGGTGTCGGCGCGGGCCGCGTTCTCCATCATCGGGTGCGAGATGAGCTGGACCAGCAGCGGTGCGCCGGCCACGGCCAGCAGGACCACCGCGCCGAGCCCGACCATCACCAGGGTGAGCAGCCGGCTGGCGTAGGCGGTGCCGCCGTCCGCGTCGTTCTTCATGCTGCGGACCAGCTGGGGCACGAAGACGGCGTTGAGCGCGCCGCCGCCGATCAGGATGTACAGCAGGGTCGGCAGGGTGTACGCGGCGTTGTACGAGTCACCCATCACGCCGACGCCGATCGCGGCCGTGATGACCATGGTGCGGACGAAGCCGGTGCCGCGGGAGACGAGGGTGCCGGCCGCCATGATCGCGCTGGAGTTCAGCAGCGAGGCGACCTTGCCGCCGCCGGCCGCCGGGGCGGGAGCGGGGGGCGCGGTGCCGGCGCGCTCCTCGGCGACGATGTCCTCCAGCGGTTCCACCGCGGGCGGCAGCTGGACCGCCGCCACCTGCATGGTGGCCTCCGCCTCGGAGAGCGGCGGGTCGAACTCGATCGGCGGCACGAACGGGCGCGGCCCGTCGGGTCCGTTCCCGTGGCCGTGGCCGTGACCGTAGCCGTGCGGCGCCTGCGGTGCCTGCGGAGCGTGGGGAGCCTGCGGCGCCTGCCCCGGGTACGCGCCGGCCGGGGGGTACGGCGCGGGCGGGGCGAACGGGCCGGGTGCGGGCGGCGCGGCCGCCGGCCGGCCCGGGGGGTACGGGTGGGCCGGGGACGGCTGGGCCGGCGGGCGGGGCGCCTCCGCGGTCGCCTGGTTGCCGCCGAACAGCGCGTCCACCCCGACGTACTCGGTGGACTCGGAGTCCCAGGTCGAGTGCGCCGGTCCGGGCTGCCACTGCGGCTGCCCGCCCCACGCACCCGGAGCCGGTGCGGCGGGCGCGGCCGGTCCGGGCTGCTGCTGCTCCCAGCCCTGCCGGCCGTCCTGGGCCGGGGTGTCCCAGCCGGGCTGCACCGGCGGGACGGGGGCGGTGAACGGCGCCGGCGGCACCGGCGTCGGGTAGTCGCCGCCCTGCGGCGGGAGCTGCGGCGGCACGTCGTACGCCGCGGCCTGCTGCTGCGGCGCGGCGGGGCGGGCGGCCCGCAGGCCGTACGGGTCCGGGTCGCCCTGCCGGTCCTGGTACGCGTCGGCCGCGTACGGGTCCTGGGCATAGGTGTCGGCCACGTACCAGTCGCCGGAGGGCGACTCGGCGCCCGGACGGCCCTCACCGCGGCCCGGAGGCCGCTCATCGCTGCGCCCGGTCATGTCACCTCTTCGCTGTCGTGGGGGAGGCCGCCCCGGAGTCGGGCGGTATGGGCGGTGTCAAGGACCAACCTTCTCATCACTGGTGGCCTGATCCCGGCCATCTGCGGTGCTGCCGCGCGGTGTCTGCGCGGCTCCTCCACGTTCGGGGTGTTCCGGGTGTTCCGGCCGCGTCGCGCGTTCCGGGGGCACCGCGGGCCCGGAGCCCTCCGGCCGCCCGGTCCCCCGGCCGGCGTCGCCCGCCGGGCCGCCGGCCGCCGTGCCGTCCGCCGGAGCCGGGGCGAGCGGGGCGTCGCCGACGGGCTCGTCGCCGTCGTCGCCGTCGGCCGTCCGCCGCTTGCGCTGGCGGACGAACCGCAGCGCGGCCAGCAGGAGCAGCACGAGTCCGCCGCCGAAGACGTACAGCACGCCGTTGGTCACCGAGGTGACCTCCACGGTGAACTGCACCGGATCACCGTACGGCTGCGGGTTCGGCCCGGTGGTGAACAGCTGGGCGGTCATGCTGACCGGCCCGTTGTTGTGCGCCTCGGCCGGGAACCGCAGGGTGACGCTCTGCGAGGCCGGCAGCACCAGCTCCTCGGCCGGCACCTCGACCCTGAGCCGGTTGGGCTGGGCCGGGACCAGCACCAGCTTGAGGTTGGTGACCGTCTGGGTCAGGTCGTTGCGGACGCTGACCTGCAGCACACCGGTGTCCCCGGCGAAGGTGATGACCCGCTTCGGCGGCACCTTCACCGCGTCGGTCAGTTCCTTGAGGTAGAGGCCCACGCCCTTCCGGTAGACGCCGCCGGCCGAGCCCTCCGAGCGCCACTGGGTGGACAGCGAGCGGACCATGGCCGCACTGAACGGCCCGCGGACCCGCTGCGGCAGGGTCAGCACCCGCATCAGCGTGTCCAGGTTCGCCTGGATCCGCGTGGTGTCGGTCAGGTCGACGGCGGGCAGCTCCGAGTCCCGGGTCCGGGCCGGGTAGTCCGCGGGCGCCGGGACGGTCGTGTTGGCCCTCGGGTCCGGCGTGAGCTGGGCGAGCACGTCCAGCTTGACCGGGTCGACCCACTTGCCCTCGACGGCGGCCTGGAGCGCGCCGGCCAGCACCTTGGCGTTCGTGGCGGTCAGGTCGCGCGGGGGCATCACCAGCAGGCCGCGCGGGTTCTGCGGCTCCTGCCGGGCGATCACGAAGGTCTCGGAGAGGAACCGCTGGACCGCCCGGGTCTGCTCCTGCGGAGTGACCAGGTCGGTCGCGAAGAGCGCCGAGATCTCCTCGTCGGCGACCAGTGCGGTCTGTCCGTTGCCCATCGGACGCGCGGCGGACGGCGTGTACTTCAGCGCGTCGGACTCGGGCATGCTCGCGCCGTTCACCAGCACCAGGCCGGCGCCGGCCCGCTGGGCGACGGCCGCGATCCGCTGGTCCAGGTAGCCCTGGTAGGGCCAGGCCACGTCGGCGCGGGTGTCCACCGAGAGCCGGCCCTCGACGGTCAGCCGGCCGGCCGTGGCCGCCTTGCCGAGCGCGGTGTCGATGCCGTCCAGCTCGGCGGCGTTGTGCGCGATCGAGGCGAGGTCGGGGTCGGCGTACGGCAGCGCCACCACCTGGCTGCCCGGCTTGGCGACGGCGGCCCGCAGCTTCTCCAGCCAGGCCGTGGCGGCGGCCGTGCCCGTGCCGGGGACGGTGTTGTCCTCCTTGGCCGCGTTGCCCGCGGTGCCGGGCTTCTGCACCCGGTACGGCCGGGTCATCGCGAACGCGGTGTCCAGCAGGTCCGGGTCCACCACCCAGGTCAGCCCCGGCAGCGTGGAGCCCGTCTCGACCAGCGCGTACAGCCGGCCGCCGGGCGCGAACTCGGTGGCCAGGCTGTCGTCGCGCAGCACCGGCATGGTCTGGTCGTTGTCGGAGAGGGTCTGCGCGGCCAGCACCGGCGCGTGCACCAGCGGCCACAGGGTGGTGACCTTCGACGGCTGCGCCTCGGTCGACACCGGGTCGTAGGGCAGGAAGGTGCGGGCGATGCCCAGCGGGCGGTCGCGCTGGTTGTCGGCGGTCGAGCCCCAGACGTCCACCGCGAGCTCGTACACGCCCTCCGTGGAGAGCTGCAGGTCGGTCACCGCGACGCTCAGCGTGTACGGCTGGCTCTGGCCCGGGCCGAGCTCGTTCAGCGCGTACTGCGGGCTGTCCAGGGAGATGCCGTCCGTCCGCTCCGGGGTGGTCCGGGCGGCCACCGAGGCCAGCTCGCTGCGGGTGGTGAGCGGCTTGCTCGGCCAGGGCTTGCGGACCGCCGCGTGGGCCGACTTGAGCACCGACCTACCGCCGTTGGTGACGTGCCCGGCGATCGTCACGGTGCCGTTCAGGGCGGCCACCGGCTTGTTCACCGACTCGATGGTCATCACCACCGGGTACTCGGCGGAGACCGTGGACTCCGAGGCCGCGTGCGAGCCGCCGGCCGGGCGCGCGGTCGCCGGGGTGCCCGGAAGCACCGGGACGAGCACCAGCGTGGCGCCGAGTGCGGCGGCCAGCCGTCTGGCGGTCCGGACCGCCAGACCCGGACCCGTGCTCCTGGCTCGCTCGCTTCGCTCGCTCATGCGCCCACCTCGCTGCGCTCGGCGGTCGCTTCGCGAAACGCGCCCCCACCTTTGGCTCGCTCGCTCCGCTCGCTCACGCGCTTCGCCCTCGCCGTTCTCGATCGCTCGCTGCTTGATGCCGTGCTGCCCTGCTGCTGCGGCTGTCCCGCCGGCCGTAGGGGGCAGCCGTGGGGATCAGCCGTGAAGAAAATGGCGGTCGTCCGTCGTCCGGTCGGCGTTCCGGCATGCCGCACCGCGGCCCGTCACCGGTGCCCGAGACTCGTTCCACCGGCATGGTAACGATGTGGCGGGGGGTGCGGTGTTGCGGGCCTCGGGGTGAGGCCACGGAAACGCGCGGGCGGCGGGGCCCTCGGGCCACGTACCCTTGTGAGCCGTGTCCACTGCCAATGAGCCCACCGCCCACCAGTCCGGCGTCCATCATTCCAGCACCGCCGTGCAGGCCGTTCCCGGCCTGAGCGAGGCGCAGACCCTCGGCCTGCAGGAACTGCTGCGGGTCTCCCCGGTCGCCGACGAGATCGCCCGCCGGTTCCAGGCGGCCGGTCACCGGCTCGCGCTGGTCGGCGGCTCGGTACGCGACGCGCTGCTCGGCCGGCTCGGCAACGACCTCGACTTCACCACCGACGCCCGCCCGCACGAGGTCCTCAAGCTGGTCCGGGGCTGGGCCGACGCGGTCTGGGACGTCGGCATCGCCTTCGGTACGGTCGGCGCCCGCAAGGACACCCCGGAGGGGTCCTTCCTGATCGAGATCACCACGTACCGCTCGGAGGCGTACGACCGGACCTCCCGCAAGCCCGAGGTGACCTTCGGCGACACCATCGAGGAGGACCTGGTCCGCCGCGACTTCACGGTCAACGCGATGGCCGTCGACCTGCCCGGCCGCGGCTTCGTCGACCCGCACCGGGGTCTGGACGACCTGGAGGCCCGGGTGCTGCGCACCCCGGCCACTCCCGAGGAGTCCTTCTCCGACGACCCGCTGCGGATGATGCGGGCGGCCCGCTTCGCGGCCCAGCTGGACTTCGACCCGGCCCCCGAGGTGATCGCGGCGATGACCGCGATGGCCGAGCGGATCACCATCGTCTCCGCGGAGCGGGTCCAGGCCGAGCTGAACAAGCTGCTGCTCTCCGACCGGCCGGTGAAGGGCCTCCGGCTGCTGGTCGACACCGGGCTGGCCGACCACGTGCTGCCCGAGCTGCCGGCCCTGCGGCTGGAGCGCGACGAGCACCACCGGCACAAGGACGTCTACGAGCACTCGCTGACCGTGCTGGAGCAGGCCATCGACCTGGAGCAGGACGGCCCGGACCTCACCCTGCGGCTGGCCGCGGTGCTGCACGACGTCGGCAAGCCGCGCACCCGCCGGTTCGAGTCGGACGGCCGGGTCTCCTTCCACCACCACGAGGTGGTCGGCGCCAAGATGACCCGCAAGCGGATGCGCGACCTGAAGTACTCGAAGGAGCTCACCGAGGAGGTCTCGCGCCTGGTGGAGCTGCACCTGCGGTTCCACGGCTACGGCGGCGGCGAGTGGACCGACTCGGCGGTGCGCCGGTACGTCGCCGACGCCGGTCCGCTGCTGGAGCGGCTGCACAAGCTGACCCGCTCCGACTGCACCACCCGGAACCGGAAGAAGGCGGCCGCGCTCTCCCGCACCTACGACGGCCTGGAGACGCGGATCGGCGAGCTGAAGGCCCGCGAGGAGCTGGACGCCGTCCGTCCGGCGCTGGACGGCAACCAGATCATGGAGCTGCTCGGCCTGAAGCCCGGCCCCGCGGTCGGCAAGGCGTACAAGCACATGCTGGAGCTCCGGCTGGAGCACGGGCCGATGGAGCACGACGAGGCGGTCGCCGCGCTGCGCGCCTGGTGGGACGCGCAGCAGGACGCCGGCGCGTAGTCCGGAAGGCGATGCCCGGAAGGCGGTAACCAGGGGGCGTGGCGAGGTGGGGGTGGCCCGGAAGGTTCCGGGCCCCCCCCCCCCACGGGCCCCGGGGGGGGAAGAGTTGAATTGGATGGGAGCAACGGAACGCGGCGGAGGTTGGCTCGCCGGGGTTTGTTGGGGGGTCTCCCGC
>NZ_JBHXDN010000048.1:0-69816 GCF_042726075.1 Kitasatospora sp. NPDC127035 | reverse complement strand
CCCGGAAGGTTCCGGGCCACCCCCACCTCGGTACCCGGGGGTCAGAGCTTCTTCAGGCAGAGGACGAAGCTGAGCGCGGACGAGGTGGACTCGCGGGTGTAGGTGCTGTCGGACCCGGTGACGTTCTCGCAGGCCTTGTCACCGTCGCTGGTGGCGTAGACCTTCTTCAGCACCTTGTACTGGGCCCGCGTGTCGGTGCACGGGAGCATGGTGATCCGCGGGTTGGAGTCGTGGGTGGCCGAGGTGCCGTTCTCGTTGCGCAGGCAGTCGCCGGCCTTGGCGTAGTCGATGTCGCTCGCGACCTTGGAGGTGGCCGGCGCGGTGGGCGTCGGCAGCGTCACGGTCGGGGCCGGGGCGGGCGGCAGCGAGAAGGACGGCGGGAACGTCGGGGTCGGGATGACCACCGCCGTCGGCGAGGGCAGCGTCAGCGGGGGGTAGTCGTACCGGTCGCGGTCGTGCCGGCTGCCGAGGAACGCCCCGGTGGCCGTCAGGACGATCAGGGTGCCGATCGAGAGCACCGGCAGCAGCAGCATCAGCATGTGCGGCCGCTTGGTCAGCGGGACGCCCGGGTCGAGCTGCGGGCCGTGGGTGCCGGGTACCGGCGGCGGCAGGTCCTTGATCTTGTTGTGGGCCGCCAGGTTCCGCAGCAGCGTGACCACCGTGAAGATCCCGGAGAGATAGCTCCACCAGCCCTGCACCAGGGTGCGGGCGGACATGTCGCGGACCACCGCGGTGCCGCAGGTGCGGCAGAACGGTCCCGGCTGCTTCAGGAACCGCATCACGATGATGATGCCCTGGTGGCCCCGGACGGTGGTGTCGACGGCCGGGAAGCCGCCGCAGAACCGGCAGACCGGGCCGCCCTGCGGCGCGTACCCGTAGGCGGGACCGGGCTGCGGGCCCTGGGCGCCCGGGTAGCCGTAGCCGGCGGCCGGGGGCGGCGGCGCGGGGTAGCCGTAGCCGGGCGGGGGCGGGGTGCCCGGCGGCGGGGCCTGCTGCCCGGCGTAGGGGTTGCCGGCGTACGGGTTGGAACCGTCGGCGGGCGGCGGTGCGCCGTACGGCATCTGGGGCGGAACGGACATCGGGATCCCCCGGAATGGTCTGAGGTGGCGAGCGGTCAGGACTTCTTGACCGGCGGGGTGCCGGCGAGCGGGCCGAGGCAGAGCACGTACCGCTTCTTGTTCCAGCGGCGACCGCTCTTGCCCGAGACGGTGCTGGTGGTGCCGACGGTCTCCCGGCACCTGGTGGTGTCGGTGGTGGACTCGAACTTGGCCAGCACCTTGTAGTTCGCCTTGGCGTCGGTGCACTTGACCACGGACACGTCGCGGGAGCCGCTCGCCTTGACGCAGTCGCCGGCCTTGGCGCTGCTGGCGCTCGGGCCGGTGACGAAGTAGCCGATGATCAGTGCGATCACGCCCAGCACCACGCCGACCGCCTTCAGCCGGGCCTTGCCGCGGCCCTTGCGGGCCGGCTCGCCGGGCGGAGCGGCCGGCGGGTAGCCGTGCTGCGGCGCCTGGCCGTAGGGGGCCTGCGGGTACGGCTGGGCCTGGGGGTACGGCTGCCCCTGCGGGGGCTGCTGGTACGGCGCACGGTCCTGCGGCCCGGGCGGGTAGCCGCCCTGCGGGTACGGGGGCGCGGGCGGAGCCGGCTGCGGGGCGGCCGGGTAGCCGTAGCCGGGCGGCGGGGCACCGTAGCCGGCGGCCACCGGCTGGGGCTGCCCGTACGGCGGGGGAGCCGGGGCGCCGTAGGGCTGCGGCGCCGGCGGATGGCCGTACTGCTGCGGTGGCCCGTACGGGCCGGGCGGTGTGCTCATCAGATTGTCCCCCGAGGCAGAGTGCTGTCGCTGCGACAGATCTGACGTACCTTAGCGACTCGCGCCGACGGCGCCCGGCCGCAGGGGGCGGCGGTGCTCAGGACGCCTGGTCACCGGGGAGGGGGCCGGTTCGCCGGGCCGTGCGCAGGTAGAGGACGGCGGCCAGCGCGTACACCGCGGACACCCCCAGGACGACGGTGACCGAGCGGCCGGAGAGCGGCAGCACCAGGGCGGTGACCAGTGCGGCGGCCACGAAGGCGACGTTGAAGAGCACGTCGTAGATGGCGAAGACCCGGCCGCGGTACTCGTCCTCGACCGACTCCTGGACGACGGTGTCGGCGCAGATCTTGGTGCCCTGGGTGACCACGCCGAGCAGCAGCGCGGCGATCAGGCAGGGCACCAGGGAGAAGTGCAGGCCCAGCGCGGGCACGAAGACCACCGGGGCCGCCAGGCAGAGCGTCATCCAGCCCGCCAGCCCGAGCCGGCGGGTGCACCACGGGCTGATCACCGCCGCGACGAAGAACCCGGCGGCGGAGAGACCGACCGCCTGGCCCAGGGTGACCAGCCCGGCCGTGCTGTCCGCCGGGTCGTTGAAGGTGTAGCGGGCGAGCATCACCACGACGACGATCAGGACGCCGTAGCAGAACCGGGCCGCGGTGACCGCCGCCAGCGCGTGCGCCGCCGGGCGGCAGTCCCGCACCAGGTGGGTGACGGCCGCGCGCAGCTCGCGGGCGGCCTGGGCCAGGGCCCGGCCCAGCGCCGGACGGCCGGGGTGGCTCTCGGGGCCGAGCAGGTCCTTGTCCATCCGGAGCGCCGCCACCGCCGCCGAGAGGTAGAGCAGCGCGGCGACGCAGACCAGGGCCGCGTCGGCCCGCGATCCGGGGGGCATCACCTGGTGGAGCAGGAAGCCCACTCCGCCGCCGCAGGCCGCGGCGACCGTGCCCAGGGTGGGGGAGAGGGCGTTGGCGGTGACCAGCTGCTCCTGGCTCACCACCCGGGGCAGCGCGGCGGAGAGGCCGGCCAGGATGAACCGGTTGAGTGCGGTCACCAGCAGGGCGGAGGCGAAGAACAGCCAGGTCGGCGCCTGGGCCAGCAGCAGGGCGCCGGTGACCAGGCCGAGCCCGAACCGGGCCAGGTTGCCGACGTACAGGACCTGTCGGCGGCGCCAGCGGTCCAGCAGCACGCCGGCGAACGGGCCGATCACCGAGAACGGCAGCAGCATCACGGCCAGCACCGAGGCGATGTCGGCGGGGGAGGACTGCTTCTCCGGCGAGAAGACCACGTAGGCGGCGAGCGAGACCTGGAAGACGCCGTCGGAGAGCTGGGAGAGGACACGGGCGGTCAGCAGCCGGCGGAAGTCGCGGCCGCGGAGCAGGTCGAGGAGGGTGGCGCGGTGCGCGGTCTGGTGGGTGCTGCCGTTCTCCGTGATCGCCACCTGCCCAGGGTGCCATGGAACCGGTCGGTGTTTCACGTGAAACATGAGCCGGGAAAAGGTGAACGGGCCCACGGTGGTTGACCGTGGGCCCGTTTCCGTGCGGGCGAGCCGTCGGTTCAGTGCCCGACGGCCGCGGATCCCGCGGTGATCAGCGCTCGACCTCGCCGCGGATGAACTTCTCGACGTTGTCCTTGGCCTCGTCGTCGAAGTACTGGACCGGCGGGGACTTCATGAAGTACGAGGAGGCCGAGAGGATCGGGCCGCCGATGCCGCGGTCCTTGGCGATCTTCGCGGCGCGGACGGCGTCGATGATGACACCGGCGGAGTTCGGGGAGTCCCAGACCTCCAGCTTGTACTCCAGGTTCAGCGGGACGTCGCCGAAGGCGCGACCCTCCAGGCGGACGTACGCCCACTTGCGGTCGTCCAGCCAGGCCACGTAGTCCGAGGGACCGATGTGGACGTTGCGGGCGCCCAGCTCGCGGTCGCGGATCTGCGAGGTGACGGCCTGCGTCTTGGAGATCTTCTTGGACTCCAGGCGCTCGCGCTCGAGCATGTTCTTGAAGTCCATGTTGCCGCCGACGTTCAGCTGCATGGTGCGCTCGAGGATGACGCCCCGGTCCTCGAACAGCTTGGCCATCACGCGGTGCGTGATGGTCGCGCCGACCTGGGACTTGATGTCGTCACCGACGATCGGCACGCCGGCCTCGGTGAACTTGTCCGCCCACTCCTTGGTGCCGGCGATGAACACCGGGAGGGCGTTCACGAAGGCGACCTTGGCGTCGATGGCGCACTGGGCGTAGAACTTCGCCGCCGCCTCGGAACCGACGGGCAGGTAGCAGACGAGGACGTCGACCTGGCGGTCCTTGAGGATCTGGACGACGTCGACCGGGGCCTCGTCGGACTCCTCGATGGTCTCCCGGTAGTACTTACCCAGGCCGTCGAGGGTGTGGCCGCGCTGGACGGTGACGCCGGTCGGCGGCACGTCGCAGATCTTGATGGTGTTGTTCTCACTGCTGCCGATGGCGTCGGCCAGGTCGAACCCGACCTTCTTGGCGTCGACGTCGAAGGCGGCGACGAACTCCACGTCACGGACGTGGTACTCGCCGAACTGGACGTGCATCAGCCCGGGGACCTTGCCGGCCGGGTCGGCGTCCTTGTAGTACTCGACACCCTGCACCAGCGACGCGGCGCAGTTGCCGACGCCCACGATGGCTACGCGAACCGAACCCATTTCCGGTTGCTCCCTGTGATCTCATGAGCGCCGCCGAAGATCGGCGGTGCTCGTCCTGCTTCTTCGATGACTGCTGATGGGCGCGAGGCGCCCACTCCTGCCGCGTGCGGCACAGGGCTGACGCGGTGTCAGCGCTCCTGCTCGGAGCGCCCCGGGCGGTCGTACGGTGGCCCGGGAGGGTCCGAGGACCCGTCCTCCTGGCCACGGCCGTCCGAAGTCTTGGTTACTGCGGGGCCGGTCCCGTCGGTGGACGGTCCGGTCCGGCCGGTGCGGTTGGCCCGCTCGGTCTCGATCAGCTCGTTGAGCCAGCGGACCTCACGCTCCACCGACTCCAGTCCGTGCCGCTGAAGCTCGACGGTGTAGTCGTCGAACCGCTCGCGGGCGCGGGCCAGTGAGTTACGCATCCGCTCCAGGCGCTCCTCCAGCCGACTGCGGCGGCCCTCCAGGACGCGCATCCGCACGGCCCGGTCGGTCTGGCCGAAGAAGGCGAAGTGCACACCGAAGTGCTCGTCCTCCCAGGCGTCCGGGCCGGAGTCGGCGAGCAGCTCCTCGAAGCGCTCCTTGCCCTCGGGGGAGAGCCGGTAGACGATCTTGGACCGCTTGCCGTTGAGCGCGGTGGCCGGGACGTACTCGACCTCCGGGTTGTCCTCGACCAGGAAGCCCTGAGCCACCAGGCTCTTCAGGCAGGGGTAGAGGGTCCCGTAGGAGAAGGCGCGGAACGAGCCGAGCAGGACGTTGAGCCGCTTGCGCAGCTCGTACCCGTGCATCGGGGCGTCGTGGAGCAGGCCGAGAACGGCGAACTCCAGCACTCCTGAGCGCCTGCCCACTGCCGTCGTCCTCCCTTCCTCGCCTGGTCCGCGACCCGCCGTGTCCGGCGGTATGCCGCTCCGATGTATCGGCTCGATATATCGAGAACAGTAAACCTGGGTCCCCGAACGGGCAAGGGGGGCGCGCGTGAATGTGATCACAAGGCGGCGCGCGGGTGTCCTTGGCAACGGCCGTGTAATGATCTGCAGTCGTTTTATGGGTATTGGGGATTGATGCCCGATTAGTTCGGATTCAGTGCTGCGTACGCTGTCGCGTGTGCACGAGGACCACCTCCGGGGTTAGGGCGGTTGCGGGCATCGGACGTGAACCCTGCCTTCAGGCTCGACCGGCCTGGCGAGGAGTACCTGGAACATGAGTGAACGACGGCGGAGGTCGCCTGGTGGCGGCGGGCAGCCTCCGGGCGGCGACAGCGGACGCCCGGACGGAGCGGGGAGCGACGAGGTCGCCTCGGAGGGCCTCGGCCGCCGGCGCCCGCCCGGCATGCGGGAGACCGCCCAGCAGCCCCGGATGACCCGTGCCGAGATGCGCAAGGCGTCCCAGAAGGGTGGCCGGCGCGGCGGTGCGGCCGGTACCGGCGCTGCCGCGGGCGGTCCCGGCGGTCCCGGCGGCCCGGGTGCCGTCGGTGGACCCGGCGCCTCCGGCGGTGCACCCGGCAAGAAACGGTTCATCGACTACCCCCGTTTCGGCAAGCAGGGCTTCCGCCGCTGGCTGCCGTCCTGGCGGCTCTGGCTCAGTGCGTTCCTGCTCGTCTTCGCCACCGGCGTCGGCGGTATCTACTTCGTCTACCAGTCGACGAAGATCCCGCCGCTCAACGCCCTGGTGAACGACCAGAACAACATCTACTACTGGGCCGACGGCACCGAGATGGTCCGCAAGGGCGAGACCAACCGCCAGATCGTCGAGCTCGCGGACATCTCGCCCACCCTGCAGAACGCGGTCATCGCGGCGGAGAACGAGACCTTCCGCACCGACAGCGGCATCGACCCCAAGGGTATGACGCGCGCCGTCATCAACATGGCCAAGGGCGGCGAGACGCAGGGCGCGTCCACGATCACCCAGCAGTACGTCAAGAACGCCTACCTGACGCAGGAGCAGACCCTCTCCCGCAAGGTCAGGGAGTTCTTCATCACGCTGAAGATCAATCAGGACCAGTCCAAGGAGGAGATCCTCAAGGGTTACCTCAACACCAGCTGGTTCGGCCGCGGTGCGACCGGTGCGCAGGCGGGGGCCCAGGCCTACTACGGCGTCAACGCCAAGGACCTGAACCTCTGCCAGAGCGCGATGCTGGCCGGGCTGCTCAAGGGCGCCGCGTACTACGACCCGACGATCAAGGCGAACCGCCCGCGCGCCGAGGAGCGCTGGAAGTGGATCCTGGACCGGATGGTGGAGACCAAGAACGCCACCGCCGAGGAGCGGGCCAAGTGCACGGCCTTCCCGGACCCGATCAAGCAGGTGCCGCCGGCCAACATGAACGGCCAGATCAGCTACCTGGTCGAGACCGCCAACAAGTTCGTCATGGTCAAGGACCCGACGATCGACCAGCGGGCGATCGAGAAGGGCGGCTTCAAGATCTACACGACCTTCGAGAAGGACAAGGTCGAAGCCCTCAAGAAGGCCGTGGACGACGTCAGGGCCGAGACGCTGAACCCGCAGAAGCGCCCCGACAACGACAACTTCGTCCAGTTCGGCGCGGCGAGCATCCGCCCCGGTGACGGCGCGCTCGTCGCCATCTACGGCGGCGACGGCGTGGAGAACGGGCACCACGACAACAACGCCGACGCCCAGGGCGTCCAGGTCGGCTCGACCTTCAAGCCCTTCGTGCTGGCGGCCGCCATGCAGAGCGGTGTGCTGACCCAGACCGACGACAAGGGCAAGCCGAAGCGGATCAACGCCGACAGCCGCTACCTGTCCGACGACCTCTCGGAGATCCGCAAGGCGGACGGCTCGCTGGTGCTCGACGACAAGGGCAAGCCGTACCGGCAGAAGAACGAGGAGAAGGGCAAGCGCGGCTACGTCTCCCTGCGGCTCGCGATGCAGTGGTCGTGGAACGTGCCCTTCGTCCAGCTGAACCAGGACGTCGGCGGGCAGAACGTGGCCGCCGTCGCCGAGGCGATGGGCGTCCGCAAGGAGAACCTCGCCGCCGAGGCCAACACCACGACCTTCCCGCTCGGTGTCTCCACCATCAGCCCGATCCGGATGGCCGACGCCTACGCGACCCTGGCCGCCAGCGGGAAGCAGGCGGACCCGTACTCGGTGACCAAGGTCCTGGTGGACGGCAAGGAGCGCCCCGGCTTCGGCGGCAAGCACGAGCCCAAGCAGGCGCTGGAGCCGGCCGTCGCCGACAACGTCACCGACGTGCTGGTGAACGTGGCGAAGAACGGTACCGGCAAGAACTCCAACGCGCTGGGCCGCCCGGTGGCCGGCAAGACCGGTACCACCGACCAGAACAAGTCGGCCTGGTGGGTCGGCTACACCCCGCAGCTGTCCACCAGCGTGGCGATGTGGCGCGAGGACCCGACCCAGCACGAGCGGCTCTCGCTGAACGGCACCGGCGGCAAGGACTCGGTGCACGGTGGTGACACCCCGACCGACGTCTTCACGCGGTACATGAAGGCGGCGCTGGCCAACGAGAAGAAGCTGGACTTCCCGACACCGCAGCCGGTCGGCTCCCAGGTCGACTCCTCCGGTGCGCCGAGCACGGCGAGCGCCACGCCGACGCCCACCACGACCGAGACCATGCCGACCGTGCCGCCGGACCCGAACGCCCAGCAGCCGACCCAGCCCCCGGTCACCCAGGGCCCGGTCTGCGTCCCCGGCGTGGACTGCCCGGGGACGGTGCCGGTACCCCCGGTCCCGACCAGGAGCAGCCCGGCGACCACCGGCGGCGGCAACACCGGCGGCGGCAACGGAGGCGGTGGCAACACCGGCGGCAACGGCAACGGTGGCAACACCGGCGGCGGCGGCGTCTCGCCGACCTGCATCATCGGCAACATCGGCTGCACCACGCCGACGGTGCCGGGGCCGAGCCCGACCACCGACCCGGGCGGCGGTGCCGGCGGTGCCACCGGCGGGACGACTCCCAAGCCGTCGACCAAACCGCCGACCTCGCCGTCGGCGCCGCCGAGCGGCAACGCGCTCGTGCCGTAGCGCGGCCGGGACGGAACCGGACCGCGGACAGGTCATCGGATGCGGACACGGAAACGGTGAAGCGGCGGTGGCGGTCCTCCTCGGAGGGCCGCCACCGCCGTTTCGCCGTATTCGGCGCGATTCGTCACGCCCCGGCGGCCCGGTGGCGGGGCCGTGGCGGGGGCCTCCTCGTCCGGGCGGGAGAGGTGCGGCAGGATGTCCGCCATGACGTCCAGCGCTCATGACGAATCCGTCGGCCAGACCGGGCTCCCCGACGCCGCCGGGCCTGCCCCCGAGGTACCGGTGACCGGGGTCGACCAGGTCGTGACCAACACCGTGGTCGTGCCGGCGGACGAGGACCCGGTGGCGGCGGCCGGCAGCGAGGTGATCGGCGGCCCGCCCGGGAAGCGCGCGCTGCTCGGCGTCTCCTGGTGGGTCCCGGCACGCTTCCTCGCGCTGGTGGTCATCGTGGTCTCGGTGCTCGGCATGGCGCAGAAGCTGCCCTGCTACAACGCGGCCTGGTTCCAGCCGGGTTCGCCGCAGTACGTGCACGCCTGCTACAGCGACGTCCCGCACCTGTTCTCCGGGCGGGGCTTCGCGGCCGGACTGCACCCCTACGTGGACCGGATCCCGGGCACCACCGGGGATCTGCAGTTCCTCGAATACCCGGTGCTGACCGGTCTGTTCATGCAGATCTCGGCCTGGCTGACGCCCGGCGGCGGCACGCTCCAGGACCAGGAGCGGTGGTTCTGGGTGATCAACGCGGGCCTGCTGATGGCCTGCGCGGTGGTCGCCGTGGTGGCGCTCTCCCGCACCCACCGGCGCCGCCCCTGGGACGCCCTGATGTTCGCGCTGGCGCCCGTCCTGCTGCTCAACGCCACCGTCAACTGGGACCTGCTGGCGGTCGCGCTGGCCGCCGTCGCCCTGGCCTGGTGGGCCGGCTCGCGGCCGGTCCTGGCCGGGGTGTTCATCGGCCTGGCCACCGCCGCCAAGCTCTATCCGCTCCTGCTGCTGGGCCCGCTGCTGGTGCTCTGCTGGCGGGCCGGCCGGTGGCGCGACCTGCGCGGGCTGCTGGGCGGCGCGGTCGGCGCGTGGGTGCTGGTCAACCTGCCGATCATGATGGCCAACTGGCAGGGCTGGTCGACCTTCTACGTCTTCAGCAAGCACCGCAACGAGGACTACGGCTCGCTCTGGCTGATCCTGATGCAGACCCGCGGCGTCGGGCTGGAGAACCTCGACACCTTCATCGCGATCCTGATGGTGCTGAGCTGTGCGGGGATAGCGTGGCTCGGCCTCTCGGCGCCCCGCCGCCCGCGGGTCGTCCAGCTGGCCTTCCTGGTGGTGGCCGCGTTCGTGGTGTTCAACAAGGTGTACTCGCCGCAGTACGTGCTCTGGCTGCTGCCGCTCGCGGTGCTGGCCCGGCCGCGCTGGCGGGACTTCCTGATCTGGCAGGCCTGCGAGGTGCTCTACACCCTGGGCATCTGGTCCCACCTGGGCTTCGTCACCGGGCCCAAGCAGCACGGGATCGGCGAGTCCTGGTACCACTTCGCGATCGTGCTGCACCTGCTCGGCACGCTCTACCTGGTCGGCGTGGTGATCCGGGACATCCTGCTGCCGGACCGCGACCCGGTGCGCTGGGACGGCAGCGACGACCCCTCCGGCGGGGTGCTCGACCAGGCCCCGGACGTCTTCGTGCTCGGCGCCGCCCGGCAGCTGCGCGAGGAGGCGAGCTACGCCGGGTACGCGCCGGCCGGCTCCGAGGGGTGGCTCATCGAGCCGCCCGCCCGTGCCCAGGAGCCGGCCGAGAAGTCCTGACGGCCGCCGGCGGCCGGTCGCCGGCGGCACTCCGGGGCCGGCCGGCGGCGACCGGTCAGCGGTCCACCACGCGGTCGAAGTGCGTGGTGGTGTGCCGCACCTGGAGACCGAGCTCGTCGCCGACCGCCGGCGGCTTGGTCTCGCCGTCCAGGAGGAGCAGCGAGACCTGCATGTGCGGCGGCTCGGCGAACCAGAGCTGCTTGCCGGTCCAGTTGTACGGCGACTTGGTCTTGTTGACGGTCGCCAGGCCGGCCCGGGCGATGCCCTTGGCCCGCGAGGACATGCCCTGCACGTACTTGGGCGCCTCCAGCCCGATGCCGTGCGCGGTGCCGCCGGCGACCACCAGCAGGTGGCCGTCGGCCGGCGCCGGGTGCTGGCGGTAGCCGTAGCGGTCGCCCTTGGCGACGGGGGTGACGTCCAGCACCGTCGCCCGGACCTCCAGCGCGCCGTGGTCGCCGAGCCAGAGCCGGGTGCCGATCCGGGCCCGGAACACGGTGTCCGGGTAGCGCCCGGCCAGCTGCTCCAGGCCCGCCGCACCGAGGTGGCTGACGAAGACGGTGTGCACCGGAACCCCGGCGGCCCGGGCGGTGTCCACCCAGTACGCGACCTCCTCGACCGGGCTGGAGCCGTCCGGCCGGTCCATCGGCAGGTGCAGCGCGAGGCCCTCGAAGGAGACGCCGTCCAGTTCGGCGGCGACCGCCGGGAGGTCGGCCGCCGAGACGCCGTGCCGGCGCATGGTGGTCATGCACTCCACGACCACCCGGGCGCCGTGCAGCGCGCGCACCCCGTCGAGGCTGGCCACCGTCCGGATCACCCGGGCGTGCGGCAGCGGCAGGGCCTCCTCGCCGACCCGGTACGGGGTGAGCACCAGCAGCTCGCCGCCGTACCAGTCGGCCGCGTCGGCCGCCTCGTAGGCGGTGCCGACCGCCAGCATGCCGGTGCCCAGCAGGGTGGCCTCCTCGGCCAGGCGGTGGTTGCCCAGCCCGTAGCCGTTGCCCTTCGCCACCGGCACCAGGCCGGGGAACTCGGCCAGGACGGAGCGCTGGTGGGTACGCCAGCGTTCGGTGTCGAGGTAGAGCGACAGCGTCATCGGGTCATCTCCCAGAGGGTGTGGGGCACGGGCGGCTCGGCGGCTACGGCGCTGTTGCTCAGCGGCGCGACATGTACAGGTCGAGCGCCTTGTGCAGCAGCTTGTTGAGCGGGTAGTCCCACTCGCCGAGGTACTCGGCGGCCTGGCCGCCGGTGCCGACCTTGAACTGGATCAGGCCGAACAGGTGGTCGTTCTCGTCCAGCGTGTCGGAGATGCCGCGGAGGTCGTACACCCCGCCGCCGAGCGCGTACGAGTCGCGCATCATCCGCCACTGGATCGCGTTGGACGGCTTGACCTCGCGCTTGTGGTTGGCGGAGGCGCCGTAGGAGTACCAGACGTGCTCGCCGACCACCAGCATCGTGGTCGCGGCCAGCGGCTCGCCCTCGTGGTAGGCGATGTAGAGCCGCATCCGGTTCGGGTCCTCGGCGGTGAGGGCCTTCCACATCCGCTGGAAGTAGGACAGCGGGCGCGGGGTGAACCGGTCGCGCTCGGCGGTCACCAGGTACAGCTGGTGGAAGATCGGCAGCTCGTCGTAGCCGCCCTGGATCACCTCGACGCCGCTCTTCTCGGCCTTCTTGATGTTCCGGCGCCAGAGCTGGTTGAAGCCCTTCTGGATGTCGTCCAGCGAGCGGTTGGCCAGCGGGACCTGGAAGACGTAGCGCGGCTGGACGTCGCCGAAGCCGGCGCCGCCGTCCTCGCCCTGGAGCCAGCCGGCCTTGCGCAGCCGGTCGGCCACCTCGAAGGCGCGGGGCTCGTACCAGTCGGCCTCGACGTCGCGCAGGCGCTTGGCCTGCTTGGCGGCGATGGCCTCCTTGATGGTCGGCGCGTTCCAGCGGCGGATGACCACCGGCGGGCCCATCTTCACCGAGAACGCGCCCTGCGACTTCAGGTGCGCCAGCATCGGCTGCAGCCAGCGGTCGAGGTCGCGGTCGAACCAGTCGATCACCGGGCCCTCGGGCAGGTAGGCCAGGTACCGCTTGACCTTGGGCAGCTGGCGGTAGAGCACCAGCCCGGCGCCGACGATCTGGTTGGTCTGGTCGAACCAGCCGATCGACTCGGTGCGCCACTCGGCCTTCACATCGCCCCAGGACGGCACCTGCATGTGGCTGGCCGAGGCGCGGCTCCTGATGAAGGCGAGGTGCTCCTCGCGGGTGATCGTCCTCAGGCGCAGGCTCATGCTCGGTGCTCCTCGTCGGTCGGGCTGCAGTGGGCCCCGGTATCTCGGGGTGACCTTATCGTCCGGGCCCCCCGGGGCTGCGGGCGCGGCGACGCCCCCGTCGCGCACCGGCCTGTCCTAGGTAGGTACGCGAGGGGGGCGCCGGGGGTTCCTTGCGCGGGGTGGCTAACCCCACAGGCCTCCGCGCGCCATTCCGAGGTAGAAGCCGATCGCCGAGGCGCCGAGCGTGATCATGAGGATGAACCGCTCCGCGGTGGTCACGGAGAGGAACACCCCCAGCAGGCCCGCGGCGATCCCGAACAGGCCGGTCCACGAGGTCAGCAGGTGCAGGTTGTGGAAGAACGAGGTGACGAAGGCGATGACGCCGAGGACGGCCGTGACGCCCACCAGGGCGTTCTCCCGCGGGTGCGGGTGGCCGTCGGTGTTCAGGGTGAGAGGGGGCATCCGGTGGATGGTCTGGGCCATGAGTCCCACCTCCTGGCGAGGAGACGAACGGGCAGGAAACCCGTTCCGTCCAGATTGCGGCGGTTGGACCGGTCTCACAACCCCTATGCGTTTTGTTCGGCCGTCCGGGTGCAGGTAGGCTGTGCCGTCTGCACTGGTGTAGTTGTGCCTTCCTCTGCCCTCTTCCGGGTGAGCGGAGTCAGGCTGTCGGACCCGGCCGCTACGGTGGGCCGGAGTCGACACTGCTCCGGTGCCGACGCTGCACAACCCTCCTGCCACGGAAAGACCGTGGCCGCTGAGTCCAAAGGAGGTGGGTTACTCATGCGTCACTACGAGCTGATGGTCATCCTCGACCCGTCGGTCGAGGAGCGCGCTGTCTCCCCCCTGATCGAGAGCTTCCTCGCTGTCGTCCGCAACGGCGGTGGCAAGGTCGAGAAGGTCGACACCTGGGGTCGCCGCCGTCTGGCTTACGAGATCAACAAGCAGTCCGAGGGCATCTACTCGGTCATCGACCTCCAGGCCACGCCTGAGGTCGTCAAGGAGCTCGACCGCCAGCTTGGCCTGAGCGAGTCGGTTCTGCGGACCAAGGTCCTGCGCCCGGACACCCACTGAGCCACCTCTGAGGCCTTCGGGTCTCGGGTAGCTCGCGACCGTTGTTTCACGTGAAACAGCGGTGAACGGACATCTTCCCGAGAGGTCATCACCACCATGGCAGGCGAGACCGTCATCACCCTCGTCGGCAATCTCGTCGACGACCCCGAGCTGCGCTTCACCCCGTCGGGTGCGGCGGTCGCGAAGTTCCGTATCGCGTCCACCCCCCGCACCTTCGACCGTCAGACGAACGAGTGGAAGGACGGCGAGAGCCTCTTCCTCACGTGCAACGTCTGGCGGCAGCCGGCGGAGAACGTGGCCGAGTCGCTGCAGCGCGGCATGCGCGTCATCGTGCAGGGCCGACTGCGCCAGCGGTCTTACGAGACCAAGGAAGGCGAGAAGCGGACGGTCTTCGAGGTTGAGGTCGACGAGGTCGGTCCGAGCCTGCGCTCGGCGACCGCGAAGGTCACCCGGGCCAACCGGTCCGGTGCTCCCGGCGGCGGCGGCTTCGGCGGCGGCCCGCAGGGCGGCGGCCAGAGCGGTGGCAACTGGGGCGGCGGCAGCGGCGGACAGCAGGGCGGCAACTGGGGTGGCAACTCCGGTGGCCAGTCCGGTCCCTCCGACGACCCGTGGGCTTCCAGCACCCCCTCATCCGGTGGCAACAGCAACCAGGGTGGCGGCGGCGGTTGGGGTGCCCCGGCCGGTGGCGGCTTCTCGGAAGAGCCCCCGTTCTAAGAGCTGACAGATTTCGTGCGGACGGGCCGCCGGCGTCCTCGGACGCCCGCCCGGCCGTGAACCCCAAATGGAGCGCACAATGGCGAAGCCGCCTGCTCGCAAGCCGAAGAAGAAGGTTTGCGTCTTCTGCAAGGACAAGGTCAACTACGTTGACTACAAGGACACGAACCTGCTGCGGAAGTTCATCTCCGACCGTGGCAAGATCCGTGCCCGCCGGGTCACCGGCAACTGCACCCAGCACCAGCGTGACGTCGCCACGGCCGTGAAGAACAGCCGTGAGATGGCGCTGCTGCCCTACACCAGCACCGCGCGCTAAGAGAGGGTGACCAAGTAATGAAGATCATCCTCACGCACGAGGTGCCGGGTCTCGGCTCCGCCGGCGAGGTCGTCGAGGTCAAGGACGGCTACGCCCGCAACTACCTGGTCCCGCGTGGCTTCGCCATCCGCTGGACCAAGGGCGGCCAGAAGGACGTGGACGCGATCCGTCGCGCCCGCAAGATCCACGAGATCCAGACCCTTGAGGCTGCCAACGAGGTCAAGGGCAAGCTCGAGGGCGTCCAGGTCAAGCTGGCCGTTCGCTCCGGCGAGGCCGGCCGTCTGTTCGGCTCGGTGACCCAGGCCGACGTCGTCGAGGCCATCAAGGCCGCCGGCGGCCCGGCCGTGGACAAGCGCGCCGTCGCGATCTCCTCGCCGATCAAGACCGTGGGCACCCACAAGGTCTCGGTCAAGCTGCACTCCGACGTCCAGGCCAACCTCGACGTCGCCGTCGTGGCTGCCTGAACCCGGTAGCTGAAGCGCCGTAGCAGTGGCCCGAGGGCCGGCCTCCCCCGTGCGGGGAGGCCGGCCCTCGGTCGTTCCCGGGCGGGACCGCCGGTCCGGGCCTCAGCTCCGGACCGCCCCGGTGACCAGCCACCGGCCGCCCAGCGCCCGGCGGACCAGGAAGCCGCCGCGGACCAGCATGAAGAGGTTCATCGCCCACCAGAGCCCGGCCAGGCCGGTGCCGCTCGCGGGCACCGCGAGGGCGGCCGGCGCGAACACCGCGAGGGTGGCGAGCATCGCCCAGGCCAGGTACGGGCCGTCCCCGGCGCCCATCAGCACCCCGTCCAGGACGAAGACCAGCCCGGAGACCGGCTGGCAGAGCGCGAGCAGCAGCAGGACGGTGTTCAGCTGGGCCTGGACCGCCGGGTCCGGGGTGAAGAGCGGGACGTACAGCGGCCGGGCGACCACCACCAGCAGGCCCAGCAGCACACCGGCACCGACGCCCCACTCGATCATCCGCCGGGTGGCGGCCCTGGCCCCCGGGACGTCCCCGGCACCCAGGTAGCGGCCGATGATGGCCTGGCCCGCGATCGCGATCGCGTCCAGCGCGAAGGCGATGAAGAGGAAGACCGTCATGGCGATCTGGTGCGCCGCCATCCGGTCGTCGCCCAGCCCGGCGGCCACCGCGGTGGCGATCATCAGGATGGCGCGCAGGCTCAGGGTGCGGACCATCAGCGGGCCGCCGGCCTTCGCGCTCGCCCGGATCCCGGCCGCGTCCGGCCGCAGCGAGGCCTGCTCGCGGCGGGCACCGCGCACCACCACGTACAGGTAGGCGCCGGCCATCCCGGTCTGTGCCAGGACGGTGCCCCAGGCCGAACCGGCCACGCCGAGTCCGGCGCCGTACACCAGCCCGGCGTTCAGGCCGAGGTTGGCGGTGAAGCCGGCGACCGCCACCACCAGCGGCGTCCGGGTGTCCTGGAGACCGCGCAGCACACCGGTGGCCGCCATCACCATCAGGACCGCCGGTATGCCCAGCGCACTGATCCGCAGGTAGGTCACGGCGTACGGGGCGGCCGTCGGCGAGGCGCCCAGCACCCCGGCCGCCCAGGGGGCGAGGAGCAGGGTCAGGACGACCACTCCGGCCGACAGGGCCAGGGCGAGCCAGATGCCGTCGATGCCCTGCTGGACGGCGGCCCGGCGGTCCCCGGCGCCGATCCGGCGGGCGACCGCGGCGGTGGTGGCGTAGGCGAGGAAGACGAAGACCCCGGTGGCGGTGGTGAGCGCGGCCGAGGCCACGCCGACACCGGCCAGCTGCGCGGTGCCGAGGTGGCCCACGACGGCCGAGTCGGCCATCAGGAAGAGCGGCTCGGCGACCAGGGCGCCGAAGGCCGGGACGGCCAGGGCGAGGATTTCCCGGTCGTGCCGGCGGCGGTCCGTGAGGAGGGTCATGGGGTCCAGGCTACTCATCCACAGGTAACAGGCGCCAGGGCATTTCGTCGCTTACTCGGAAGTGTGAGCGACCGGCTCGCCGACGTCTGTGGCCACCGCCACCCGGCTGTGTGTGAAGTATTTCTCATGCACAGCCCCGGGACGAGGGAATTGCAGGTCAGCGGGTTGACGGTGGATCGATGGTCTGGTTATCCACAGGGCTTTCCACAGGGGCGTCCACAGGTTTGCGGTACTTCTCCACAGTCGTGGGCCGCTCGTCCACACCCCCTGTGGATAACCGCCTTGGCTGAAGGGCTCCCGGCACCTTAGCGTGGGCCCTCCGCCCGACACTCCCACCCGCTCCGGCGTCCGATTTGTCGGTGCGGTGGCGTAGAAATGCGGTGGCGCGGAACGAGGCTCCGCCGCAGCCGGCCACCGGCAAGGACCGCTCCAACTCGCACCACTCGCTGATCGGGGAACACGCGTGACCGGCCCCCAGTACGACGACCACGACGCCCCGCCGCCCGAGGACGACTGGCAGACCGCAGACGACCCGTTCCCGGTCGGCGCCTTCGCCGACGCCCCGTTCCCGGACGGCCCCGGCGACCGGCTGCCGGTCTCGCGCGGACGCGGCGGCGGAGCGGGCCAGGGCGGCTCGGGGGGCGGTTCCGGGGGCGGCTTCCAGAAGGGCGGCAAGGGCGCTTCCGGAGGCTCCGGGGGTTCCGGGGGCTTCCAGCGGGACGGCGGCGGCAAGCGGCGCCAGGGCGGCGAGGAGGAGCGCGCCGAGGGCGGCCTCGACGGCTTCGAACGCGTCCCCCCGCAGGACCTCGCCGCCGAGCAGTCCGTCCTCGGCGGCATGCTGCTGTCCAAGGACGCCATCGCCGACGTGGTCGAGGTGCTCAAGCCGGCCGACTACTACCGGCCCGCGCACGAGCTGGTCCACGGCGCCATCCTCGACCTCTACGCCCGCGGCGAGCCGGCCGACCCGATCACCGTGGCCGGCGAGCTGACCAAGCGCGGCGAGCTCCAGCGGGTCGGCGGCCCGGGCTACCTGCACACCCTGGTCAACTCCGTCCCCACCGCGGCCAACGCCGAGTACTACGCCCAGATCGTCCACGAGCGCGCGGTGCTGCGCCGGCTGGTCGAGGCCGGCACCCGGATCGCCGGCATGGGCTACGCCGCCGAGGGCGACGTCGACGAGATCGTCAACGCGGCCCAGGCGGAGATCTACGCCGTCACCGAGCAGCGCACCAACGAGGACTACGCACCGCTCGCCGACATCATGGAGGGCGCCCTCGACGAGATCGAGTCGATCGGCTCCCGCAACGGCCAGATGTCCGGCGTCCCGACCGGCTTCGCCGACTTCGACGCCCTGACCAACGGCCTGCACCCCGGTCAGATGATCGTCATCGCGGCGCGTCCCGCCATGGGAAAGTCCACCCTGGCGCTGGACTTCGCCCGGGCCTGCTCGATCCAGCACAAGCTGCCGAGCGTGATCTTCTCGCTCGAAATGGGCCGCAACGAGATCGCCATGCGCCTGCTCTCCGCGGAGGCCCGGGTGGCGCTGCACCACATGCGCTCCGGGTCCATGACCGACGACGACTGGACCCGGGTCGCCCGCCGGATGCCGGACGTCAGCGAGGCACCGCTCTTCATCGACGACTCGCCGAACCTGTCGATGATGGAGATCCGCGCGAAGTGCCGCCGGCTCAAGCAGCGCAACGACATCAAGCTCGTCGTCATCGACTACCTCCAGCTGATGCAGTCCGGCGGCTCCCGCCGGGCCGAGAACCGCCAGCAGGAGGTCTCCGACATGTCGCGAAACCTCAAGCTGCTGGCCAAGGAGCTGGAGGTGCCGGTGATCGCGCTCTCCCAGCTGAACCGTGGCCCCGAGCAGCGCACCGACAAGCGGCCGATGGTCTCCGACCTGCGTGAGTCCGGCTCGATCGAGCAGGACGCCGACATGGTCATCCTGCTCCACCGCGAGGACGCCTACGAGAAGGAGTCACCGCGGGCGGGCGAGGCCGACCTGATCGTCGCCAAGCACCGAAACGGCCCCACCGCCACCATCACCGTGGCCTTCCAGGGCCACTACTCCCGCTTCGTCGACATGACCCGGGACTGACGGCCGGAGCCGTCGCACGGGGGAGGGGCAGACCCGGAAGGGGCGGACCCGGACGGGCCGGGGCGGACGCCGCCCGGGCCCGCCGGCGTCAGAGCGTGACGGTCGCGCGGAAGACGGTGGCGCCGGTGCCGGTGAGGCGGGTGGTGGTGCCGGTGGCCGGCAGGAAGGCGGACTCGCCGCGGGCGAGGTCCAGGGCGGTGCCGTCGGCGGCGGTGAGCCGGGCGGTCCCGGCGGTGCAGAGCAGGATCTGCGGGGCCCGGCCGTCCACCTCCCGGTCACGGCCGTCCAGGGCGAACCGGGAGAGCCGGAACTCGTCGATCGGCACGGGGTAGAGCTCCTCGCCGGGCGTCCCGTCGACCGGTACCGGCAGCAGCGGCGCCGGCGAGCAGGCGGCGAACTCCACCACTTCGAGCAGCTCCGGCACGTCGATGTGCTTGGGGGTGAGCCCCGCCCGCAGCACGTTGTCCGAGTTGGCCTGCAGTTCCACGCAGACGCCGTGCAGGTAGGCGTGCGGCACACCGGCGCCGAGGTAGAGCGCCTGACCGGCCCGGAGCCGGACGTGGTTGAGCAGCAGGCCGGCGATCAGCCCGCGGTCCCCCGGGAAGTCGCGGGTGATCCGGGTGTACGGGGCGTACGGGCCGTCCGGGTCCTCGGCGGCGGCCTTGTCGACCGCCTCGGCGGTGTCCCGGACCGCGGCCCCGGCGGCCGGACCGTCCAGGTCGAGGGCGGCGGCCAGGGCACGGCTGAGCGCCTCGGCCTCGTCGCCGGCCCCCAGCAGGGCGATCAGCGGCTCCAGCGCGGGCACCCGCAGCCCGGCCAGCAGCGCGGCCGCCCCGGCGGGCCGGCGGAAGCCGCAGAGGCCGTCGAAGTCACCGAGCGCGCAGATGAGTTCGGGCTTGTGGTTGTCGTCGCGGTAGTTCCGGTGCGGGGCGTCCAGCGGGATGCCCCGGGCGTTCTCGGCGGCGTACCCGGCCCGCGCCTGGTCGAGCGAGGGGTGGGCCTGGATGGAGATCGGGATGCCGGGCGCGAGCACCTTGAGCAGGAACGGCAGCGTGGGCCCGAACCTGGCCACCGAGGCGGCGCCCAGCTCGCGTTCCGGGTCGGCGGCGATCAGCTCGTCCAGCCGGCGCGGCCCGTCGCCCCGGTCGGCCCGGGAGGGGTCGCCGGGGTGGGCGCCCATCCAGAGCTCGGCCTGCGGTTCGCCGGTCGGCTCCTGTCCGAGCAGCTCGGGGAGTGCGGTGACCGATCCCCAGGCGTACGGGCGGACGGTGTTGACGAGCTTGTCCATGGGCGCGGTCCTGCTCCTTTGCTGCAGTGGCTGACGGGTCCCTGCCGCCGGGCGGCGGTCCCCGGACGGGCGGGCGATCCGGGCAAAGGCCGGGCATCGACCCTAGCCGACCGGCCCCTCCCCGGGGGAAACGGCCGGTACCGACCGGGAGTGCCTCGGGCGGCGGGGCAGTCCGATGACGCGGTAGTAGGATGCCAGGACCCAGTGTTTTCCACAGTGGTCTCCAGGTCGGCGGGACGCCGCCGGGGACCGCGTCTTCTGATGAGTGCGGGCAACGGTGACTGGCACTTCCCGCCACCGGCCGAGAGGTTAGTACGTGACCGTCAACCAGCAGAGTTTTGCTGATCTCGGCAGGGTGCTGGTGATCATCCCGACCTTCAACGAGGCGGAGAACGTCGAGTCGATCGTCGGCAGGGTCCGCGCCGCCGTTCCCGAGGTCCACGTCCTGGTCGCCGACGACAACAGCCCGGACGGCACCGGTGAGCTGGCCGACAAGCTGGCCGCCGAGGACCCGCACGTCCACGTCCTGCACCGCAAGGGCAAGGAGGGCCTGGGCGCCGCCTACCTGGCGGGCTTCCGCTGGGGCATCGACCAGGGCTACGACGTGCTGGTCGAGATGGACGCCGACGGCTCGCACCGCCCCGAGGAACTGGACCGGCTGCTGACCGCGCTGCGCGGCGCCGACCTGGTGCTGGGCTCGCGCTGGGTGCCGGGCGGCCGGGTGGTGAACTGGCCGAAGTCCCGCCTGCTGCTCTCCCGCGGCGGCTCGACCTACTCGCGGCTCATGCTCGGCGTGCCGATCCGGGACGTCACCGGCGGCTACCGGGCGTTCCGCAAGGAGACCCTGCTGGGCCTGGGCATGGACGAGGTCGCCTCCGCCGGGTACTGCTTCCAGGTCGACCTGGCGTGGCGGACGGTGAAGGCCGGCTTCAAGGTGGCCGAGGTGCCGATCACCTTCGTCGAGCGGGAGCTGGGCGCGTCCAAGATGAGCCGGCACATCGTGGTCGAGGCGCTCTGGAAGGTCACCTCCTGGGGTGTCGCCGACCGGGTGGCCCGGCTGACCGGCCGGAAGGCCTGAGCCGGCCGGAGCGGCCGGGTTCCGGGCCGGGCCCGGAACCGCGAGTGGGAAGGCGTGCCCCGTCGGGCGCGCCTTCCGCGCTTTCGGCGCGCCGTACTCCCATGCTGTAGGGCGCGGGGACCCGGACGACGGCCGTCCGACCCGCCACCCGCCCGGCCGTACCGCAGGCCGGACCGCGGCCCGGCCCCCGCCGGGTCCGAGGTGCGGGAGCGCCGGGCAACCGGCCGACCGGGCAACCGGCCGACCGGACCGCAGGCCGGACCGCCGAACAGGACCGCCGAACAGGACCGCAGACCAGAGGGAGCAGCCAGTGACGTCGTCCTCGCCCGAGGAGAACGCCGCCCCGGTGGACGCGGCGGCCCCGGTGGACGCGGCCGACGGAGCCGCCGCCGAACCGCCGGTCCGACCGCTGGAGACCGCCGTCTTCACCGGCCCCGAGTCGGCCTTCTTCGCCACCTCCACGCTGATCCTCGGCGAGCGCACCGCGATCCTGGTCGACGCCCAGCTGACCCGCAGCGCCGGCCGCGAGCTGGCCGAGTGGGTCGCCGGCAAGGGCCGCCGGCTGCTCGCCATCGTGGTCACCCACCACCACCCGGACCACTACTTCGGTGCCGAGGAGGTGCTCCGGCTCTTCCCCGAGGCACAGCTGCTGGCCGCTCCGCCGGTGGTGGACGGCATCCTGCGCACCGCCGCCGCCAAGGTCGCCCAGTGGAAGCCGGTCTTCGGGGACGACATCCCGGACCACCCGCTGGTGCCGGCCCCGCTGCTGCCCCAGCCGCTGATGCTCGACCGCCAGGTGATCCCGGTGCTGCTGCTCGGCCAGGGCGACTGCGACGGCTCCACGGTGGTCCACGTGCCGAGCATCCGCACCGTGATCGCCGGGGACTTCGTCTACAACGGCACCCACGTCTGGACCGCCGACACCACGCCGGAGCAGCGCACCGCGTGGACCCGCAACCTCGGCCGGATCGCCGACCTCGGGGTCGAGCGGGTGATCGCCGGGCACCGAGCGCCGGAGCAGGGCGACGAGGCGGCCCGGGTGCTCGCCTTCACCGGCGAGTACCTGCAGGACTTCGACCGTCTGCTGGCCGAGCACCCGGACGACCCGGAGGCGCTGGCCGCGGCGGTGAACGAGCGGTACGGGGAGCTGACCCTCCCGGCGGTGCTGGAGCTGAGCGCCGCCGCCAACACGGCGCGGGCGGCAGGGCCGGCGGAACCTGCGGAGCCGGGTGGCCCGGAGGAGACCACGGAGCCGGGTGGCCCGGAGGAGTCCGCGGAGCCGGACGCGCCGGGGGAGACCGCCGCCGGGCCGGACGGGCCTGCGAAGGAGCCGGGGGCCGGGTCGGACGGGTCCTGACCCGTCCGGCGGATACTGGCGGCATGACCCCGTACGACGTGATCGTCCCGGCCGGCGGCGCCGCCCGGCGGCTCGGCGGGGCGGACAAGCCCGGCCTGACCGTGGGCGAGGCCACCCTGCTGGACCGGGTGCTCGCGGCCTGCGCCGGAGCCCGCACCACCGTCGTGGTCGGCCCGGCCCGGTCCACCGCCCGCCCCGGCGTCCGGTGGACCCGTGAACGGCCGCCCGGCGGCGGGCCGGTGGCCGCCGTGGCCGCCGGCCTGGCCGAGGTGACCGCCGACCTGGTGCTGCTGTTCGCCGCCGACCTGCCGTTCCTCGACGAGCGGACCGTCCACCGGCTGGCCGCCGCCCTCGACGCCGCCGCGCCGGACACCGAGGCGGCCGTCCTGGTCGACGCCGGCGGACGTGACCAGCCGCTGGCCGCCGCCTACCGCGCCGCCGCCCTGCGGGCCGCGCTGGCCGCCGCCGGAGACCCCGCGGGGCTGCCGCTGCGCCGCCTGACCGGCGGGCTGCGCACCCTCCGGCTGGCCGACACCGACGACGTCACGTACGACTGCGACACCTGGGAGGACCTGGCCCGGGCCCGCGAACGCGACACCACCGGACCCACCGCCTAGCCCGCCGCCCGGCCCACCCCCGGCCCCCACCTCCGGCCCGCTCACGTGCGCCGGCGCCTGGGCGTGAGCGAAACGACGCGCGCCGCTCACCGGGCAAACATGCCGGGGAAACCACCGATCGGGCAGCATGGGCGCATGGAGCGCACGCTGGATGACTGGATCGCCGAGGTCCGGGCCGAGCTGGACATCGACCTGGACGTCGACGTCCACGGACTGCTCGACCTGGCCCGGGTGGTCGCCCACGGGGTGGCCCGGCCCGCCGCGCCGCTGACCGCCTTTCTGATCGGCTACGCGGCCGCCCGGCAGGGCGGCGGCCCCGAGGCCGTCGCCGAGGCGGCCCGGCGGACCGCCGCACTCGCCGAGCGGTGGGCGGCGGACGCCGAGCCGGGGCGGACGTGAGCACGGTGGAGGAGCTCGCCGTGCTCGACCAGCCGCCGGCCCCTGCCCGACCGACGAGCTGGGCGCGGGCCAGGGACACCGCCCGCCGGGCCGGCCGGACGCCGCTGCCGCCGCTGCGCCTGCCGCTGGCCGGGGCGCTCGGCCACACCCTCGCCGAGCCGCTCGCCGCGCTCACGGACCTGCCCGCCTTCGACACCTCGGCCATGGACGGCTGGGCGGTCGCCGGCCCCGGCCCCTGGCGGGTGGCCGGACGGCAGCTGGCCGGTCGGCCGGCCACCGGGGCGCTCGCCGACGGCGCCGCCGTGGAGATCGCCACCGGCGCCCAACTGCCGCCCGGCGCCACCGCCGTACTCCGCCGGGAGCACGGCGAGCCGGCCGGCCCGTTGCTGTACGACCGCACGCCCGGCTCGCTGACCACCGGCCAGGACGTCCGCCCGCGCGGCCAGGAGTGCCGGCTCGGCGAGCCGCTGCTCCCGGCCGGCACCCCGGTCGGTCCGGCCGTGCTGGGCCTGGCGGCCGCCTGCGGCCACGACCTGCTGACCGTCCGCCGCCGCCCGGTGGTCGAGCTGCTGGTCCTCGGCGACGAACTGCTCGGCTCCGGCCTGCCCCGGCCCGGCCTGGTCCGGGACGCGCTCGGCCCGCTGCTGCCGCCGTGGCTGTGCGCCGCCGGGGCCACGACCGGCGAACCGCGCGCCGTCCGGGACGACTTCGGTCTACTGCGGGACGCCCTGCGGCACTCCACCGCCGACGTGGTGGTCACCACCGGCGGCACGGCCGCCGGACCGGTGGACTACCTGCACCGGGCGCTCGCCGAGGTCGGCGCCCGGCTGCTGGTGGACGGGGTCGCCGTGCGCCCCGGCCATCCGATGCTGCTCGCCGAACTGCCCGGCGGTCGCCACCTGGTGGGCCTGCCCGGCAATCCGCTGGCCGCCGTGGCGGGGGCGGTCACGCTCGCACTGCCGCTGCTGCACGGGCTGGCCGGCCGCTCCACCGCCCGCCCGGTCCGGGCGGCGGCCGTCGACGACCTGCCCGGGCACCCGGCGGACACCCGGCTGCTCCCGGTCCTGCGCACCGACCAAGGGATCGTCCAGCTCCGGTACGACGGACCGGCGATGCTCCGGGGTCTGGCCCGGGCCGACGCACTGGCGGTGGTACCGCCCGGCGGCGCGGCGGCCGGCGACCTGATCGAACTGGTGGAGGCCCCGTGAACACCCGACGCAGGCGCGAGCGGTTCCCCGGCCCGCTCACCCCCGGGACCGAGCCCTGGGCGGACGCCGGGATCGTGCTGCCGGCCCGGCGGTCGGCGCCCGCCGTCCGGCAGGTCGGCGTCCGGCTGCTGATCGCGCTCGCCGTGCTGCTGGCCACCACGTTGGTCGTCTGGCTGGACCGCGACGGCTACAACGACAACGCCGGCGGCGGGCTGAGCTTCCTCGACGCGGCGTACTACGCCACCGTGACGCTCTCCACCACCGGGTACGGCGACATCACCCCGTACAGCGAGGGTGCCCGCCTCACCAACATCTTCGTGATCACGCCGCTCCGGGTGGTCTTCCTGATCATCCTGGTCGGCACCACCCTTGAGGTGCTCACCGAACGCACCCGTCAACAGTGGCGGTTGAACCGCTGGAGGTCCACCGTGCGCGAGCACACCGTCGTGATCGGCTACGGCACCAAGGGCCGCAGCGCCGTCGACACGCTGCTCGGCCAGGGAGTGCGCAAGGACGAGATCGTGGTGGTCGACCCGCAGCGCAAGGTGGTCGACCAGGCCGCCCAGCACGGCCTGGTCGGCGTGGTCGGCGACGCCACCCGGACCGACACCCTGATCCGTGCCGGACTGCCCACCGCCGCCCGGGTGGTGGTCGCGCCGGAGCGGGACGACACCGCCGCACTGGTCACCCTGACGGCGCGCCAGCTCACCAGGGCGGCCACCATCGTCGCCGCCGTCCGCGAGGACGAGAACGCCCCGCTGCTCCGGCAGAGCGGCGCGGACGTCGTGGTCACCAGCTCCAGTTCGGCCGGCCGGCTGCTCGGCATGTCGATGCTCAGCCCGCACGCCGGCGAGGTCATGGAGGACCTGCTGACCTACGGCAACGGCCTGGACGTGATCGAGCGCCCGGTCACCCGGGCCGAGGCCGGGCACAGCCCGCGGGAGTGCGAGGACCTGGTGGTGGCGGTGGTCCGCGGCCGCCGGGTGATCAACTACACCGAGCAGGAGGCGCAGACGCTGCAGCTGACCGACCGGGTGATCGTCATCAAGTGATCCGGTTGCCCGTAGGGTCGGGCACCATGACCGATCAACCGCAGCTCCCCTTCGGCACCTTCGACGCCTTCGGACCCGCGCTGGACGTGGTCGACCAGCTGGCCGGGCCGGTGGCGGACGCCCTCAAGAACTGGGACGACCGGGAGGCCGCCCGGTCCGTGCTGTACGTGGACACCGACCCGGAGAAGGCCGACACCGCCGTCTTCTGCGAGACCTACGGCGTCCCGCCGGAGGCCTCGGCGAACTGCGTGGTGGTCGCCGCCAAGCGCGGCGGCGGGACGACCCTGGCCGCCTGCCTGGCACTGGCGACCACCCGGGTGGACGTCAACCGCGCGGTCCGCCGGCACCTGGAGGCCCGCAAGGCGTCGTTCGCGCCGATGGACACGGCCGTCGCCGCGAGCGGCATGGAGTACGGCGGCATCACCCCGGTCGGTCTGCCCGCGGACTGGCCGCTGCTGGTCGACGAGGCGGTGGCCGCGGCGCCGTACGTGCTGGTGGGCAGCGGGCGGCGGCGGGGCAAGCTGATCCTGCCGGGCCGGGTGCTGGCCGGGCTGCCGGGCGCCGTGGTGCTGCCGGATCTGGCGGGCTGACGCGACCGGTCCCGGCCGGGCCCGACCGGATCCGGTCGGGCGGGCACCGGGAGCGGTCCCGACCGGGGTGCCGCGGAGTAGCGTCGGGATCATGCATGCGATGACGATTCCTGAACCCGGTGGGCCCGAGGCGCTGGTCTGGGCCGAGGTGCCGGATCCGGTGCCCGGTGAGGGCGAGGTCCTGGTCGAGGTGGCGGCGACCGCCGTCAACCGCGCCGACCTGCTCCAGCGGCAGGGCCTCTACAACCCGCCGCCCGGCAGCTCGCCCTACCCCGGTCTGGAGTGCGCGGGCCGGATCACCGCCCTGGGTCCCGGGGTGGCCGGCTGGGCGGTCGGCGACGAGGTCTGCGCGCTGCTGGTCGGCGGCGGGTACGCGGAGCGGGTGGCGGTCCCGGTCGGGCAGCTGCTGCCGGTACCGAAGGGGCTGACCCCGGAGGAGGCCGCCGCGCTGCCGGAGGTCGCCTGCACCGTCTGGTCCAACGTGTTCCTCACCGCCAACCTGCGTCCGGGCGAGACCGTGCTGGTGCACGGCGGCGCCAGCGGCATCGGGACGATGGCGATCCAGCTGGCCAAGGCGGTCGGCGCCCGGGTGGCGGTGACGGCGGGCAGCGCCGGGAAGCTCGCCCGGTGCGCGGAGCTGGGCGCCGACGTCCTGATCGACTACCGGGAGCAGGACTTCGTCGAGGTGCTGCGGGAGGCCACCGACGGGGCCGGGGCGGACGTGATCCTGGACATCATGGGCGCCCGGTACCTGCAGCGGAACGTGGACGCGCTGGCGGTCAACGGGCGGCTGGTGATCATCGGGCTGCAGGGCGGCGTGCAGGGCGAGCTCAACCTGAACACCCTGCTGCGCAAGCGCGGCGCGGTGATCGCCACCAACCTGCGCGGCCGGCCGCTCGCCGAGAAGGCGGCGATCGTGGCGGCGGTGCGCGAGCACGTCTGGCCGCTGGTGGAGTCGGGCGTGGTGAAGCCCGTGATCGACCGGGTGGTGCCGCTGGCCGACGCGGCCGCCGCGCACCGGGCACTGGAGGCTGGCGAGCAGGTCGGCAAGGTGGTGCTGCGGGCCTGACGGGGCCGGGTCCGAGGGCGGGCGGGAACCGGGGGGTGAACGGCCCAGGGTGGTTCGAAATGCCCTGAATGTCGGATTGTGTGAGGCTGTTCGGGAGCTGTCCCGCCGCCGACCCGCCCTGCGCGGTCGGCCGTCGCGGAAGGACCTCGATCGTGGCCGCACCTTCGTACGCGTTCCTCGGGCCGCTGCCCGCAGCGTTGTCGCACCGCCGTTCCCGCCGCGCCGGGCGTGTCCTCGCCCGGCGCGCCGAGCGGTGCTCGCGGCGCCTGCTGGCGGTGGCGGTGCTCGGTCTCGCGGTGCCGCTGACGGTCCCGGTGGCGGTCGCCGCCCCGGTCGGACCCGGCGCCGCCGTCCGGCCCGCCTCCCTCGCCCCGCCCCCCTCGACCGGGTCCGGCACGCTGTCCGGGACCGCAGGGGCGGACGAACCCCCTGCGGCGGACGAACCTGCCGCGGCGGGCGGGGTGGGCGTGTCGGCGGAGCCGGGCGCGGCGCTGCCCTCGGGCGGGGTGGTGCGTTCCGGTTCGCCCTCCCCGGCCCCGGCGGGGCCGTCCGGGCCGTCCGGTGGAGCCGCCACCGGGCCCGCCTCCTCGCCGGCCCCGGTCTCCGGGCCCGCCGCCACCGGGCCGGCGACCTCGGAGCCGTCCACCCCGCGACCCGCCGCCACGGGGCCGGCCGCGCCGGGGCCCGTTCCCGCCCCGGAGCCGGAGCCCTCGGCCGCGCCGGACACGCCGGACACGCCGGACACGCCGCCGGTCACGTCTCCCGTCCCGGCCGTGTCGGCGACCGCCGTCGCCACCGCGGCGACCCCGACCGCCGTCACGCCGCCGCGGGTCCAGAGCGCTCACCCCCGGCCCGGCGCCGGCGGGCTCCGGGCCGATCGGGACCAGAAGTGGTTCCGGCACCGCCCGGGCTCGGCGCCCGAACGTGTGCGGTCCGCGCCGGAGCGCGGCCGGGAGCACTCCGTCGAGCAGCCGCCGGAGCAGCCCTCCGCGACCGCCGCCCCCGGGGCGGACCCCGCCGGTGCCGGGGGGCCGACCGACTCCGCCGACACCACGGGGAGCGCGGTGGTGGCGCTCGGCCGGCCCGACGCGCAGGCCGTGGCGGCCCCGGTCGTGCTGCCCGCCCGCTGGCACGACGCCTCCACCCTCCAGCTGCCGCTCGGCGCCGGCCTCGGCCTGATCGGCTGCGGCCTGGGGCTGATCGGCCTCCGGCTGCGCAGGAACTGAGCGGCGCCCGGGCCGGGGAGGTCGGTCGGCACCCGCGGTGGCGGGCGTGCCCCGGCCCCGGGCGAACTGAGTATCCGTACGGATACCGGCGGCCCGCCCGGGGGGCGTAGCGTCGTGTCCGGGCAGGCGGCGGTACGCGTGCGGCGGCCGATGCCGGTCCGGGGCGGTGCGGTCGGGGGCCTCCACCCGACCAACCCCAGTGAGGGAGAATGTGATTCATGACGAATCCGATGAACGAGCGCTCGTCGCAGGAGCTCTACCAGGGCATGGGCGGGCAGTCGCAGGACGGCCAGAAGGTGCTGATCGTCGGACCGGACGGCCTGCCGGTGGGCCACGGGTTCCCCGGTTCGCCGGGGAACGACGACGGTGACGGCCCGCGTGAACTGCCGGTGACCGAGATGGTCGAGCAGCCGGCCAAGGTGATGCGGATCGGCAGCATGATCAAGCAGCTGCTGGAGGAGGTCCGGGCGGCCCCCCTCGACGAGGCCAGCCGGGCCCGGCTGAAGGACATCCACGCCAGTTCGATCAAGGAGCTGGAGCTCGGCCTGGCGCCCGAGCTGGTCGCGGAGCTGGAACGGCTCTCGCTGCCGTTCACCGAGGACTCGATCCCGACCGAGGCCGAGCTGCGGATCGCGCAGGCGCAGCTGGTGGGGTGGCTGGAGGGCCTGTTCCACGGCATCCAGACCGCCCTGTTCGCGCAGCAGATGGCGGCGCGGGCGCAGCTGGAGCAGATGCGGCGGGCGCTGCCGCCCGGTCTGCACGGCGGCGAGCCGGAGGGCGACGACCCGGGCGAGGGCCGCGGCATCCGTTCCGGCCCGTACCTGTAGGCCCGGCGGGACACCGCGGGACGGCGCGCCGCCGCACCGCGGCGGCCGTCACGGCATCGGGCGTACCACGACGACCCGGTGTCGAACGCACTACCGACCGGTACCGGGTCGCGGACCGGACACAGTGTCGGCCCTGAGCCGATCACCGGCGCCGCGAGCCGATACCCTGGGCCCCTGTCGCAGGCCGGGCGAGCGCCGCGACAGGGGTCGGGCAGGCCGTCGGGCCGGGCCCGGACACGCACGGACGAGACCGAACGTCACGGTCGCGGCGGCACTGCCGCGACGAGGGGGAGCAGAGGACCATGAGCGAGCACGGCAACGCGGAGGTCGAGGGCTACTCCCTGGGCAACGGCCGGTACGTGCTGCAGCGGGTGCTGGGCGAGGGCGGCATGGCCTCCGTGCACCTCGCGTACGACAACGTCCTGAAGCGGCCGGTGGCGCTGAAGAGCATGCACGCCGAGCTCGGCCGGGACGCGTCGTTCAAGGAGCGGTTCCGCCGTGAGGCGCAGGCCGTGGCCCGTCTGGAGCACGAGAACATCGTCCGGGTCTACGACACCGGCGAGGACGTGGCCCCCGACGGCTCCACCACGCCGTACATCGTGATGCAGCTGGTCGACGGCAAGGGCCTGCGGGACGCGATCAACGAGGCGGTCGCCCAGCACGGCGCGATGCCCGTCGAGGAGGCGCTGCGGGTCACCGTCGGCGTGCTGAACGCGCTGGAGGCCTCGCACGACCAGGGCCTGGTGCACCGTGACATCAAGCCCGGCAACGTCATGTTCGACCGCAAGGGCGTCGTCAAGGTCATGGACTTCGGCATCGCCCGCGCGCTGGAGAGCGGGGTCACCTCGATGACCCAGACCGGCATGGTGGTCGGCACGCCGCAGTACCTCTCGCCCGAGCAGGCGCTGGGCAAGCCGGTGGACGCGCGCTCCGACCTGTACTCGGTCGGCGTGATGCTCTTCGAGATGATCACCGGCCAGCTGGTCTTCGACGGCGACTCGGCCTTCTCGATCGCCTACAAGCACGTCCAGGAGGAGCCGCCGGCGCCGTCCACGCTCAACCGGGCGCTCGACCCGGCGGTCGACGAGTTCGTCGCCACGGCGCTGCGGAAGGACCCGGCGCACCGGTTCGCGAGCGCGGCGGCGATGCGGGACGAGGCCGAGCGGCTGATCGCGGTGGCCAAGGGCGGCGGCAGCCCCCTGGCGGCCAGCTCCCCGCTGGTGATCACCGACGGCCCGCGTTCGGTGCACGCCGCCCCGCCGGTCCCGTCCGTCCCGCAGGCCCCGCAGGCCCCGCAGACGCCGCAGCCGTTCCACCGGCCGCCGGCCTACCAGACCCCGCCGCCGGCGTTCCAGACGCCGCCGCCGCACTTCCCGCAGCAGGCGCACACCCCGCCGCCGCAGCCGCAGGCCTACCAGACCCCGCCGCCGGCGTTCCAGACGCCGCCGCCGCACTTCCCGCAGGCGCACACCCCGCCGCCGCAGCCGATGCCGGCGCCGTTCCAGCCGGCCCCCGCGTCGAACAGCGGTGGCTGCTCCACGGCCCTGGTGATCGTCGGCATCATCGTCGGCGTGATCGTGCTGGCCGTCATCATCATTGCGATCGTGGTCAACCGAGCCAAGAACGAGACCGCCGGCGGGTCGACCTCGCGGGTCTCGGAGCGGACGGCCACCGTGCTCCACCTGGACGGTCCGGCCGACCGGAATGGCCTGCTCTGACGCATTCCGTCCGGATCGGGCGTGCCACGGGGGCGGGCCGGAGGCGGTAGCGTTCGGGCAAACGAGGCGACAGGGCACCGCGATCCGAGCGAAGGCCCGGGGCGAGGAGCGATGGCACAGACGCAGCAGCCGGACGACGACGAGGGCGCCTGGGCGACCGGTTCGGCCGGTGGTGCCCCGAGGACGCCCGGAACCGGTAGCGACGCCGCCACCACCGCGCTCCCGCCGTTCGGCGGCCCGCAGACGCCGGGCCGTGGCACCGCCGCCCCGCTGGGCACGGTCGGCGACGGCCGCTACCGGCTGACCCACCGGCTCGGCCGGGGCGGCATGGCCGAGGTGCTCGCCGCCCAGGACGTCCGGCTCGGCCGGACCGTCGCGGTCAAGCTGCTCCGCGGCGAGCTGGCCCAGGACGAGATCGCCCGGCTCCGCTTCACCCGGGAGGCGCACGCCGTCGCGGCGCTCAACCACCACGCGATCGTCGCGGTGTACGACACCGGCGAGGAGTACGTCGGCGAGGAGTCGACGCCGTACATCGTGATGGAGCTGGTCGAGGGCCGGACCGTCCGCGAGCTGCTGGTGGACGAGTCGGAGCCGCCGGTCGACCAGGCGCTGCTGATCATCGCCGGGGTGCTGGAGGCGCTCGCCTACAGCCACCGGCACGGCATCGTGCACCGGGACATCAAGCCGGCCAACGTCATCATCACGACCACCGGCGCGGTCAAGGTGATGGACTTCGGCATCGCCCGCGCGCTGACCGGGACCGCCTCCACCATGACCCAGACCGGCATGGTCATGGGCACCCCGCAGTACCTCTCGCCCGAGCAGGCGCTCGGCAAGCCGGTCGACCACCGCTCCGACCTGTACGCGGCCGGCTGCATGCTCTACGAGCTGCTGACCCTGCGCCCGCCGTTCACCGGCGACACGCCGCTCTCGGTGGTCTACCAGCACGTCCAGGACATGCCGGTGCCGCCCTCGCAGGCCAACCCGCGGGTACCGGCGGCGCTCGACCCGCTGGTGCTGCGCTCGCTCGCGAAGAACCCGGACGACCGCTTCCAGGACGCCGACGAGTTCCGCGCGCACCTCGAACACGCGTTGCGCGAACTGCAGGGCGGCACGGGTGCCTGGGCGGCCGGTTCCGCGGCCTCCGGCCTGGCCGCGGCCGGTCAGGGCTACGGCGGCATGCCGGTGCCCGGCGCGGACGAGACCGCGGTGCTCGGGGCCGGCGTCCCGGGGGACCCGACGGCGATGCTGCCGTACCAGGTGCCGGGCGGCCCGCACACCCCGTCCTCGCCCTACCCGGCGGCCGGCGGACCGTACGGCGGCGGTGACGGCGGCGACGGCTCCGGCGGCGGCGGCCACGGACGCGACCGGGGGGGCCGCGGGCCGTGGCGCTGGGTGGCCGGCATCGTGGCGGTGATCGTCGCGTCCGGCGCCGGGATCGCCCTGGCGCTCAGTGGCAACGACGAAGGCTCCGGCGGGAAGATCCAGCCGACGACCCCGCCGCCCGGTGTGGTGTCGACGGCGCCGGAGGCCACCACGCCCACCACGGGCGGCGCCGTGACCACGGCCCCGACCACCCAGAACACCCGGCGCCCGCAGCAGCCGACCGACACCGGCAACGGGAACGGCGGCAACGGCGGCAACCAGAGCCAGCCGCCTGCCACCTCGGGCGGCAAGCACACCATGTCGTCGACCCCGAGCACGACCGGCAGCAAGCCCGCGACGACGGCTCCGCCGGCGACCGGGACGCCGACCGCGCCGCCCACCACCGCCCCGACCACCGCGGGCGGCGGCGCGACGACCGCGCCGCCGGCGACGTCGACGGCGACCCAGCCGCCGCCGGCGACGACGGCACCGCCCGGGGGCAACACCTCGCCGAAGCCGCCGGTCTCCCCGCCGGCGACCGCGGGCTGACCCGAGGGGTCAGTTGGCGAAGGCGTCCAGGACCTGCTCGTACTCCTGGCACCACCACGCCAACTGGCCCGCCGAGGCGGGGTAGAGCGGGTCGGCCCGGTGGTCGGCCCGCTGGTAGCGCCACTGGAGCATCCAGAAGTCGTTCAGCCGCTCCCACCAGACCCGGTGCACGGCGGCGGCCAGGTGTTCGGCGGTGGCGGCCCCGGTGGCCCGGTACGACTGCGAGTAGTGCCGGACGCGGACGAGGTCCAGCACCCCCGTGGCCCGGTCGTTGAAGACCAGGGTGGCCGCGCGCACGGCCTCCTCGGCGCGCGGCTGGGGCCCGAGCTTGTCCCAGTCCAGGACCGCCGAGATCCGGCTGCCGTCGTGCAGCAGGTTGAGCCCGTGGAAGTCGCCGTGGGTCCAGCCGGTGGGCGGGGCGGTCTGCGGGGCGGGACGCCGGTGCGCGTGGTCGGCGAGCAGCTCCAGCCGTTCGGAGAGACGCCGTTCGACCAGGGCGTCCAGGTCGTCGAACGGGCGGTGCTCGCGGGCGTGCGAGCGCAGTTCACGGGCGAGTACGGAGCTGTCGCGCGCGTCGGCGCTCCGGTAGCCGGAGGGCTGGGCGACGGGGGCGCAGACGTCGTCGAGGGCGCCGTGCAGTCGGCCGAGCAGCGTGCCGAGGTCGTCGCACTGCGGCAGGGAGAGGTCCGTACCGTGCCGGTGCCGGCCGTCCACCCAGGGGAAGAGGGCGAACAGCCGGCCGCCGAAGGCGGCGACGGTGCCGGTCCGTTCGGCGAGGGCGAGCGGAGGGGCGACGGGCAGCCCCAGGGCGGAGAGCGCGGCCATCGCGCGGTGGTGGCCGGCGACGGCCTCGCGCCCGGCGGTCGCGGCGTCGACGTAGCACTTCAGGAAGTAGGTGCCGGCTTCGGTGGTGACGCGGTAGCCCCGGTTCAGCAGGCCTTCGGCGACGGGTTCGGCGGTGAGCAGGCGGCCCACCCGGTAGCGGCGGAGGATCTCGGCGAGGGCGGCGTGCGGGACGGGCGGGCTGAGCGTTCCTATCGGGGGGGCCGTGAGGTCGGGACGGGCTGGTGCACAGGCAAGGGTCTGGCTGAAAGTCACAGCCAGAGGTTAGGGCCCCCCGGCGGGGGCCCTTGACAGGGCGTCAGATGTGTGCAGCTCGCGAGTCAGTGCTGGTGGTCCGCCTGGTGCCGTGCCACGAAGGCGGCCGCCTGGGTCCGTCGCTCCATCCCCATCTTGGCGAGCAGACTGGAGACGTAGTTCTTGACCGTCTTTTCGGCGAGGTGCAACTCGTTCCCGATCTGACGATTGGTCATCCCTTCGCCGATCAGGTCGAGGATGCGGCGCTCCTGCTTGGTGAGCTGGGACAGTCGTTCGTCCTCCTTCTCGCCGCCGTCGCGCAGCCGGGCGAGCACCCGGCTGGTGGCCACCGGGTCGAGCAGCGACTTCCCGGCGGCGACGTCCCGCACGGCGGTGATCAGGTCGGTGCCGCGGATCGCCTTCAGCACGTAACCGGAGGCACCCGCCATGATCGAGTCGAACAGCGCCTCGTCGTCGGAGAAGGAGGTCAGCATCAGGCACTTGATCTCCGGCAGCCGGGAGCGGATCTCCCGGCAGACCTCGACGCCGTTGCCGTCCGGCAGGCGGACGTCGAGCACCGCGACGTCGGGGTGGACGGCCGGGATCCTGGTGAGCGCCTCGGCGGCGGTGCCGGCCTCGCCGACCACCTCGATGTCGTCCTCGACCGAGAGGAGTTCGTGGACGCCCCGCCGGACCACTTCGTGGTCGTCGAGCAGGAATACCCTGATTTGTCCAATATCAGTCACGCGCAAAGCCTCCCATATCACCCTACGAAAGACCTATCGCCCGCACCAGGGCGGGGGCGCGATCCGGCCAGAGCGGGAGAAAGCGATGCCGGTAACCCCCTTACGCGGGAGCCCCCGCCCGGATAACGTGCGCAGGTGTCCTGATGGCGACCGAATTGAGAGCTGCGCCACACCCGTAGTTGTCGGCATCCAACAACTAGGACGTCCTAGCGCAGACGCGCCCGGGGCGGACGCTGGGTAACGTTCTCGTGAGGGCGACGTCGGAAGAGGATCACCACCTGCCCCGCAGTAGGTGCGCACACCCACGCGCGCCCCGCGAGGCGGTGACCGGACCGGTCACCGGCGACCCCGGGCGGCCGGACAGACCGAGGAGTGAACGTGACCGTCAAAAGCACGGCGAGGGCCCGCAAGAAGGCGGCCCCCGGCGTCCCTGACACCCTCCGCGCCACGGGTACGGACGCCCAGCCGGAGCTCGTGCAACTGCTCACCCCGGAAGGCGAGCGGGTCGAGCACCCGGACTACCCGCTCACGGTGGAGCCCGACGAGCTTCGCGCCCTCTACCGTGACCTGGTGCTGGTGCGCCGGTTCGACGCCGAGGCGACCTCCCTGCAGCGACAGGGGGAGCTGGGCCTCTGGGCCTCGCTGCTCGGCCAGGAGGCCGCCCAGGTCGGCTCCGGGCGCGCGCTGCGCCCCGGCGACTACGCCTTCCCGACCTACCGCGAGCACGGTGTCGCCTGGTGCCGTGACGTGGACCCGCTGAACCTGCTCGGCATGTTCCGCGGCGTGAACCACGGCGGCTGGGACCCGAACGAGAAGAACTTCCACCTCTACACCATCGTGATCGGCGCGCAGACCCTGCACGCCACCGGCTACGCGATGGGCATCACCAAGGACGGCTCCGACGACGCGGTCATCGCGTACTTCGGCGACGGTGCCTCCAGCCAGGGCGACGTCAACGAGGCCTTCACCTTCGCCTCGGTCTACAACGCGCCCGTGGTGTTCTTCTGCCAGAACAACCAGTGGGCGATCTCCGAGCCCACCACCACCCAGACCAAGATCCCGCTGTACCGCCGCGCCTCCGGCTTCGGCTTCCCGGGCGTCCGGGTCGACGGCAACGACGTGCTGGCGTGCCTGGCCGTCACCCGCTGGGCGCTGGAGCACGCGCGCAGCGGCAACGGCCCCGTCCTGATCGAGGCCTTCACCTACCGGATGGGTGCGCACACCACCTCCGACGACCCCACCCGCTACCGGCTCGCCGAGGAGACCGAGGCCTGGAAGGCCAAGGACCCGATCAGCCGGCTCAAGGTCCTCCTGGAGAAGGAGGGCCTGGCCGACGAGGAGTTCTTCGCCTCGATCGACGCCGAGAGCGAGCAGCTGGGGCTGCGGGTGCGCGAGGGCGTGCGCGGCATGCCGGACCCGGACCCGACCCTGATCTTCGACCACGTCTACGCCGAGCCGCACACGCTGGTCGATGAGGAACGGGCCGGGTACGTCGAGTACGCGGCCTCCTTCGAGGCGGGGGAGAACCTCTGATGGCCGGTCAGCTCAGCATCGCCAAGGCGCTCAACGACGCGCTGCGGAAGTCGCTGGAGAACGACCCGAAGACCGTCCTGATGGGCGAGGACATCGGCAAGCTCGGTGGCGTCTTCCGGATCACCGACGGCCTGCAGAAGGACTTCGGCGAGGACCGGGTGATCGACACGCCGCTCGCCGAGTCCGGCATCGTCGGCACCGCGATCGGCCTGGCCCTGCGCGGCTACCGCCCGGTGGTGGAGATCCAGTTCGACGGCTTCGTCTACCCGGCCTTCGACCAGATCGTCTCCCAGCTGGCGAAGATGCACGCCCGCGCGCTCGGTCACGTGAAGATGCCGGTCACCGTCCGCATCCCGTTCGCGGGCGGCATCGGCGCGGTCGAGCACCACAGCGAGTCGCACGAGGCCTACTTCGCGCACACCGCCGGTCTGCGCGTGGTCGCCCCCTCCAACGCGCACGACGCGCACTGGATGCTGCGCCAGGCCATCGAGTCGGACGACCCGGTGATCTTCCTGGAGCCCAAGCGCCGCTACTGGGACAAGGGCGAGATCGGCGACGCCGCCGACCTGGGGCTGCACGACGCCCGGATCGTCCGCCCCGGCACCGACGCCACGCTGATCGCCTACGGCCCGATGGTCAAGGTCTGCCTGGAGGCCGCCGCGGCCGCCGAGGAGGACGGCCGCCGGCTGGAGGTGGTCGACCTGCGTTCGCTCTCCCCGGTGGACTTCGCCGCCCTGGAGGAGTCGGTCAAGCGCACCGGCCGCGGCATCGTGGTGCACGAGGCGCCGGTCTTCCTGGGCATGGGCGCCGAGCTGGCCGCCCGCCTCACCGAGCGCTGCTTCTACCACCTGGAGGCGCCGATCCTGCGGGTCGGCGGCTACCACGCGCCCTATCCGCCGTCCCGGGTCGAGGAGGCGTTCCTGCCCGACCTGGACCGCGTGCTCGACGCCGTCGACCGCGCGTTCGCCTACTGAGCGGGGAGCGAAGATGACCACCGAAGTTCGCTCGCTCCGCGAGTTCAAGATGCCCGACGTGGGCGAGGGCCTCACCGAGGCCGAGATCCTCAGCTGGCACGTCAAGCCCGGTGACACCGTGACGGACGGCCAGATCGTCTGCGAGGTGGAGACCGCCAAGGCCGCCGTGGAGCTGCCGATCCCGTTCAACGGGGTCGTCGAGCAGCTGTTCTTCCCGGAGGGCGCGACGGTCGACGTCGGCGCCGTGATCATCTCGGTCGCGGTGGCCGGCGAGGCAGGGGCTCCCGCCCCCGCCGTCGCGGCCCCGGCGGCTCCGCCGGCCCCGGCCGCCGAGGTCGAGCCCGAGCGGCGCGAGGTGCTGGTCGGCTACGGCCCGCGGACCGGTGTCGCCCAGCGCCGGGCCCGCCGCACGACCGTGGTGGCGACCGCCTCCACCTCGGCCCCGGTGGCCCCGGCTCCGGCCGTGACTCCGGTTCCGGCCCCGGTCGTGGCCCCGGCCCCCGTCGTGGCTCCCGCTCCCGCGGCGGTGCCCGCACCGGCGGTGGCGCCCGCCGCCGTCACCGGTGACCGCCCGCTGGCCAAGCCGCCGGTGCGCAAGCTCGCCAAGGACCTCGGGATCGACCTGCGGGCCGTCACCCCGACCGGCCCCGACGGCGTCGTCACCCGCGAGGACCTGCACGCCCACGCGGCAGCGTCCACCGCTCCGGTGCCCGCCGCGGTCGAGGCCGCGGCCCCGGCCCCGGCCGCCGAGCCGACGGTCGCCGCCCAGGTGGCCGTTCCGGTCGCGGGCGACGTCCGGGTGCCGATCAAGGGCGTCCGCAAGGCGATCGCGCAGGCGATGGTGGCCTCGGCCTTCACCGCCCCGCACGTCACCGAGTTCGTCCAGGTCGACGTCACCCGCACGATGAAGTTCGTCCGCCGGCTCAAGGAGAGCGGCGAGCTGGGCCGGGACGTCCGGGTCAGCCCGCTGCTGCTGGTCGCCAAGGCGCTGCTCACCGCGATCAAGCGCCACCCGGAGATCAACGCCCAGTGGGACGAGGCGGCCCAGGAGATCGTCATCAAGGGTCAGGTGAACCTCGGCATCGCCGCGGCCACCCCGCGCGGCCTGATCGTCCCCAACATCAAGGACGCGGGCGGCAAGACCCTCGGGGGCCTGGCGGTGTCGCTCGGGGAGCTGATCGACACCGCCCGCCAGGGCAAGACCTCGCCGAACGACATGCAGGGCGGCACGGTCACCATCACCAACGTCGGCGTCTTCGGCGTCGACACCGGCACCCCGATCCTCAACCCGGGCGAGGCCGCGATCCTGGCCTTCGGCGCGGTCCGGGAACTGCCGTGGGTGCACAAGGGCAAGGTGGTCCCGCGACAGGTGACCACACTGGCGCTCTCCTTCGACCACCGCCTGGTGGACGGGGAGCTGGGCTCGCGGGTGCTGGCCGACGTGGCGGGCATCCTGGAGTACCCGAAGCGTCTGATCACCTGGGGCTGAGCCCCGGCTGCCGAAAGGGCCCTGCCTCCGCACCGCCGTGCGGAGGCAGGGCCCTTCGTCTACCCCGTGCGTCGGCCGCTACCGCCCTGGCTCAGTGGCGGGCGCCGCGCAGGCGGCGCACGGCGACCAGGACGGCTGCGCCGGCGGTGGCGAGGGTGCCGGCGAGGGCGGCGAGGAGGCCGTTGGGGGTGCCGGCGCCGGTCTGGGCGAGCTCCGGGGTGCCGGCGGGCGCGGTGGTGGCCGGTGCGGTGGTGGGCGTGGCCGCGGGGGCCCCGGTGGCCGCGGTGCCGGGGGAGGCGGCCGGAGTCTGCGCGGCGACCGGCTCGGCGGGAGCGGGCTTGGCGGTGCCGGTCGGCTTGGCGGCGGGCTTCGGGGTGGCGGGCTTGGCCGTGGCGGAGGGCTTCGCGGTGGGCTTCGCGGTGGGCTGGGCGGCGCCCGTGCCCTGGGGCCGCGTCACCTTGACCGCCTTCAGGTCGGTCGCACCCGGGGCGCCCGCGCCGGCGCGGCCGACCGAGGCCAGCAGGTTGATCGTGGTGACGTCCTCGGGAGTGGTCGGGGCGAGGGAGAAGCGGAACCTGAAGGTGACCGACGTGTTGTCGGACATCCTCTGGCGCTGGGCGTCGCCGGCGTCGATGATGCGGTAGCAGCCTTCGGTCGCCGGGACGTTCTTCCACGCGCCGGTGTGGTCCAGGAACTGGATCCGGACATCCTTCGAACGCACCGCCGCGCGCTCACCCGGCGTGTAGACGGCGAACTGGGGCTCCATCCCGTGGGCCTCGGTGCCGGTCTTGTTGGTGACCTTCAGGGAGACCTCGTTCCAGCCGCCGTCCGCGACGACCGAGGACTTGGCGGAGGTGAGGGCGGCGTCCGGGGAGACCAGGGTTCCGGGGGCGTGGTGCTCGGTGCCGGTGGCCGGGTGCGGGCCGCCGATCCGGTCGTCCCCGCAGGCCCAGGAGGTGTCGGCGGTCATGAGCTGGACGGAGCCGACGAGGACGGCGGTGGCGGCGACGGTGGCGAGGCGGCGGCCGGAGAGCGGGCGGATGTTCTTCGCGAATACGGGCATAACGGACTTGCTCATGACGTGTCTCCCCAGGGTCATGGTGGTGCGGGTGTGTGAGGTGAAGGTGACCGGCGTCCGCTGCTCGCGAGCGGTAGCGCCCCCCGGCCCTCGCCGGTCTCGCTCTCCGTGCCTTCATCCGTATAGACGTCCGTCCCCGCCGGGGGTTGCAGGTGGGTTCGGAAGTTTTTCCGGGAATCCTCGAACCGCCCGCGGTGGGGGCTGCTCCGCGATACTGCCGGGATGGCAGAGGAGCTGATAACCCGTGCGGCCGAGGGTCCTACCGACCACCCCGAGGAACGCCGCTCGCTGCGGCGGGACGCCTCCGTCCCGGCGCTGCTGGCCGGACTGGTGTGCATCGTGGTGTCGTTCTCCGGTCCGCTGGTCGTGGTGCTCGCGGCGGCCGCCGCCGGGCGGCTGGACCAGGCGCAGACCGCCTCCTGGATCTGGGCGGTCGCGGTCGGCAGCGGGCTGACCTGCCTGCTGCTCAGCTGGTGGACCAGGACGCCGGTGATCACCGCCTGGTCCACCCCCGGCGCCGCCCTGCTGGTGACCAGCCTCGGCGACTACCCCTACCGGGAGGCGATCGGCGCCTTCCTGGTGAGCGGGGTGGTGGTGGCGCTGTTCGGGGTCACCGGGCTGTTCGGCCGGCTGATCGCCGCCGTCCCGGCCGGGATCGTCAACGCGATGCTGGCGGGCATCCTCTTCTCCTTCGGCGCCGGGATCTTCGGCGCGGTGAAGGGGGCGCCCGTCCTGGTGCTCGGCAGCTTCGCGGCCTTCCTGCTCGCCAGGCGGACGGCCCCCCGGTACGCCGTGCCGGCCGCGCTGCTGGTCGGCGGGGTGCTGGCGGCCGTCACCGTCGGTCTGCCGCTGGACCTCGGATCCGGCGGGCCGACCCGGCCGGTGTTCACCGTGCCCGCGTTCACCGGGCCGGCCATGGTGGGTCTGGCGCTGCCCCTCACCATCGTCGCGCTGGCCTCGCAGAACGCGCCCGGCCTCGGCGTGATGCGGGCCTTCGGCTACCGGCCGGACGACCGGCTGCTGATCGGATCCACGGGCGGGGTCTCCGTCCTGCTGGCGTCGCTCGGCTCGCCCGGCGTCAACCTGGCCGCGATCACCGCCGCCATCTGCGCCGGCCCGGAGAGCCACCCCGACCCGCGCCGTCGTTATGTGGCCGGGATGTCGGCGGGCCTGCTCTACCTGGTGGTGGGCAGTTTCGGAGGGGTCCTGGTGAGCCTGTTCACCGGACTGCCGAAGGAACTGATCGCGGTGATCGCCGGGGTGGCGCTGCTGGCCTCGCTGCAGGGCAGCCTGGCCGCGGCGGTCGCCGAGGAGCGCGGCCGGGACGCGGCGGTGGTGACCTTCCTGGCGACCGCCTCCGGGATGAGCCTGTTCGGCATCGGCGCGGCCTTCTGGGGCCTGCTGTTCGGCCTCGTCACCCATCTGGTGCTGGAGGCCCGGCGGGACCGGGGCCGCTGAGGTCACGGCCCGGGGTGATCATCCACCTGACAGGACTCATAGGTATGACTGGTGAGGTGCCTGTCGTTCGGCCAGGTCGGTGACATTTTCGTCGACCGGTGAGGCCGACACACCGGGCCGGGTACGTCTTCGCGTCCACCACCCGGGCGACACCGGGTGACCGGAACGTCGAGGACGCACCCGTATGCCGCCTGGCAACCCTGGCCGGCTCGTCCGGAGTCTGGCCGCGCTCGTGCTGGTGTCCACCGCCGTACTCCCGGCCGCGCTCGAACTGGCCGGCCCGTCACCGTTCGGGGTGATCGGTCCCGGCGCCCCCGCCGACCGGGCGGTGCCGCCGCACGCCGCGCTCCGGGCCGACGTGCGCGTCGCCGGCACCGCGCCGACCGTCGACATACGGCGGACCGGCGACCCGGCCAACCGGATCACCCTCGTCCTGCTCGGCGACGGGTACACCGAGGCCGAGCAGGAGCTGTTCCGCGAGCAGGCCGACCGGGCCTGGCACGCCCTGATGGAGATCGAGCCGTTCCGCAGCTACCAGGGGTTCTTCAACATAAGGCGTGTCGAGGTGGTCTCCCCGGTCTCGGGCATCGCCGAGACCGAGAGTCGCGGACGCCAGGCGGCCACCCCGCTCGGCATGCACTTCTGGTGCGAGGGCACCGCCCGGCTGCTCTGCGCCGACGAGGACGAGACGGCCCGTTTCGCCGGCCGGGGCGACGGCCCGCAGTACCTGATCGCCCTCGCCAACTCCGGGGAGTACGGCGGTGCCGGCGGGACCGGGGTGACCACCCTGGCCGGCGGCAGCCCGGACGCGGGCCGGATCATCCAGCACGAGATAGGGCACACCGTCGGCGACCTCGGCGACGAGTACGACAGCGCGCCGGACGACGCCGACTACCCCAACCTCGCCGTCGAGAACGCCGACGAGATGCGCCGCAAGCAGGTCAAGTGGTGGCGCTGGCTCGGCGCGGAGTCCCCGGACGGCGCCGGGACGATCGGGGCGTACCGCAGCGCCAACGGCGTCTACCGGCCCACCCCTGACTCGGTGATGCGAACCCTCGGCGGCGCGTACAACCTGCCGTCGCGGGAGGCGATCATCGAGGAGATCTACCGGCGGGTCCGGCCGACCGACACCCCGGTCCCGCCCCCCGGTGAGGTCACCGGCCGGCCCCGGCTGGAGGCCCGGCCGCTGCCGCTGGCCGGCGCCCGGCAGCTGCGGGTCGACTGGACGGTGGACGGCGTCCCGGTGGAGCCGCAGGCGGCGGACCGCAGCTGGCTCGACACCGCGCTGCTGGGGCTCGCGCCCGGGCACAGCGCCACCGTCACCGCCACGGTCCGGGACACCACCGACTGGGTCCGCGACGAGGCCTTCCGGGACCGGTACATGACGCGGTCGGTCTCCTGGACGGTGGTGGGGTAGGGGAGCACGGGGCGGGCGGAAAGGGGGCAGGGGGCAGGGGCAGGGCGGGCAGGACCGGGAGTGGCCGGATCGGGACGGCCGGTGTCCGTCCTCGGTCACCCCGGTCTGGGCGTCCAATGATGGGATGACTACGCTGGGCGCACTATGACCGTGGAGCCAGCCCGTCCAGCCAGCCCCCTGCCGGCCGTCGCTCCCGGTGCCACCGCCGCGGTGTCCGCGCCCCCGGTCGTGGCCCACCCGCCGGGCGGGCGGGCCGCCTGGCTGGCCTGGTCCATCGGCGTCAGCGTCTACGTCCTCGCCGTCATCCACCGCACCAGCCTCGGCGTGGCCGGACTCGACGCCGCCGACCGCTTCGGCATCGGCGCCTCCGCGCTCTCCACGTTCTCGATCCTCCAGGTCCTGGTCTACGCGGCCATGCAGATACCCGTCGGGCTGCTGGTCGACCGGTTCGGACCGCGCCGGGTCCTGCTGCTCGGCATCCTGCTGCTCAGCACCGGGCAGCTCGCCTTCGCCTTCTCCGACGCGTTCGCCCCCGCGCTCGCCTCCCGGGCGGTGCTGGGCTGCGGCGACGCCATGACCTTCATCAGCGTGCTGCGGATCGCCGCCCGCTGGTTCCCGGCGGCCAGGAACCCGTTCGTCGCGCAGCTGACCGGCCTCGCCGGGATGGGCGGCAACCTCGTCACCACCGTGGTCCTCGCCCAGGCCCTGCACAGCGAGGGCTGGACGCCCACCTTCACCGCCATCGCCCTGCTCGGCATCGGGGTGTTCGCCCTGGTCGCGCTGTTCCTCCGGGAGGCGCCGGGCACCGTACCTGTCGGGCCCGCCGGGCCCGCCGGGCCCGGCGGGCTGTCCGGGCCCCGGCCCGGTGTCGGGGGGCAGGTGCGGGAGGCCTGGCGGGAGCCGGGCACCCGGCTCGGGCTCTGGGTGCACTTCACCACCCAGTTCCCCGGCAACGCCTTCGGCCTGCTCTGGGGCCTGCCCTACCTGGTCGAGGCGCAGGGCATGTCCCGCACCGAGGCCGGCGGGCTGCTCACCCTGCTGGTGCTCGCCAACATGAGCTTCGGCTTCCTCTTCGGCCGGCTGCTCTCCCGCACCGCCCGCGCCCGGATGCCGATCGTGTTCACCGCCATCGGCGCCACCGCCGCGCTCTGGGCCGCCGTCCTGGCCTGGCCCGGCGGCCACCCCCCGCTCTGGCTGCTGGTCGCGGTCATCCTGGTGATGGGCAGCAACGGCCCGGCCTCCCTGGTCGGCCTCGACTACGCCCGCGCCCGCAACCCCGTCGAACGCCTCGGGACGGCCTCCGGCATCGTCAACATGGGCGGCTTCATCGGCACGATGATCACGCTCCTCGGCATCGGCGTCCTGCTCGACACCCTCAGCCCCGCCGGCGCCGACACCTACTCCGCGACCGCCTTCCGCTGGGCGTTCTGCTGGCAGTACGTCCCCCTCGCGGTGGGCACGCTGATGATCCTCCGGCTCCGCCGGAAGCTGGCACCGGCGACGCCGTAGGGCTTCCGACCTGCGGAAACCTCGGAGCCCTCAGAACTTCTGACGCCTACCGGGCGGAGGTCGACGGTTTGCGCCTCCTGAGGCCGCACGGAGGGCTACGGGGTGACGGCGAAGTTGGTGAGGACGCGGTCGGCGAGCTCCTTGTCGCCCTCGACGGCGACCGGGCCGGGGCGGCCCCGGCCGCAGGCGAGGCGGACGTAGGTCTCCCAGTCGAGGGTGAGCTGCACGTCGGGCGCGAGGCTGATGGACTCGTCGACGGTGCCGCGGCCGGCGGAGTCGACCCGGACGGTGCGCAGGAACTCGACGCGTCCGGTGACGTCGACGACCAGGGCGGTGCCGGCCGGGGCGCCGGCCTGGTGGGCGACCGCCTTCGGCAGCGCCTCCAGCAGGACGTCACGGGCGATCAGCGCGGCCGGGGAGTCGAGGTCGCCGGGCAGCCCGAGGGCGCGGCGGAGGTCCTGCTGGTGCACCCAGACGTCGAAGGCCCGCAGGCGCAGCAGCTCGTGGTACGGCACGTCGCGGCCGTGCGGGCCGCCCGGCCGGCGGACCGGTTCGGTGGGGGTCTGCTTGGCGTTCCGCAGCGCGCGGGAGCGGCGGATGATCGTGTACTCCAGCTCGCTGGTCATCTCCAGCGCGGTGTGGCAGCGGCGCTTGTCGACCGGCAGCTCGATGTAGCGGGCGTAGTCGCTGGCGACGTGGCGGAGGTCGCGGGGGAGCGAGTGGATCGGGCGGGGGTCACCGAGCAGTTCGGACTCGACGGCGATGACGTGCGAGACGACGTCCCGGACGGACCAGCCGGGGCATTCGGTGGCCCGGTTCCAGGAGTTCTCCGGCAGTGGCGTCACCAGCTCGGATATCGCCTCGATGGCCTGCGTCCACGCCTCGGTGTAAGCCTGCACGGTCTGGTTGTCCGTCACGGGAATCTCCGGCCCTCCGTCAGCTGCCTTGCCACGCGTGCCCCGGGTTCGGGGTCGGCCGGGAAAGGTCCGGCTTCCGGGCACACACGCTAACCGCACGTTACGCTGCCGGGTGATAGCAGGGCAGCGCTTTCGGGTGACGATCGTAGGACTCTTGCCGTGGACGGTGGTACTGTGCGCGCTTCATTGATCCAACTCGGGGTATCCGACGCCGAGCCGCCCGCCGAGCGGCGGGCCCGCGCGGCCGCGCTGGTCCGGGCGCAACAGGGGGCCGATCTGGTCGTCCTGCCGGAGCTGTGGCCGCTCGGCGGTTTCGCCCACGACCTCTGGTCGGACGGCGCGGAGGCCCTGGACGGGCCGACCTCGGACGCGATGGCGGCGGCCGCGAAGGCGGCCGGTGTCTGGCTGCACGCCGGTTCGATCGTCGAGCGCGATCCGGACGGGCCGATCTACAACACCTCGCTGCTCTTCGCCCCGGACGGCGAGCTGGTGCACACCTACCGCAAGATCCACCGCTTCGGTTTCGACAGCGGGGAGGCGGTGGCGATGGGCGCCGGCCAGGAGATCGTCACGGCCACGACGGACCTCGGCACGCTGGGCCTGGCGACCTGCTATGACCTGCGGTTCCCGGAGCTGTTCCGGGCCCTGCTGGACGCGGGTGCGCAGCTGCTGGTGATTCCGGCGGCGTGGCCGGAGCGGCGGCGGGAGCACTGGACGCTGCTGAACCGGGCCCGCGCGGTGGAGGAGCAGGCGTACGTCCTGGCCTGCAACACGGCGGGCACGCACGGCGGGGTGGAGCAGGCGGGCCACAGCATCGTGGTGGACCCGTGGGGCCGGGTGCTGGCCGAGGCGGGGTCCGGGGAGGAGGTGCTGACCGTGGAGTTCGATCCGGCGGAGGTGGCCAGGGCGCGCGCCGAGTTCCCGGTGCACCGGGACCGTCTGCTGGGCATTCCGGCGCCCGTGCAGAGGTAGCGGCGGCGGAGGAGCGCGCGGGGCGCGCCCGGGGCGTATGGGGGGCTTGTACACGTCGGTGTCCTTTTTGAGAAGATGAGCCTTCGTCGTGTTACCAGCCGTTCTACCGCCGGTCTGTCCCCGTCAGGCCGTCCAGCCCGCCGAGGAGGTCGCGCGCATGTTCGGCACCGGCCCAGGCGACACCCGCCCCGTGATCCACCGGAACAGCCTGCGCGAACAGATCGCCGGCGCGCTGCGCGAGGAGATGATGGCCGGCCGCCTGGCGGCCGGGCGCAACTTCACCGTCAAGGAGATCGCCGAGCTGTACGGGGTCTCGGCGACCCCGGCCAGGGAGGCACTGGTCGACCTGTCCGCGCAGGGGCTGCTCCGGGCCGAGCACCACCGGGGCTTCACGGTGCCCGAGTTCGGCTGGGAGGACTTCCTGGAGATCTTCGAGTCCCGGGTGCTGATCACCGACAGCTACTTCCGGCAGCTGGCCGCGCGTACCGGACCGACGGACGAGAGCCGGCTGCCCTCGCTGCGCCGCCGTGCGGACGCGGCGGTGCGGGCGGCCCGCGCCGGGAACCTCGACGTGATGGTGGGGTGCGACCGCCGGTTCTGGCAGGAGGTCGCCGGGCTGCTCGGCAACCGCCGGATCGCCGACTACCTGGACTGGCTGCGGGTGCAGTCCTGGATGTTCGCCGCGCCGCACCTGCGGGCGATGCCCGAGCTGTCCGGGGTCTGCTGGGACAGCCACGTCGAGCTGGTGGACGCGATCGAGGCCCGGGACCTCGCGGCCGTCCACCGGATCGTCTGCGAGTACAACCTCTTCACCGTCCGGCTGCTGGCCGAGCTGTCCGGGCAGTCGGTGGAGTCGGTGGGGGTGCTGGCGCTGCTGGCCGGTCGGCCGGTGCCGGAGCGGGCGGCCGTCCCGCCGGGCGGTGCCGCCCTGCCGGGCACCGGCCCGGACCCGACGGCTCCCGGGGACGCCCCGCCGGGCGGTGCCGGAGCGGGTGTGCCGGACGCTCCGGGGATCGCCGCGCCGGTGGAGGGCCCGTCCGACGGCGCGGCGGTCCCGGGCGCGGCCGTCCCGGGCGAGGCGGCGCGCGCCGACGCCGAACTCGGACCGGGCGGGGCGGGCCGGGACCCCGGGCCGGTCCGGCCGGCCGGCGGCGCCCGCGGCCGGGAGCACGAGCTGGGCCGTGAACTGGGCCGTGAACTGGGCCTGGGCCTCGGTCTGGTGCCGCAGCCCCGCTCCGTCCCGTACGGGCGGTTCGGCCGCCGGCTGCCCGAACCGCAGCCCGGCCAACTGCCGGAGGGGCGGCCCGATCCGCATCGCGCGCCGGGCCGGTAGGGTGGGCGGTCGTCCGCCCCGGCCGGTCCTCGGACCGACTGCCCCGGGCACCGACCCGCCCGTTCGCCGTCCGCCGCCCCGCGCGGTCGGCCCCCCCAATGCCCGGAGAGGAAGAGCCGTCCCATGGCCTGCGACCTCTGGCTCGTCCCGCTGGTGGACGTGCTGAGCCACAGCCCCGACAATCCCTTCCGGGACGACCTCGCGCTCTACAACCAGGTGCTGGCCTCGTACGGCCTGCCCGAGGTGCCGGTGTACCACTACGTACCGGGTCTCAGCGGGGCGGTCGAGCCGATAGCCGCCTTCGACTACGACTCGCTGCACTTCCTGCGCCGGGCCTACCTGCTGGGTCTGACCGGTCTGGACATCACGCCGGTCGACGAGCTCGGCGGCGACTACGAGCAGTTGCTGGAGATGTTCGAGAGCAGCGCCGAGCAGTCGCACCTGGTCTGGCACTTCGACCACGCCGGCGCGTACGTGCCGATCGAGTTCGCCGTTCCGCTGGTGGACGAGGCCCTGCTCGCCTCGGGCGGCCCGCTCGGCTCCAGCCACGGGCTGCTGCGCGAGCTGCAGGCCGTCGCCCCGGCGCTGGGCATCGACCCGTTCGACCCGCCGGCCCCGACCCGGCCGCTCGGCCCGACCGGGCTGGAGCAGCCGTTCGGCCCGCCGCTGGACGACCTGCACCCGTTCGCCCGGGAGCGGCACGCCTGGGCGGGCCTGTACGCGGCGGCGACCCGCAGCCTGCACCAGGGCTCGATGATCGTCTTCGCCTGACGGGGCGGCTCGGCACCCGCCGCCCGCGCTGCCCACGCCTCACGCCGCCCAGGGCTCACGCGCCGCACGGCGCGGCGCCCGGGAACCGCCCGTACGGCCTCCGCTAGCGCAGCGGCCCCTCCGGCGGCCGCTGGCGCGGCATGGTCGGCCGGGTGCCCGGCGGCGGCAGCACCCGCACCTGGGCGCCGATGCCCGGCTCGGTGCGACCGCCCCAGCTCCCGGGGGCCTGGGTGGGCAGCTGGGTCATCCCGGCGCGGAACTCCAGCATCCACTCCGAGGTCTCGGTGCGGACCATGTCCGAGATGTCCTCGCAGAACCGCCGCAGCACCCCGAGGCACCGCTCGGCGGCCTCGCCCGCGGTGCCCTCCGTGGGGCCGAGCACCTCCCGCACGCACTCCGACGCCCAGTCGAACTGGAAGGCCTCCAGACGGCGTTGCAGCGCCTGCCCGGTGGAGACGTCCCGCATCCAGCCGGAGGTGAGGCCGAACACCCGGTCCACGCCGTGGCAGGCGGCGGCGAGGGCCAGCCCGACGTAGCCCCAGCTGGTGCCGTTCGCCACCGCCCCGGTCAGGTCGACCAGCGGGGCGGTCACCCCGCCGATCGCGAAGCCGGCCGTGCCGAACCGCAGCAGCCGGGCCCAGCGGCGCTTCCAGACCCGGTCCCGCCGGTACCACTCGATCGCCTCGACCGCGCGCTCCTCCGACCAGCGGTAGAGCTCCTCCAGCCGCTCGGCGGGCTCGCCCCAGTCCCCGAGGGGGAACTGGCGGGTGCTCAGATCGGACCGGCGGCGGGTGGAGGCAGGGCGCGCGACGGTCGCGGCCGGCGGGTCCTCCTCGCCGATCTCCTTGCCCCAGGCACTCTCCTCGGGCTGCATTTCCGGCTGGCTCACCTGTGGGGCTCCCTGTGGCGGGCGGACTGCTGGGTCTGACTGTGCGCCGACTGACGTGACATCGGCCTGACGGCCCGTGAAACACCGGTCGAACCGTCGGACACGTGCCGGGTCCGGGGCGGACGCGGATGCCCCGGGGCGGCGGTACCGGCTGCGGCCGGTAGTGGTCCAACAGCACTTCTTACCGCCAAATGGCTGACCGTGTGGCCGCTTCGCCAATGATCGTTACCGGATTCGGCCACCGGATCCCGAGGTGGGAGGGTTGCGGCGGTCGGCGAGATTTCACCCGTCCGAGCGAGGCCCCGGTGACCCGCTGTCCTGACCCGGGCACTGCGCGCCTACCGTCCGGCGCCGGGATCGGACGATCCTCCGGGGCCGTGCGTGTACCGGAGCCCTCCGTTCGTGGCTTCCGACGGGACCGGAGAGCGGCCCGAACCGGCCACCGGCTACCCTTGCGCAGCGTGAAGGTCCTCGTCATCGGCGGCGGCGCCCGCGAACACGCCCTGTGCCGCTCTCTGTCCCAAGATCCCGCCGTGACCGAGCTGCACTGTGCCCCGGGCAACGCCGGGATCGCGCAGGTGGCGACGGTCCACCCGGTCGACCAGCTGGACGGCGCGCAGGTCGCGGCGCTCGCCCGGCGGCTCGGCTCCGACCTGGTCGTGGTCGGCCCGGAGGCCCCGCTGGTCGCGGGCGTCTCCGACGCCGTGCGCGCGGCCGGCATCCCCGTCTTCGGCCCGTCCGGGGAGGCCGCCCTGCTGGAGGGGTCCAAGGCCTTCGCCAAGGACGTGATGGCCGGCGCCGGCGTGCCCACCGCCCGCTCCTACGTCTGCACCACCGCCGAGGAGGCGGCCGAGGCGCTGGACGCCTTCGGCCCGCCCTACGTGGTCAAGGACGACGGCCTGGCCGCCGGCAAGGGCGTCGTGGTCACCCCCGACCGCGAGGCCGCGCTGGCCCACGCCACCGCCTGCGATCGGGTGGTCATCGAGGAGTACCTGGACGGCCCCGAGGTCTCGCTCTTCGCGATCACCGACGGCACCACCGTGCTCCCGCTCCAGCCGGCCCAGGACTTCAAGCGCGCGCTGGACGGCGACGAGGGTCCGAACACCGGCGGCATGGGCGCCTACTCGCCGCTGCCCTGGGCCCCCGAGGGCCTGGTGGAGGAGGTCCTGGAGACCGTCCTGCAGCCGACCGTGGACGAGCTGCACCGCCGGGGCACCCCGTTCTCCGGCCTGCTCTACGCCGGCCTGGCGCTGACCTCGCGCGGCACCCGGGTGATCGAGTTCAACGCCCGCTTCGGCGACCCGGAGACCCAGGTCGTGCTGGCCCGGCTGCGGACCCCGCTGGCGGGCGTCCTGCACGCCTCGGCCACCGGCACGCTGGACCAGCTGGAGCCGCTGCGCTGGGACGAGGGCGCCGCGGTCACCGTGGTGATCGCCTCCGAGGGCTACCCGGCGGCGCCGCGCACCGGTGACCCGATCGAGGGTCTGGCCGAGGCGGAGGCCGCCGACGGCACCGCGTACGTGCTGCACGCGGGGACGAAGCTGGACGAGGACGGCCGGGTGCTCAGCGCCGGCGGCCGGGTCCTGTCGGTCACCGCCACCGGGACCGGCCTCGCCGAGGCGCGGGACCGGGCGTACCGGGCGCTCGACCGGATCTCCCTCAAGGGCGGCCAGCACCGGACCGACATCGCGCTGAAGGCGGCGGGCTGACGGCTCCCCCCTCAGGCACCCCCGGGCCCCCGGCGAGCGATCGCCGGGGGCCCGGGCCGTTCCCGGCCGGCCGCCCCGCCCGCCGACCCGGGCCCGCGGTCCCCGGCCCGTCGGCCGGCGGAGCGGGACGGCTGGGCCGGCGGGGCGGCGGGACAACCCCCATGGCCGCAGCGCGGACCGGCGTTTCGGGGGCGGGAGGGGCCGGAGCGGATCCGGGGCCGCCGCACCGTTCGGCGGCCGGAATCCAGCCCATCGAGTGACAGCGGCCGCATCCGGCTGACGCAGCCGGGCGCCCGGCCTTATGGTGCGCTGGATCGCAGCGCCCCGGGCCGCGCCGTTCCCGGCCGCCGCCGGGTAGCGGCGGTCCTGCGGGGGGATGCTGGACGGCGTCCGGCCGGGTCGGACGCCCGGGCCGCTTCGTGCGACGCCCGGGTGCGGTCGTCCGGAATTCGGACGGCGTCACCGGGACGAGTGGAAACCGGGGCGATCCGGAACACCCACCCGGACACGGGCGTCGAGAATGTCAGAAGCGCCACGCAGCATGCACTACCGGGGACCGGACGTCACCGTCCCCCGGTCGGAACTGATCGTTCGAGTCGGCTCGGACCCCCGTCACCGGGTGCCCGAGGGCTCCGAAGGGGGTGCCGCACCGTATGGCCGTTGTCGACACCGCGCGCGCTCATGCCCAGGCGGTCCTGCGGATCCGGGGTCTCGCCCTGGCCGCCGCCGCGCTGCCCGCCGCCGCTGCGGCGGTGCTGCTCGCAGGCCGGTTCACCGGCCGGCTCGGCGCCCCCGGTTCCCCGGACGCCGCCGGCTGGGACGCCGCCCGCTGGGTGCTCTGCGCGGTCGCCGCGCTCACCCTGCTGGTGGCCGGGCTGGCCGCCCGGACGTACCGCCGGGCCGTGCCGCCGCAGACCCCGGCCGTCCCGATCGCCCGGGGACAGGCCCCCGAGCTGTACCGGCTGATCGACGAGCTGGCCGACCGCCTGGAGGTCCCCGCGCCCTCCGCCATCGCGCTCACCCCGGACTGCGACAGCTGGCTGGAGGACGTCCCGCCGCCCCGCCCGGCCCGCCGGTCCCGCCGGGCCGACCACCACGAGCAGCCCGCGCCGGTCCTGGTGATCGGTTCGCCGTTCCTCTGGTGGATGCGGGCCGGCGAGCTGCGCGCCCTCCTCGCCCCGGTGGTGGCCGGCACCGCGGCCGCCGCCGACCCCGAGATCGCCGCGGCACGCCGCTTCCTGCGCGCCCTGGACGCCAGCCTGGACGCCGCCCCGGCCTCCGGTCTGGTCTGCGCCCCGCCCGAAGGCCCGCAGCCCGCCCGCCGGGGCCCGGCCGGGCTCACCGACCGGATCACCCGACGGCTGCTCGGCGCCTGCCGCGGGCACGCCGCCGAACTGGAACGCGCCGTCGCCGGCTGGGCGTCCGAGCAGGCCCGCGAAGTCGACTACGGCCTGCGGATCGCCGCCCAGGAGCAGGTCGGCCTCGCCTACGCGGGCTGGGACCGGCTGCTCACCCGGGTCGCGCTGCCCGCCTGGCGGCTGGGCCGCCACCCCGCGCACCTGAACGCGGGTGTGGTCGCCGCGCTGACCGAGCTGTCCCGGCGCGACCGGCTGGCCGACGGCTACAGCAGCCGGCTCGGCGACCGCCCCGCCTGCGACCTCCTGGAGGAGCCCGGCGCGGTGGACGCGGCGGTCTCCCGGCTCGCCGCCGAGCTGTTCTTCGGCCGGCCCGCCTCCGGCGCCTGGCGCGAGCTGGAGTGGGCCGACTACCCGGTCGAGGTGGTGGACGCCGGCTGGCGCGCCCGGGCCGCGGAGCTGCAGTCCGCGCTGGACCGGCTCGCCCCGCAGGCCCGCCCCGGCGCCCCGACGCTGACCCGCCTGCTGGTCCGGCTCGCGGAGGGCGACGGCGAGCGGCTGGCCGCCGCGCTCACCGCCCAGCTGGCCCGCACCACCGCACCCGCGCCGCTGCTCGAACCGGTCCGCTCCGGGCGGGACGTGCTGGTCGACCACGTCACGGCGATGGTCTGCTGCGCCTCCGTGGACACCGCCGGGGCCGTTCCCGGCCTGGACTGGCTGGACGGCCCGGTCCTGCAGCTCGGCGGGGTCCGCCGCACCGACCTCGCCGAGCCGGTCGCGCAGGCCGTCGAGCAGGGCCAGGACGGCCCGCTGCGGGCCTGGCTGGACGCCGCCGGCGTCCGGCTGGAGAAGCCCGTCCGGCTCTGACGACCGGCACCCGGGGGCGCGTGCTCCCGGAATGTGCGCCCCCGGAACGGCCGGCCGCCCCGGGTCTTCGCAGGCCGGAGGCCCTCCGGGGCCCGGGCCGGGAGATTCGTCACCACTAGTTGCTACCGTAGGGTGACGCAGCGCCAGCACTGTGTGGTGTATTAGACCGCACGCACATCCGGGAGGCACATGCCAACCGCGTAGGTGCACCTGGGAGGGGCGCGCGTGGGGACCGAACTCAACCGCCGCTGGGAGTCCGGGACGCACGCGCACAGCGTCTCCGATCCCTTCGGCCAGGGCCCGTTGCCCTGGCTGCGCAGCCCGGACCAGTACCTCGCGGGCGCCGAGGGCGCCGTCCCCTGGTACGTCTCGGTGGACGCCCCCGGACAGCGGCGGCTGTCCGCCGGCCTCCGGGGCAAGCCGCCGGTCGGCACCCCGCTCAGCTCCAACGACGAGGAGCAGCAGATCAAGGGCTTCGCCTCGGCCGGCGTGGTCCGCCCCGGCGGCTCCGTGGACTTCCGGGTCACCGTCAACCCGCCGCGCGAGTTCACCGTCGACGTCTACCGGATCGGCCACTACGCCGGCGACGGCGCCCACCACATGACGTCCAGCCCGCTGATCGCCGGCATGGTCCAGCCCGCCCCGCTGGTCGCCGGGAGGACCGTCTCCTGCCACCACTGGTGGCACACCTGGCGGCTGCAGATCCCGGCCCACTGGAGGCCCGGTGCCTACGTCGCCGTGCTGACCACCGCCGACATGCTGCACCGCAGCCACATCCCCTTCACCGTCCGGGACTTCGAGGACCAGGCGCGCGCCGCCGAGCTGCTGCTGGTGGTCCCCGACGTGACCTGGCAGGCGTACAACCTCTTTCCCGAGGACGGCCGCAGCGGTGCCAGCCTCTACCACGCCTGGGACGGCGGCGGCCGGCTGGTCGGCGAGCCCGAGGCGGCCGTCACCGTCTCCTTCGACCGCCCGCACGCCACCGCCGGACTGCCGCTGCACGTCGGCCACGCCTACGACTTCATCCGCTGGGCCGAGCGGTACGGCTACGACCTCTCCTACGCCACCGCCACCGACCTGCACGCGGGGCTGGTCGACCCCGCCCGGCACAAGGCGCTGGTCTTCCCCGGCCACGACGAGTACTGGTCCGAGCCGATGCGCCGGGCCGCCGAACGGGCCCGGGACGGCGGCACCTCGCTGGTCTTCCTGTCCGCCAACACCATGTACTGGCGGGTCGAGCTGAGCGCCGCGCCCTCCGGCGAGCCCAACCGGCTGCTCAACTGCCGCAAGCGCCAGAAGGTCCAGCCGGGCAGCCCCGCCACCGGCGCCCCCGGCGCCGCCAGCGCGCTCTGGCGCGACGCCGGCGAGCCCGAGCAGCACCTGCTCGGCCTGCAGTACTCCGGCCGGGTCGCCGCGCCCGTCCCGATGGTCGCCCGGCACACCGGCCACTGGCTCTGGGAGGGCACCGGCGTCCAGGAGGGCGACGAGCTGCCCGGTCTGGTGGCCGGCGAGGCCGACCGGTACTACCCGAAGGTCGCGCTGCCCGCCCACACCGACCGGGTGCTGCTCTCGCACTCCCCGTACCGGGACCTGGCCGGCCGCACCCGCTACCAGGAGACCTCGCTCTACCGGGCGCCCAGCGGCGCGTACGTCTTCGCCTCCGGGACCTTCGCCTGGTCGCCCGCGCTGGACCGCCCGGGCCTCACCGACGAGCGGATCCAGCGGGCCACCGCCAACCTGCTCGACCACCTCTGCAAGAACGGCTGAGCGGCCGACCCCTCCGGGGTCCGGGTGGGAGCCATGACAGACTCGACCCCAGTGACCTCCCCTTTCGCGCCCCACGCCCGCGAACGACCCCTGAGGACTGAGACGACCTTGAGCGGATTTGTCACCAAGCCCGAGCCGGTCCAGGTGCCCGGCCTGGTCCACCTGCACACCGGCAAGGTGCGCGACCTCTACCGGACCGAGTCCGGCGAGCTGGTGATGGTCGCCAGCGACCGCACCTCGGCCTACGACTGGGTGCTGCCCAACGAGATCCCGGACAAGGGCCGCATCCTGACCCAGCTCTCGCTGTGGTGGTTCGACCGGATCGCCGACCTGGTGCCCAACCACGTGATCTCCACCGAGGTCCCGGCCGGCGCCCCCGCCGACTGGAAGGGCCGCACGCTGGTCTGCCGCAGCCTCGACATGATCCCGGTCGAGTGCGTCGCCCGCGGCTACCTGGCCGGCTCCGGCCTGGAGGAGTACCGCGACTCCCGCACCGTCTGCGGCATCGCCCTGCCCGAGGGCCTGGAGGACGGCTCCGAGCTGCCCGCCCCGATCTACACCCCGGCGCTCAAGGCCGAGGTCGGCGAGCACGACGAGAACGTCCCGTACGAGGAGACCGCCCGCCGGATCGGCGCGGACCTGGCGGTGCAGCTGCGGCAGACCACCCTGGCCGTCTACTCCCGGGCCCGGGACATCGCGCGCGACCGCGGCATCATCCTGGCCGACACCAAGTTCGAGTTCGGCCTGCTGGACGGCGAGCTGGTGATCGGCGACGAGGTCCTCACCCCGGACTCCTCGCGGTTCTGGCCGGTCGACCAGTGGGAGCCGGGCCACGCCCAGCCCTCCTTCGACAAGCAGATCGTCCGCGACTGGCTGACCTCCCCGGCCTCCGGCTGGGACCGGAAGGGCGAGCAGCCGCCGCCGCAGCTGCCCGCCGAGGTCGTCGAGCGGGTCAGCGCCAAGTACGTCGAGGCCTACGAGCGGCTGACCGGCCTCAGCTGGGTCTGAGGCCACCGTCCGGGTCCGTCCGGGTCCGCCCGCCCGGACCCGGCGGCGTCCGCGGGCAGGGCGGGGCGGGCAGGGCGGGGCGGGCCGGTTCCGGCTCAGATCCAGCCGTGCTCGCGGGCGATCCGCACCGCCGCGTGGCGGTTCTCCGCGCCCAGCTTGGCGGCCGCCGAGGAGAGGTAGTTGCGGACGGTGCCCTGGGAGAGCGACGCGCGCGCGGCGATCTCCGCGATCGAGGTGCCGTCGGCGGCCAGCTCCAGGACGTCCGTCTCGCGCGGCGTCAGCGGGGTCTCCCCGGCGGCGATCGCGTCCGCCGCCAGCTCCGGGTCCACGTACCGGCCGCCGGCCCGCACGGTGCGGATGATCCCGGCCAGGTCGGCCGCCGAGACGGTCTTCGGCAGGAAGCCCCGGATCCCGACCTCCAGCGCGCGCTTCAGGTAGCCCGGCCGGCCGTGGCCGGTGACGATCATGCAGCGGCAGTCCGGCAGCAGTGTGCGCAGCCGGGTGGCCACCTCGATGCCGTCCAGCCCGGGCATCTGCAGGTCCAGCACCGCGACGTCCGGCCGGTGCGCCTCGGCCATCGCCAGGGCCTCCGGGCCCGAGGCGGCCTGGGCGACCACCACGATGTCCTCCTCCAGCGCGAGCAGCGCGGCCAGCGCGCCCCGGATCAGGTGCTCGTCGTCGGCGAGCAGGACGCGGACGGGCGCGGAGTCGGTCATCGGGGGTGCCTTCCGGTGGAGCGGTTCAGATCGGGACGCTGGCGAGCAGCCGGAAGCTGCCCGGCGCGGCGACCGGCAGGGTCAGCTCGCCGTCGTGGACGGCGAGCCGCTCGCGCAGGCCGCCCAGCCCAGTACCGCCGCCCTGGGAGGGCAGCGGGACGGCCGGCACCCCGTCATTCTCCAGCTCCAGCAACGCCCGGTCGTCCTCCCGGCGGAGCCGGATCGAGCAGCGGGCCGCCTCGCTGTGCCGCAGCACGTTGGTGGTGGCCTCGCGGATCACCCAGCCGAGCACCGACTGGACCGGGGCCGGCAGCTCGTGGGCGTGCTCGCCGAGGTCGATCTCGCAGGCCACGTCGGCCGAGCGGAGCACCGCGCGGGCGCCGATCGCCTCCGCGTGCAGGTCCGCCGTGCGGTAGCCGCGGATCACGTCCCGGACCTCGCGCTGCGACTCCTGGGCGATCCGCTGCACCTCGGCCATCTGGTCGGCGGCCTCCGGCCGGCCGCGCCGGGCCAGTTGGAAGGCCAGCTCGCTCTTGAGCGCGATGGTGGTGAGGTTGCGGCCCATCACGTCGTGCAGGTCGCGGGAGAACCGCAGGCGCTCCTCGGCGACGGCCAGCTGCGCCTGGGCCTCGCGGGCCGAGTCCAGCTCCCAGACCACCGACTGGAGCCAGGCGAAGCTGCGGCAGCTGCAGCCCATGAAGGTCATGGCGGACGCGGTGAACACCAGCATCCCGCAGGTGGTCGCGAGGTCCACGCCGGCCAGCATGATCGCGGGGGCGACGGCCAGCAGCGCCCCGAGTCCGGCGAGGGCCGCCGTGCGCGGCGCCAGCCCCACGGCGGCCGGACCGAAGGAGGAGAAGAGCATGGCGATCACGATCGAGGCGGTGAACGGCGCGCCGTCCGGGCCGTCGCCGGTCCGGGGGCCGATCAGCATGACCGCCCAGGAGCCGGCCACCGCGACGGCTCCGGTGATCAGGAGCCAGCGGGGGTGGTCCGCGGGCCGCTTCAGGTAGTGGTCCAGCGAGGTGCGGTAGGCGCGCAGGGTGACCAGGACCAGGGCGAGGCCCACGACCAGGCTGACCCGGACGGAGGCCGGGTAGTGCCGGGTCTCCGGGGCGGAGGTGCTGCTCAGCAGGGCGGCCGGCAGCGGGGCGAGCGCCATCAGGTAGAGCGACCAGCGGAGGTAGAGCTCGGAGCGCTGGGGCTTGCTGAAGCCTCGCCACCTGCGCACCGGATTCACGACACCCATCTGCTCCGCTCCCCGTCCGGCCATGATCGTGCTGCTGCCTTCCTATCAGAGGTGCAGCGGGGTGCGGGCCACCGGTTCCCGGTCCGGGCCGGTCAGCGGCGCGGCTCCCAGCGGAAGTACCGGACGGCGCCCCAGGCCGCGAGGGCCAGCCAGACGGCGCCGGTGACCAGGTGCGGCGCGGCGGTGGACCAGGTGCCGGCGAAGCCGGTGGCGTCGGCCGAGCCGTCGGTGCCGAACCAGCCGACCCGGATCAGCTGGAACGCCGGGGTGGTGGGCAGCAGGCGGCAGAAGTCGGCGAGCCGGTCCGGCATGACCTCCAGCGGGTAGAACAGGCCGGAGCCGAACTGGGAGATCAGCAGGACCGGCATGGTGGTGATGCCGGCGCTCTCGACGGTCCTGGTGAAGGCGCTGGAGACGGCGGCCAGGGCCATCAGGGTGCCGACGGCCATGACCAGGCCGACGATCAGCAGCAGCGGGTTGACCGGCGCGGTCAGGTTCAGGACCGAGGCCCCCGCGATGCCGATCACGGCGCACATCAGCAGGGCCAGGGCCACGGAGGGGACGGCGGTGCCGGCCAGGATCTCGATGTCCCGGGCCTCGCCGGTGCGCAGCCGCTTGAGCACCAGCTCGCCGCGGCGGGCCACGTAGGCGGCGGTCAGGTTGTAGTAGACGACGAAGGCCAGCACCATCCCGACGGCGCCGTTGACCAGCAGGGAGTCGACGTCGAGGCCGGGGGTGGTCTCGGCCTGCTGGTCGAGCACGCTCTTCAGCCCGCCGATGAGCAGCAGCGGCAGCAGCAGGGCGGTGAACAGGGCGGTCCGGTTGCGCAGCAGCAGGATGCCCTCGGCCCGGCCGAGGGCCAGCAGCCGACGGGCGGTGGTGCTCCGGGGACCGGCGGTGGTGGCGGAGGCGGTGGCGGTGGTCATCGGGCGAGTCCGATCAGGCGGCGGCGGGCGGTGGGAGCGGCGGGGGTCCCGGCCGGGGGCCGGTCGGCGGCCTCGGAGGCGATGGCCAGGAAGGCCTCCTCCAGGGAGGCGCTGCGGGCGTCGAGCGCGCCGAGTTCGACGCCGTGGTGGGCGGCCCAGCCGAGCAGGTCGGTGAGGGTGGCCTGGAGCCGCGGGGTCTGGACGGTGATCTTCCGGCCGTCGGCGGTCACCGTGGCGCCGGCCAGCGGCGGCAGCGAGGTGCCGGTGAACTCGGGGAGCTCGAAGGAGATCCGGGACGGCCGGCCGGCGATCACCTCGGCCACCGTGCCGGTGGTGACGACCCGGCCGCCGTGCATGATGGCCAGCCGGTCGGCGAGCTCCTCGGCCTCCTCCAGGTAGTGCGTGGTGAGCAGCACCGTGGTGCCCTGGGCGCGCAGCTCGCGGACCAGCCGCCAGACGGCGACGCGGGCCTCCGGGTCGAGGCCGGTGCTCGGCTCGTCCAGGAAGAGCACCTCGGGCCGGCCGAGCAGGGCCATCGCCAGGTCGAGCCGGCGGCGCTCGCCGCCGGAGAGCTGCTTGACCCGGACGTTGCGGCGGTGGGTGAGGTCGACCAGGTCCAGTGCCTCGTCGAGCGGGCGGGCGTTGCTGGTCATCCCGGCCCACGCACGGCCGGTCTCGGCGACGGTGAGCTCGCCGGGGAAACCGCCCTCCTGGAGCATGATGCCGATGCGCGGCCGGACGGCGCTGCGCTCGCCGTGCGGGTCGTGGCCGAGGACGCGGACCCGTCCCTCGCTCGGGGCGGTGAGGCCCTCGATCAGCTCCATGGTGGAGGTCTTGCCGGCCCCGTTGGTGCCCAGCAGGGCGAACAGCTCGCCGCGGCCGACGGTCAGGTCGACGCCGCGGACCGCGTGGTAGCGGGTGGTGCCGGTGCCGTAGTGACGGTGCAGGTCGGTGACCTCGATCACGTGGTCGCCGTGGAGGGGCTGGCTGGTTTCCATGTCCCAAGCCTCCCGTCGCCGGGGCACCGCGGACAGTGCGCGGCCTCACGGGAACGGGGTGCGGATCCACGGGTCGGCCATGACATATGTCACCGGTCGGTGGGCCCGGGTGCTGCGGGCGGTCGCCGGCGAATGCCGGAAACGCCGAAGGGCCCTCTCGACCGAGAGGACCCTTCGTCATGGAGCGGACGACGAGATTCGAACTCGCGACCCTCACCTTGGCAAGGTGATGCTCTACCAACTGAGCCACGTCCGCAGGATAAAGATATGAAGTTGTGCTGTGCTCGCGCACTGCGAGCGGACGACGAGATTCGAACTCGCGACCCTCACCTTGGCAAGGTGATGCTCTACCAACTGAGCCACGTCCGCACGGTACCTGGTGGGGCACCTTCCGCCTCTTCGGATCTCTCCGTTGCGGCGACGAGGAATACTCTACAGCATCCGTCGGGGTGGTCGCCCCACCCTTTGGGTTTGGGCGGGACGACCGGGTACCGCGGTGGTCAGTTCGCCTCGGCGAACGCCTCGTAGACGTGCTTGGGGATGCGGCCGCGGGCGGGCAGCTCCATGCCGCGGGACTGGGCCCAGGCACGCACGGCGGCGGGGTCCGGGGTGAGCGCGGTGCGCCGGAAGGACTTCCCGGTGCGGCTCTGGCGGCGGCCGGCCGCGACGAACGGAGCGAGGGCCTCCCGCAGCTTTTCCGCGTTGTCCACGGACAAATCGATCTCGTACGACTTCCCGTCGACGCCGAAGTGGACGGTTTCCGCGGCTGCGCCGCCGTCCAGGTCGTCGGAGAGCGTGACAACTACACGCTGAGCCATGGGTGTCAATCCTCTCGGGCAATTCGGCCGACCGGGCGCGGGTGCGCTCCGGGGCCTGATGTGCACCCCTCGCGCAAGCGCATACGGGCAGGCCCGATGGCATGCCGGATACGCAGCACTTGCCGCGGCAGGTGGCCCTATTCTGCACCCGAAGCGGGGAGAAATCGAAGAGTCCGGCTTTCTTTTCCGGATATTCACGTGTCTTCGCCGCCGCGTCGGATACCCGGGCACGCGGTTGGGGGATCTGTCCCGGAGTGGCGGTATTCGGGTGCTCTTCGGGTGTTCTCGCTGGGGTCCGGGAATCCGGCGAAATGGGACGGTGTGCGGGGGGCGCCCGGCGTCCGGAGCCCTTGTGACGTAAGGGTCTCGGGTCTACGCGCGTCGCGCCGCCCGGCCAGCAATCCCGCCCGAAACCCCCGGTAGTCTGGAGTTCCCCCGCCTCACGAAGACACCACCGGGAGTGCCAGTGGCACGCGTCGTAGTCGACGTCATGCTCAAGCCGGAGATCCTCGACCCCCAGGGACAGGCGGTGCAGCGTGCGCTGCCCCGTCTCGGATTCACCGGGATCGCCGACGTCCGCCAGGGCAAGCGCTTCGAGCTGGAGCTGGAGGGCCCGGTCGACGACGCCGTGCTCGCCCGTATCCGCGAAGCCGCCGAGACCTTTCTCGCCAACACCGTGATCGAGGACTTCACCGTCCGCGTCGAGGAGGAGGCGAAGTGACCACCCGCGTCGGCGTCGTCACTTTCCCCGGCTCGCTCGACGATCGCGACGCCCGTCGTGCGGTCCGCCTGGCCGGCGCCGAGCCGGTCGCCCTCTGGCACCGTGACAAGGATCTCCACCAGGTCGACGCGGTCGTCCTGCCGGGCGGATTCAGTTACGGCGACTATCTGCGCTGCGGCGCCATCTCCCGCTTCTCGCCGGTGATGGACACCGTCATCGAGCAGGCGAAGCTGGGAATGCCGGTTCTCGGTATCTGCAACGGCTTCCAGGTGCTCTGTGAATCGCACCTGCTGCCGGGCGCCCTCACCCGCAACGACTCGCTGCACTTCGTCTGCCGCGACCAGAAGCTGCGGATCGAGAACAACGGCACTGCCTGGACCCGGGATTACGCGGTCGGCCAGGAAATCGTCGTGCCGCTGAAGAACGGCGAGGGCCGCTTCGTCGCCGACGAGCGCGTCCTCGACGAACTGGAGGCGGAGGGCCGTGTGGTCGCCCGTTACCTGGACGTCAACCCCAACGGTTCGTACCGCGACATCGCGGGCATCACCAACGCCGCCGGCAATGTCGTCGGCCTGATGCCGCACCCCGAGCACGCCGTGGAGCCGCTCACCGGTCCCACCACCGAGGGCCTGGGCTTCTTCACTTCCGTCCTGAAGCAGCTGGTGAACGCCTGATGAGCCTCGACACCGTCAAGAACGCCGAGCAGACCCCGGACGCCGGCCAGCCCTGGGCCGAACTCGGCCTCAAGAAGGACGAGTACGCGCGGATCCGGGAGATTCTGGGCCGCCGTCCGACCGGCGCGGAACTCGCCATGTACTCGGTCATGTGGTCCGAGCACTGTTCGTACAAGAGCTCCAAGGTCCACCTGAAGCAGTTCGGCGAGAAGAAGCCGGAGACCGACGCGATGCTCGTCGGCATCGGCGAGAACGCCGGTGTGGTCGACGTCGGCCAGGGTTACGCGGTCACCTTCAAGGTCGAGTCGCACAACCACCCGTCGTACATCGAGCCCTACCAGGGCGCGGCCACCGGCATCGGCGGCATCGTCCGCGACATCCTGGCGATGGGCGCCCGCCCGGTCGCCGTGATGGACCCGCTGCGGTTCGGCGCGGCCGACCACCCGGACACCCGGCGCGTGCTGCCCGGCATCGTCGCGGGCATCGGCGGCTACGGCAACTGCCTGGGCCTGCCGAACATCGGCGGCGAGGTCGTCTTCGACTCCTGCTACCAGGGCAACCCGCTGGTCAACGCCCTGTGCGTGGGCGTCATGAAGCACGAGGACATCCACCTCGCGCAGGCCACCGGCGCCGGCAACAAGGTCATCCTGTACGGGGCCCGGACCGGCGGCGACGGCATCGGCGGTGTCTCGGTGCTCGCCTCCGAGACCTTCGACGCCACCGGCCCGGCCAAGCGCCCGGCCGTCCAGGTCGGCGACCCGTTCCAGGAGAAGCTCCTCATCGAGTGCACCCTGGAGATCTTCCGGGAGAAGCTCGTCAAGGGCATCCAGGACCTCGGCGGCGCCGGCCTGTCCTGCGCCACCAGCGAGTTGGCCTCGGCCGGCTCCGGCGGCATGCGGATCGAGCTCGACACCGTGCCGCTGCGCGACCACACGCTCTCGCCCGAGGAGATCCTCATGAGCGAGTCGCAGGAGCGCATGTGCGCCATCGTCGAGCCCGACAAGGTCGACCGCTTCCTGGAGATCTGCGAGAAGTGGGACGTCATCGCCACCGTCATCGGTGAGGTGACCGAGGGCGAGCGCCTGGAGATCTTCTGGCACGGTGACCTGGTCGTCGACGTACCGCCGCGCACCGTCGCCCACGAGGGCCCGACCTACGAGCGCCCCTACGCCCGCCCGAGCTGGCAGGACGCGCTGCAGGCCGACGCCCCGACCGCCGAGCGGCTGGCCCGCCCGACCACCGGCGAGGGCCTCAAGGCCGACCTGCTCAAGCTCGCCGGTCACCCGAACCAGGCCTCCAAGTCCTGGATCACCGACCAGTACGACCGCTACGTGCTCGGCAACACCGTGCTCTCGGTCGGCGAGGACTCGGGCATGATCCGGATCGACGAGGAGACCAACCTCGGCGTCTCGGTCGCCACCGACGGCAACGGCCGCTACACCAAGCTGGACCCGTACACCGGTGCCCAGCTGGCCCTCGCCGAGGCGTACCGCAACGTCGCGGCCGGCGGCGCCAAGCCGCTCGCGGTCTCCGACTGCCTCAACTTCGGCTCCCCCGAGGACCCGGACGTGATGTGGCAGTTCGCCGAGGCCACCCGCGGCCTGGCCGACGCCTGCCTGACGCTCGGCACCCCGGTCACCGGCGGCAACGTCTCGCTCTACAACCAGACCGGCGAGGTCGCCATCCACCCGACCCCGGTGGTCGCGGTGCTCGGTGTCATCGACGACGTCACCCGCCGCACCCCGGTGGCCTTCGCCGAGGAGGGGCAGCTGCTCTACCTGCTCGGCGACACCGAGGACGAGCTGGGCGGCTCGGCCTGGTCGCAGGCGGTCCACGACCACCTGGGCGGTCTGCCGCCCAAGGTCGACCTGGAGCGCGAGCGCCTGCTCGGCGACATCCTGATCGCCGCCTCGCGTGACGGCATGATCGACGCCGCGCACGACCTCTCCGACGGCGGCCTCGGCCAGGCCCTGGTGGAGAGCTGCCTCAAGGGCGGCCACGGCGCGCGGATCATCGTGCCCGAGGGCCAGGACCCGTTCGTGTTCCTGTTCTCCGAGTCGGCCGGCCGCGCGGTCGTCGCGGTGCCGCGCAGCGAGGAGCTCCGGTTCAACGACATGTGCACCGCGCGCGGTCTGCCGGCCACCCGGGTCGGCGTGGTCGACGGCGACGTGCTGGACGTGCAGGGCCTGTTCACCGTCTCGCTGGCCGAGCTGAAGGACGTCCACACCGGCGTCATCGAGGCTCTGCTCGCCTGACCGGGCTGTGCTGAGGGGCGGGCGGGTCTGCGGAACCGTCCGCCCCCCGGCGTATGTTGGGGCGCATGCCTGCCAAGTCCCGTACGTACCAGCACTCCAAGGTCAGCGCCGCGCTGGCCGAGCAGACCGTCGCGCTGCGCGACGCCGTCCGGGAGTTCTGCGCCCGCCCGGACGCGGCGGAGCTGCTCGCCCGGCCCACCCGGCTGGGGGAGTGGCGGGTGCGCGAGCTGGTCGCGCACCTCGCCGTCCAGATCGACTGGGTACCCGCGCACCTCGGCGACCCGCTGGAGGGCCGTCCGCCGCTCGACCTGCTGGCGTGGGTCGCCCGGGTCGGCACGGTCGCGCCGCTGCTCGACGGGCAGGCGCGGGAGAAGGCCGCGGGCGAGTTCGGCGGTGAGCCGGCCTCCGTGGCGGAAGCCTTCGCGCGGGCCGCGGACGGGCTCGTCGACGCACTGGACGGGGAGGACACCCGGATCCCGGGCCGGCGGTTCGAGATCCGGCTCGGCTCGATGACGCTCACCGACATGCTGGTGACCCGGCTGGTCGAGACGGTCGTGCACGCCGACGACCTGGCCGACGCGCTCGGCCGGGCGGACTTCCCGCACGCCCGGCAGGCGGTCGCCGCCGTCACCCGGCTGCTGGCCGACGCCTTCGCCGACCAGGCACCCGGCGGTGCCGTCGAGCTGCGGATCCCGCCGTACGCGGTGGTGCAGGCCGTCGAGGGGCCGCGGCACACCCGGGGCACCCCGCCGAACGTGGTCGAGACCGATCCGCTCACCTGGATCCGGCTGGCCACCGGCCGGACCGGCTGGGCGGACGCGGTGGAGGCCGCCGCGGTGTCGGCCGGCGGCGAGCGCAGCGACCTGCGCGGTCACCTGCCGGTCCTGGGCTGAGCCCGCCGGCCCGCGGCAGCCGGCATGCGGTCGGGCGGCGGCGGCCGGGTGATGGGCGGAGCCGGTCGACGGTCGGTCAGGGACGCAGTTGCGCGGCGAGCCGTTCGGTGGCCCTGCGCAGCGGTTCGCCGGTCAGGGCGGGCTCGGTCGGGGCCTCGCCGGTGGTCTGGGTGAGGGTCAGCGCGAGGTCCCCCTTGCCGCGGACGGCCGGTCGGGAGACGCCCACCAGACCCCCGCCCGGGGTGACCTTGGTCTGGCCGGTGGCGGGCTGCCGGTCGGCGAAGTCCTGGAGCTGGTCCACACCGAGGTTCCCGAACCGCTGGATGTGCGGGAGCATCAGGCTGATCGCCGGGCCGTGCTCCGCGAGGGCCAGCAGGTCGACCCGGACCGGAGTGGCGCCGGCCGTGAAGTGGCAGGTCACCCATGCCCTTGCGGGCGTGGCCGGGATCGAGGGTATCCCCGCGGGCGGGGTGGCCCCGGAGGGCCAGGGCTGGGCCGGGACCTCCGCCTCGACCTCGGTCTCGGCCGTCAGGTGCCCCTTGGCCCCGGCGGTGACCGGGAGGTCCACCCCGGCCCCCTTGAGGGCCGCCGCGAGGTCCAGGCCGAACGGGCAGGGGCCGGACTCCGACAGGTCCTGGGCGGTCGACCGGGCCTGGTCGTAGGAGAGCCGGCCCGCGCCGGCCGCGCCGGTGCCGCCGCCGTCGGAGCCGCAGGCGGCCGTGCCGAGCAGGAGTCCGGCGGTGCCCGCGAGGGCGAGCAGCCGGTGGCGGGAGGGGGCGGGGCGCGCAGCCGCGGAACGGGCGGTCGCGAGGCGGTCGTCGGTCGGGGCGGTTGCGCTGATCATGGCGCCAGCCTACGGCCGGAGCCGTTCCGGCCGTACGCCGAACGTGTCTCAACTCCGTCCCGTTCCAGGCAGGTTCAGGAGACTGCGGGACCGCCCAGGTAGGTGCCCTCGGGGCTGTACGGCCAGGCGTTGGGCACGCAGCCCTTGAGGCCGTAGATCTGCTGCATCATGGCCGGCGCGGGCTTTCCCTGGCCCGGGCAGGTCTCGTGGCCGTGGCCGATCCGGTGGCCGACCTCGTGGTTGACGATCAGTGCCCGGTACTCGTCGATCGGGCCGCTGAACTGGGGGGACCCGATCGTCCAGCGCTTGACGTTGACCAGCACCTGGTTGCCGACGTTGCAGTTCACCTCGCCGCGGGTGTCCAGTCCGGCGGCGCCGCAGATCCTGTCGACGGTGGCGGGTGAGGCGATCTTCACGGTGAAGTCGTAGGCGCCGCCGGACACCAGTTGAAAGCCGTTCCTGCGGTCGTTGGTCCAGCCGCGCTTGTCGGCGAGGATCGCCTGGACCTGTGCGGCGGCGGCCGGCGGATCGATGCCGATGCCGTCCTCGACCTCGACCCGGTAGCGGCGGACGGTGCCCTTGCCGACCGGGGCGGCGGAGCCCTGGGCGACGGTGAAGGTACCCGTGCCCTTGAAGCCGGGGTCCGGCGTGGTCGGTTCCGGTGTGGGTGTGGGTGTGGGTGCGGCGGTCGGCGTCGGGGTGGGCGTCGGGGTGGGCGCGACGGGGGCGGCTGCCGGGGCCGCCGGAGGGGTCGGGGCGGGGGCGTTGCCGTCGGCCGGGGCCACCCGGCCCTGGGCGGTCCGGTCGGCGCCGGGCAGGGCGTCGGGGCGCTTCAGGACGAACAGCGTGCCGCCGAGTATCGCCACCGCGGCCACCAGGGCCGCGACCATGCCGGGCCCGAGCCGCCGGCGGGGCCTGCTGCGGCGGCGCGAGGACGACCGGGGGCGGGGAGCCGTGCCGCGCCGTGCGGTGCCGGGCCCGGAGGTACGGGCGCGGGCCCGACGTGCACCGTTCGTGCCGGAACCACGGGGGCGGTCGCCGCGGGGGGCGGGGCTGGCTGCTGGCACGGTGGAGCTTCCTGTCGACCCGTGGGGCCGCGGAACCTCGAACCGATGCGCCCCCCTCGCCCGCCCACCCTGACACGGTGGACCGACGGGTGTCCACGTTCCGGGTGGGCGGAGCGGACGAAACCGCCCCTGCCGCCCGTCCGGGCAGCAGGGGCGGTCGTCCGGCGCGTCGGGTGTCGTCAGCCGAGCGTGGCGGCGGCGGTCGGCGAGCTGTCCCGGAGGAACTGCAGGCAGCGCTCCGCCTCCTCCTTCTCCTCGATCGCGCCGGCGGCCCGCCCGAGCGCGTGCAGCGCCCGCAGGAAGCCGCGGTTCGGCTCGTGCTCCCACGGCACCGGGCCGTGGCCCTTCCAGCCGGCCCGGCGCAGCGCGTCCAGCCCGCGGTGGTAGCCGGTACGGGCGTACGCGTAGGACTCGACGGTGCGGCCGGCGGCGTAGGCGTCGTCGGCGAGCTGGGCCCAGGCGAGGGAGGAGGTCGGGTACTTCGCCGCGACCTCGGCCGGGGAGGCGCCGCCGGCCAGCAGCTCCAGCGGAGCGGGCTCGGCGGGCAGGTGGGTCGGAGGCGGACCCCCGAGGAGGTCCTTGTGAATGGTCATGCCCCCCAGTGAACCACTGGGGGGCATGACCGCAGACCCTGCCGTCGGGCGGGACCCTACTTCAGGCGGTTGCCGGCCGAGCGCAGCTGCTTGGCGGCCTCCAGCACGCGGGCGGCCATGCCCGCCTCGGCGAGCTTGCCCCAGGTGCGGGGGTCGTAGGTGTTCTTCTTGCCGACCTCGCCGTCGACCTTCAGGACACCGTCGTAGTTGCGGAACACGTGGTCCACGACCGGGCGGGTGAAGGCGTACTGGGTGTCGGTGTCCAGGTTCATCTTCACGACACCGTTCTCCAGCGCGGTGGCGATCTCCTCGGTGGTCGAGCCGGAGCCGCCGTGGAAGACGAAGTCGAACGGGTCGTTCTTGCCGTACTGCTTGCCGATCGCGTCCTGCAGCTCGCGCAGCAGCTCCGGCTTCAGCACCACGTTGCCCGGCTTGTAGACGCCGTGCACGTTGCCGAACGAGGCCGCCAGCAGGTAGCGGCCCTTCTCGCCCAGGCCCAGCGCCTCGGCGGTGCGGACGGCGTCGTTGACGGTGGTGTACAGCTCGTCGTTGATCTCGTGGGTGACGCCGTCCTCCTCGCCGCCGGTCGGGGTGATCTCGACCTCAAGGATGATCTTGGCGGCGGCGGCCTGGGCGAGCAGCTCCTGGGCGATCGCCAGGTTGTCGGCCAGGGTCTCGGCCGAGCCGTCCCACATGTGCGACTGGAAGAGCGGGTTCCGGCCCTGGGCCACGCGCTCGGCGGAGACCGCCAGCAGCGGCCGGACGTAGCCGTCCAGCTTGTCCTTCGGGCAGTGGTCGGTGTGCAGCGCGACGGTGATGTCGTACTTGGCGGCGACGATGTGCGCGAACTCGGCGAGCGCGACGGCGCCGGTCACCATGTCCTTGTTGTGCTGGCCGCCCAGGAACTCCGCACCACCGGTCGAGATCTGGATGATGCCGTCACTCTCGGCCTCGGCGAAGCCGCGCAGCGCGGCGTGCAGGGTCTGCGACGAGGTCACGTTGATCGCCGGGTAGGCGAACTTTCCCGCCTTGGCCCGGTCCAGCATCTCGTTGTAGACCTCGGGAGTTGCGATGGGCATGCGAATCCGCTCCTGTCGGGTTTTGCGGCGTACGGACGGTGCTGTCCGACGCTGTGTACGCCTGGTGACGACTCCGGGGTACCAGGGCCGATGCGCGGCTCTGCGGTGCGGCCTGCCGGTACCAAGGTTCGAGGCAACCGCCGCGGGTCGGCCATGAGGGTGGTGCCACCGCGGACCGGGCGCCCGTGCCATCTTCCCAGAACGCCCACCGGCTCCACCATGTGGCCCGCCAGTCGGGACGGCGGGCCTCCCCGGGCGCTCCCCGGGGAGGCCCGGGGAGCGCCCGCCGGGGTGTCCCGCAGGGGTGTGCGGCGGGCGCGGAGCGGCATGCGACGAAGGGATGAGGGCCCGCTCAGCCCCGGGCGCGAAGCTTTGGTAAAGACAAGCCCGCTATTCTGCGCCCGTGGACTACAACCAGCTGGCCGTCAATCTGCTCGACGCCAAATCACTGATCTCGTCCCTCGGTGCCATCGGGCTGATCGCGATCATCTTCGCGGAGACCGGCCTCCTGGTCGGGTTCTTCTTCCCGGGTGACTCGCTGCTCATCATCGCGGGTGTCGCCGCCTCGGACGCCGCTTCGTCGGTCCTCGGCGAAGGCACCCGGCTGCCGATCGCGACTCTCCTGATCGGGGCCCCGATCGCCGCCATCGTCGGCGCCCAGCTCGGGCACCAGATCGGGGTGAAGGTCGGGCCGAAGATGTTCGACAAGCCCGAGTCGAAGATCTTCCGCCGCGAGTACGTGCTGAAGGCCGAGGAGTACTTCAACAAGTTCGGGCCGGGCAAGGCCGTCGTGCTCGCCCGCTTCATGCCGATCGTCCGGACCTTCCTGAACCCCGTCGCGGGCACCCTGGAGATGCCGGCGAAGACCTTCTTCCTCTGGAACGTCATCGGCGGCGTGCTCTGGACCGAGTCGATGCTGCTGATCGGCTACTTCTTCGGCGACGCGCTCGCCCCGGTGATCGACAAGTACCTGATCCCGGCGGTGCTGCTGATCGTGCTGCTCTCCGTCTCGCCGATCCTCATCGAGATCGTGCGCGAGCGCCGGAAGAAGAAGGCCGGCGGCGCCGCGGCCGAGGACGACGAGGCCGTCCAGGCCGGCGGCGGACGGCACCGGCGCGGCTGAGGCCCGAGAGCGACGAACGGCCGGGGCCCGGTCCTGTTTCACGTGAAACAGGAC